>JAUIFY010000024.1 GCA_030430245.1 bacterium | reverse complement strand
CCGCGGGGCGTCCGTCGTCGAGCGCGGCGAGCTCCTCCTCGAGAGTCAGCACGCCGTGCAGCTCCGCGGCCACGTTCACGAGATCGGCGAAGCGCCGCGAGCCGAGCATCTCGTGGAAGCCCCCCTCGAGCTCCTCGAGCGCTTCGAGGGAGTCTCGGATCAGCTCGTCGCCACGCTCGGCGAGACGCACGTGAACGGCCCGACCGTCGGTCTCGTGGGTGTCGCGCCGAACGTACCCCAGAGACTCGAGGCCGTGGACGGTCGCGCCCGTGGCTTGACGACTCACCCCCTGTAGGCGTGCGATCTCGGACACGCTCCTCTCCCCGTCCCCGATGAGAGAGATGAGTCGCGCATGAGAGGGCTGCAATCCGTCGTGGCCCTTCGCGCGGACCGCCTCGAGAAGATCCTCCTCGACGCGCGCCGCGACGAGCGGCACGACGGCGATCGATCGCCGAGCGGCGTCGCCGAACCCGGCGTCCGTCTGATTCTGAAGACCGAGACCGAAGAACAGCGACGAGGAGGCCGCGTTGAAGCGACGCAACCGCGCAACACCGATCCGCTCCGCGTAGAACGTCTCGGCTTCGAAGATCAAGCGCACGCTGTCTTCCACGAGCTCGCGTCCCCGGTCGGTCAGCCGCACGCGCTGCGCCCGCACACCGTCTCGCCCGTCGACCCGCTCGACGTAGCCGGATCGTTCGGCGTGTCGCGCGACCTTGCTGCAGGCCTGACGACTGATCGAGAGCTGCTGGGCGAGCTCCGTGAGCGGACGGGGCTCACGCCAGACGAGCGTGATGAAGGGCCCGAGACTGGGCCGGATCTCGTCGTAACCGCACTCACTCTCGAGTCGATCGATCACCCGGAGGCTGAGGTCCCGGGCGATGCCGACCAGATGGTGCACCCAGGTATCGCGGTAGCGCTCGACGGCGACGGCGCGCCCCGGACAAGGGGCACCCATTTCGGCAGCGGCCGAGCGGGGCATGTCGGGACCTCTACCCTGCGCCCGGACTGGGGGCAACTAACCCTTTCATCTTTGTCAAGGATGGTTCCGCGCGGTCGGACCGCGGGCGCGCTCGCGCCCTGCGGCTCGTGACGCACGGGTGGACGGGTGGACGGGTGGACGGCGCCCTCGGCCGCTCAGGCCCGCTGGCCCGAGGTGTGCGACCACGACCCGGCGAGGCGATGGACCAGGACGTGCAACTCCTCGTACGACACCGGCTTCGCGTGCAGATGCAGCCAGGGACGGGCGTCGATGCTCTGCTGGATCGTCTGTGTCCAATGCGTGGTAATGAGCACGACCGGCATTTCCGGGTTGCGCGAATGAACGGCATCCGCGAACGCGATGCCGTCCGCCCCCGGCATCTCGTAGTCCGTGACCACGATGCCGACCCGATCGGCATGCGCCTCCAGAGGCACCTCGCCGGGCGCACGGTATTCATGCACCTCATGGCCGTCCATACGAAGGTTCTCCGCGAGGCTCTCGCGGAAGGCATCCTCGTCGTCGAGCAGCAGGACCGAGATCGCGCTACAAGGACGTCGGGCCACGAACCGGGAGCTCCAGGACGAACCGTGTTCCATGGGGCTCCAGCTGAGCAAATTCGAGTCCGCCCCCATGCGCGGCCGCGATCTGCCTCACGATGGGAAGCCCGAGGCCGGTTCCTTCGCGTTTCGTCGTCTCGAAGAGCGCGAACACGTCGACGCCTTCGGGAACTCCCGGCCCGGAATCGTCGACGCTGAGACGAACCTTCTCGGAATCGAGAAGCTCGGCCTTGAGCCGGACCTCGCCCGGACCCGCGTCGATCGCCTCGATCGCGTTCTTCACCAGGTTGTCGAGAATGCGCCGGATCTGCTGCGGATCGGCCTTGATGGCCGGAAGATCGACCACGGGATCCATCACGATCTCGATCTCCCGCGCGTCCGCCTCGTCCTTCCAGAAGTCGACGATCTCGCGGAGGAGGTCGGGGATCTCGACGTCCTGAAGGTCGAGATCCTGGTGACGCAGGAACTGCTTGAATTCGGACACGAGGCCGTCGAGCCGCCGGGCCGTCTTGAGGATGCGATCGATCGGACGACCGATCGCATCCGCCGTGAGGTCGGCCCCCCGCTCGAGCCGCCGCTGGACGTTCTGCGCGGACATGGACAAACCGGCGAGCGGGTTCCCGATGTCGTGCACGATCTTCGCCGCGAGGGCGCCCACGTCCGCGAGGCGCTCGCGCAGCGCTGCCTTGCGTCGCGCGTCCTCGAGCTGTTTCGAGACCCGGTCTCGGTCGAGAGCGGTCGACACGATGTTCGCGACGGCCTGGAGAAAGGCGACATCCTCGCGCGTGAAGCGGCGCTCGGAGGTGGTGTGCACCCCGAACACCCCGAACGGGCCAGCGGCCGTGTGGATCACCACGCTCATCCCTGCGACGACGTCGTGGTCGGCCAGGAGCGACGACCCGTGGAACCGCGTCTCCGTGCGAAGATCCTGGACCACCACCGGCTCCGCCGACGCCAGCGTGAAGCCCGCTTGAGAAGCCCGCGCCGTCCCGACGAGCGCCTGGCCGACCAGCCCCTCCTTCCAGCCGACGCCCGCGCGAAGGAGCATCGCGTCTCCGCCCGGTAGGAGCTCCAGGATCTTCGCGTACGGGACCCCGAGGGTCTTCGCCGCGACGACGACGGCGTGGTCGAGCAGGGCGCCGATGCTCCCCTCGACGGCGGCGAGTCCGACATCGGCGACGGACTCCCACTGCGCGACATGCGCCTCGAGCTCCGCCTCTCGCCGCTTCTGCTGCGTCACGCCCATGACGGCGCCGACGAGATGATGAGGACGTCCCTGCGCGTCACGCACCAGTCCGAGCTGAATGCGATGCCACTCCCCTTCTTGGGCCGACGGATTCCGTGCGCGCACATCCAGGGAGACCGGCTCGCCGCTCTCGATGGCGCGTGCGCGCAGGTCTCGAAGAGACTCGAGATCGCCGGGCGGGACGGCATGCGCGAACAGCTCGTCCACTGGCCGCGTCGTCGGCTCGGGCGGAAAGCCCGCGAGCCGTGCCGCGCGGGCATCGAGCTCGACCCGGCCGGTCGCGAGATCGTCGCGGACCACACCGATGCCCCCGAGGCTCAACACGCGCCGCAAGCGCTCTTCGTTGTCCTCGAGCTGCTCGCGCACGCGTCGCGACTCGGTCACGTCTCTCTGGCTGATCACCGCGCCGCCCTCACAGTCGAGGTGGCGGACCACCGCCATCCAGAAATGGCGCCCCCCGTCGGGCGTTGGTGCACAGTACTCGTGCTCGAACGAATCCGACACGCCCTTCACGACGGACTCGATCCCGCGCATCACGGTAGTGGCATCGGCGTCCCCCGACGCCGCCGCCCGACGACAGACCTCGATGAAATCCTCGCCGATCGCGGTCCCCGCGATCGATGGGCCGCCGAGCTCTTCGGCATGGCGCGTCCAGGCGCGATTCGCCTCGCGCACCACGCCCGCGCCGTCGAGGACGGCCACATGCTGGAGCAGCGAGTCGAGGATCTCGTGACGCAGAATGAGACTTCGCTCGAGCTCCTCCGCCGCACGCTCGCGTCCGTCGGCGTCGAGCGAGACGGTCCCGTCCCGCGCGGCGGCCGGAGCCGTTCTCCCCCTCCGAGGATCAGCGTGCTCCGAGAGGAGCGCCGCCGGCTTCTCCCCCAGCTCGAGGGCCACGATCTCGCGGTAGCCACGAACCCACTGCTCGAGCTCGGGCTCCGCCGCCAGAAGCTCCACCACGTCGGGCTCGAACGCGAGGTCCGGATGGGCCTCGGCCCAGAGATGCGCCGTCTTCACGAACGCGAGCAGGAGCACCAGAGCGTCGTACCGTGCGGCACCGAGGGCTCGGGCGAGCGCGTCTCGACACCGGGAGGCCTCGTCGCGCTCGAGGAACACGACGACGGCGGCCGCGTGGATCGCCGAGAGCAAAGGCGAACCGTCCGGCGGCCAGTCGCCCGCGGGAAGCGCCCCGCCCTCGAGCACCGCGAGGGCGCGTTCGATCGGCGCGGCACCGGGCACGGGCTCCGCCAGCAGAGCGACGATGTCGGACGACGACATCGTACCCGCGCTCGGGTCGCCCGCCGGCCGGCCACGCCCACGCAGAAACGCGATGTGCCGCGCGAGACAGTACGGGTTCGCGCAGAACCGAGAGAGATACGCGAAGAGCCGTTCCTTGAACGACGATGGCGCCGGGTTGTCGAGATAGGCCGAGCGGGCCTGTGCCCAAAGGGACTCGGCGGCCACGATCGAATCCGGCGTCGCGCGGAAGAAGTTCGGCAGAACGCCGAAGCGTGCACGAACCTCCGCCTCGAACCGGTCGATCCGATCCTCGGCGGTCCCCCGTCCCGCCGGGAGGTGGAACGAAGCCTCCCTCCCGGTGTGACGCGGCGGTACGCTCTTTCCCACGATTTCTCGACCCTGGCCGATCCAGCTCGCAGAGCAACACCTCATCTCTTGCAACCTGGACGGGCGACGGTCAACCGCCGGACCTGCCTTCCGCGGGAGCCCGGGCGGCGAGAGGGGCATGGCCCCGCCGACACCGCGGGCGACCGGGACTCCCCTACGCCTTCGTTCCCTGCGGACACGCCTCCTCTCCGCGTGGAGCCGGGGCGGCGACGAGCGGCGCATCACCCGCGAGAGCCGTGCGCGCCCGCGAGAGTCGCGACTCTGGACCGGGGGACCGGTCGGGGCCTTCGGCGCGCGCCGGCCCGATCTTCCAGGCCGCAAGAGACGGCCTCCGCGGCTCCCGGAGCCGGCGAGACGCGGACGCGCGGAGCGTCTGTCCGCCCTGCAGGGCCGCTTGCACCTCGACCCGGGGCAGGACGCTGCGCCGCAGCACCTCCGCCCAGAAATGGCGTTCCGCGGTCTCGCGCGCCGCCCGTCGAAGCGCGGTCAGGTGGGCCGAGTCCGCGGCCAACACGTCGTACGAGGCGAAGATCTCACGCGGGTCCTCCGTCTGCAGGACGAGTGAACCTCGTGGTGGTCGTCGTCTCGATCCGGTGTCACGCCGCCGTCGCCGCCACCGCGCGCTCTCCGCGCGGCGCACTGATCGCCTCCACCGCGCGCCCGACGTCGGTCGGGCTGATCGCCTTGCGCCACTGGCCCTCTTCCCGCGCCGCCTCGCGGGCGATGTCGGCGAGAGCCACGATGCCCACGAGCTGACCGTCCGCGTCGACCACGGGCAGTCGGTGGAGCTGATTCGCCCGCAGAATGCGCAGCGCGACCTCCACGGGGTCGGCGGGAGCGCAGCTGACCACCGGACTCGACTCGACACTCTCGACCGAGATCTCGCGGAGCGGCGCTCCGCGCGTGTACGCGGCCATGCAGACGTCACGGTCCGTCACCATCCCGACGATCCGAGCCGCGCCGTCCTGCGATTCCTCGACCACGGGAACGCAGCCGCAGTCCTGCTCCCACATGATCTGCGCGGCCGCGTTGAGATCGTCGCGCGGACCGCACGTGCGAATGTTCCTCGTCATGATCTGCTCGACCTTCATCGTCATCGATTCGTCTCCCCACGTTCGATGTTGCCCCTGCCGGCGGCATGCCGCAGGCCCATGGAGGCTGCGCCGCTGCAAGCACCCTGCCAAAGAGAGGGTGGCGGGAACCGCTCCGGTTTCCTCACGGCGGCGTGGACGACTTCCATCCGTTCGGAAACCGCACGATCTCGAATTCTGCGGCGTGCCGATCTCGCGTCGCACGATCCGTCGAGGAGGCCGGCCCGCGACGTGTTCCTCACGAAGGCGAACGTCCGCCAAAACGGCGCCGTGCCTCGGGACGCCAGGCACGCCGACGTGATCTCGATCGGAGAGCCCGCCCGAAGAGCGCCCGACGCGCCCGTTCCCGATTCCACGACGCTTCGAGCCCGCCATTTTCCCGTCTGCGAGACGGACGCCGCCCTCACCCGAGCGTCGTCGCACCGGCCCGCTTGGCACGATCCGTGCGCCGCACGCGTCCGCGAAAGGGAAACCCAGGTCATGCAGAACCCAACGAACCCTCTTCCCGCGGAGACCCTGCGCCGCTCCTGCGACCCGGAATCCCTGGGATTCCAGACCACCGCGGAGCTCCGGGCACCCGAGGACGTGGTCGGTCAGCCGCGCGCGGCCGCGGCCATCGACCTCGGGATCTCCATGGACCGCTTCGGATACAACGTCTTCGCCTTCGGCCGGCCCGGAACCGGGCGGCACGACCTCCTGAAGGCCCACCTGGAGCGATGCGCACGAGCGCGACACCGCCCTTCGGACTGGTGCTACGTCTACGACTTCACCGAGCCGCAGCGCCCCCGGGCACTCGAGGTTCCGGCGGGCGTCGGGGTGCGCTTTCGCGACGACATGGAGCATCTCGTCGACGAGCTGCGAAGTGCCCTGGCGGTCGCGCTGGAGGGCGACGAGTATCAGACGCGCCGGCAGATGATCGAAGAGGAGTTCGGCGAGCGACAGGCGAACGTCTTCAAAGACCTGCAGGAGATGGCCAAGAAGCGCGACCTGCACATGATGCACGGCCCCGCCGGCATCTTCTTCGCCCCGATGAAGGACGGGCAACTGCTGAAGCCCGAGGAGCACGAGCAGTACACCGACGAGGAGAAGTCCAAGCTCGAAGAGAACGTGACCGCTCTCCAGGAGGAGCTGCAGAAGGCGATGCGGCAGCTGCCGCGCTGGCAGCGGGAGCGTCGCGAAGCCGTCAAGGAGCTGAACCGGGAGATCACGCGCTTCGCGATCGGAGCCCTCCTCGAGGAGCTCCGCGCCCGGTATCGGGACGCACCCCAGGTCCAGGCGTACCTGGAGGCGATGGAGCGCGACGTCGTCGAGCATGCCCGCGCGTTCGTGGGCCAGGCGCCCGCCGGGGAGACGACCGAGGTCGTTCTCCCCGAGCCTCTCGCCCAGACCGACGGAGATCACCCGTTCCTACGTCGGTACCGGGTCAACGTGATCGTCGACAACGGCTCGACCGAGGGCGCCCCCATCGTCTGGGAGGAGCACCCGACGCTCTCGAACCTGATCGGGCGGGTCGAGCACGTGTCGCTCTCGGGAACGCTGGTCACCGACTTCAACCTGATTCGTGGAGGGGCGCTGCATCGAGCGAACGGCGGCTACCTCGTCCTGGACGGCCGTGAGGTGCTTCTGCAGCCCTACGCGTGGGAGGGATTGAAGCGCGCCCTGCGCGCCCGTCACCTCACGATCGAGTCCCTCGGAGAAAGCCTCGGCTTCGTCCACACGCTGTCGCTCCAGCCCGAAGCGATCCCTCTGGACGTCAAGGTGATCCTGGTGGGAGAGCCCCAGCTGTACCACCTCCTGTCCGTGCACGACCCGGACTTCGCTCCTCTCTTTCGCATCGCGGCCGACTTCGATGATCGAATGGAGCGAACGCCCGAGTCCGAGGCCCAGCTCGCGCGGTTGTGCGCGAAGATCGCCGGAGAGGAGCGGCTCGCGGCGTTCGACCGAGACGCGATCGCTCGCGTGATCGACCACGCGGCACGGGCGACGGGCGACGCGCAGCGACTCTCCCTCGACCTCGCCGCGCTGCGCGACGTGCTCTGCGAGGCGGATCACTGCACTCGCTCGGACCAGCGGGACCGGGTCGAGCGGCGGGACGTCGAGCGCGCTCTCGCCCAGAAGGAGCATCGGTCCGATCGCATTCGGGAGCGCATCCACGACGAGATGCAACGCGGAGTCCTCGACATCGCGACGTCGGGCACGGCCACCGGGCAGATCAACGCGCTCGCCGTCCATCAGTTCGCGGAGTTCTCGTTCGGCCGCCCGAGCCGCGTCACCGCGCGCGTCCGCCTCGGCTCCGGCCAGGTCGTCGACATCGAGCGCGAAGTCGAGCTCTCCGGCCCGCTTCACTCGAAGGGAGTCCTCATCCTCTCGGCGTTTCTCGGTGAGAGATACGCACTCGAAACCCCGCTCTCGCTCTCCGCGAGCCTCGTGTTCGAGCAGTCGTACGGAGGGATCGAGGGCGACAGCGCGTCCTCGGCCGAGCTCTACGCCCTCCTCTCCGCGATCGGCGACGTCCCGCTTCGCCAGTCGGTTGCCGTGACCGGAGCCGTCGATCAGCACGGCCGGGTTCGCGCGGTCGGCGGCACGAACGAGAAGATCGAGGGCTTCTTCGACGTCTGTCGCGCTCGCGGCCTCACCGGCGACCAGGGCGTGGTGATTCCCACGGCGAACGTGGGACATCTGATGCTCCGCGACGACGTCGTCGAGGCCGCGCGGGAAGGCCGGTTCCACGTCTGGGCGGTCGACTCGATCGATCGCGGATTGGAGATCCTGACGGGGCTGGACGCGGGCGTGAAGAATTCCGACGGCACGTACCCACCCGGCTCCGTGAACGAACGCATCGCACGGCGCTTGGCCGACATGGCGCGACGCCGCGTCGAGTTCAGCCGGAAGCTGATGGCCGAGGAGGAGGAATGAGCCCGCCGCTGGCGCCGCGTCGCATCCTGCTGCTGCTCGATGCGTCCCCGGAGGGCCGGGCCTGCGCGACCGCGACCGCGGAGCTCGCGGCCGCCTTCGAGGCCGAGGTCGAGGGCCTCTTCGTGGAGGACACCGAGGCGCTCGCGCTGGCGCACCACCCCGCGTGTCGCCAGCTCGATCTCCTCACCGGCAGGCTGCGCGCCCCGGACGGACCCGAGTTCGAGCGCCGCCTCCGCGTCCAGGCCCAGCGGGTGCGAAGCGCGCTCTCGGCCGCCGCACGCCCGCACGGGATCGCGTGGTCGTTCCGGGTCGCACGCGGCAGTGCCGTGGACCGGTTGCGCGAGGCCGTCGCAGAAGCCGACATGATCACCATCCGGCGCGGGACCGGAGCGCTGGGCGGGGATACCACCCTCGAGAACGCCGTCGCGTCCCTGCTGTCCAGCGGCATCGGCCAGCTCTTCATCCATGGGCAGGTGCGATCGCACGCACCGGTGGTGGTGGCCTACGACGGGTCCGAGGGGGCGCGCGCCGCCCTTTCACTCGCGGGCCCGATCGCCCTCCGGCGTCGGGTCCGCGTCGAGGTCCTCCTGCCGGAGACGAGCGAGGGCGATCGCGGCCCGATCGTGTCGACGATCGCCGAGCAGCTCGAGACCCGCATCGATTTCGAGGTGCTCGCGGCACCCGGTCCCGATCTGGCCGACGCAAGCGCGGGGTGGACGGAGCTGCACCCCTGCAGCCTCCTCGTCCTTCCGAACGCCACGGACGCCGACCACCGCGTCCTCGCGTCGGCGGCGGCGCGCGTCCGATGCCCGGTCCTCTTCGTCGAGCGGTCGGCCGGCGAGTAGGGAGCAAAGGAGTACGGCGCCATGGATGCGGACGCAGTCCGACTCGAGACGATCCCGCTGAGCGTCGCCGGGGAGATGCCACTGGTCGACGTGGGCTATCTGATGACGGGCCTCGACCTCACCAGCATCGCGGTGTGGCGTGACGACACGTTCGTCGACACGCTGCTCGACGACGACGTCGCCCGGGGCCTGCGTACGGCCACCGAGGAGACGGGCGTCGGCCACCTGGTCCCGGAGGCGCGGGAGACGACCGAGGAAGGAGGCGTGAGCGTCGACGGTCGTCGCGGAGATCGGGCGGACGAGTCCGCCCGATCCGGGCTCGAGGCGGGGCGATCCGATCAGCTCCGCGGACCGCTGGGCTTCACTCGGTCCGCGAGCCGCGCCACCGTGCCGCCCTCGCTCTCCAGGCATCGCCGCACGGCGTCCGCCGACAGCGTCTCCTCCCGCTCGAGTGCGGCGACCAACCGATCCATGGCGTCCCGACGCGAACGGATGAGGTCGAGCGCACGCTCTTCCGCCTCGTGCAGCAACGCGCGCACCGCCCGATCGACCCCCGCCGCGGACTCCTCCGAATGGTGCACGGGCTGGGCAATGGTCTGGCCGAGGAACGGATGCTCCTCGCTCTCGCGTAGGTCCACCGGCCCGACCTCGTCCGACATCCCCCAGCGGGCGACCATCGAGCGGGCGAGCCGCGTCGCCTGACGGATGTCGTCGTCGGCTCCCGAGCTCACCGAACCCACGAGCTCCTTCTCCGCGACCCGCCCGCCGAGCATGATCGCCAAGCGATCTCGCAGATAGTCCTCGGGCAGCGTGTGCCGCTCGAGCTCGGGGATCTGCTGCGTCCCTCCCAGCGCTCGGCCGCGCGGGATGATCGACACCTTGTAGACGGGATCCGAGTTGGGCATCAGGTGTGCGACGATCGTGTGCCCGGCCTCATGGACCGCGAGGCGGTGGCGCTCGTCGTCCGCGATGACGAGACTCCGGGCGGGGCCCAGGATGAGCTTGTCCCGCGCTTCGTCGAACCGCTCCTTCGTCACCTGCAGCTCGCCGGAGCGCGCCGCGAGCATCGCCGCCTCGTTCACGAGGTTCTTGAGCTCGGCTCCCGAGAAGCCCGGCGTCCCCGACGCGACACTCGACAGGTCCACATCGGGCGCGAGCGGGACCTTTCGGGTGTGGACGGCGAGGATCGCCGCGCGGTCCTCGCGATCCGGAAGATCGAGCGTCACGTGACGATCGAAGCGACCGGGCCGGAGAAGTGCCGGGTCGAGCACGTCGGGGCGGTTCGTGGCCGCCAGAACGATCACTGCCTCACGGCCCGTGAAGCCGTCCATCTCGGCGAGGATCTGATTCAAGGTCTGCTCCCGCTCGTCGTGGCCGCCGCCCAACCCGGTGCCGCGCGTGCGGCCGACGCTGTCGAGCTCGTCGATGAACAAGATGCTGGGCGCGGTCTTCTTCGCGGCCTCGAACAGCCGACGGACACGCGACGCCCCCATTCCCACGAAGATCTCGATGAACTCGGACCCGGAGATCGAATAGAACGGCACGCCCGCCTCACCCGCGAGAGCCCGTGCGAGCAAGGTCTTGCCGGTACCGGGAGCTCCCATGAGCAAGACACCCCTCGGGACCTCGGCCCCGAGCTTGCGGAACTCGGCCGGGTCGCGGAGGAACGCGACCAGCTCGGCAACCTCCCTCTTGGCGTTCTCCTGGCCGGCGACGTCCGCGAAGGTCACTTCGGGCACCTTCGCGTCCGAGCCCGGCACGTTCATCACGCGCCCCAGCGCGCCTCCGCCACCGAGGCTCCGACTCATCAGTCGCGCGGCGTTCCTCTGCATCCATACGAAGACACCGATCAGCACGATCCAGGGCAGAAAGAGGATCAACCACGAGCCGACCCCGCTCTCGCCCGGCTTTGCGGACACGTCGATCGTGACGCGCGCCGCCTCGAGCTCCGGAAGGAGGCGGGGATCGCCGACGGCGGGCACACGCGTCCGGAAGTGACGTGAAGGCTTCTCCGCCCCACCGAGCCGCATCGGCTCGTTGAGCTCGCCCCGAATCCCCTCTCCGCTCATGTCGATCTGCGCGACGCGATGGTCGGCGACGAGCTCTCGAAACCGGCTGTAGGAGATCTCGGCCGCCCGGTCCCCGGCGCCCGCGAGCGCCATGTAGAGGTAGGCGATCGCCACCATGGCGAACGGAAGACCGAGCCTCCACATCGGGGGCGTCTTCGGTGCGCGTGCGTTGGGATCCTTGCCGGCAGGGCTCTCGTCCACGGGAACCTCCCGATGCCTCAGGCCGCCTGTTTCTCGCGGGACGGCCCGGGCGAGGCCATCGCGTCCCGCGAGACGTCGAGTCGATCGAGCGTCGGCCGGAACACGACCGCCGCCGCACCCCGGAGCCCGTCCCCCGACTCGGCGGAGGCGCCGATGGCGAGCGAGAGGAGCGCACCGGGGGCCGGCCGAGTGGCCGCGGCGCGAGGGACGGACGGCTCGGGCATGCCGACGAGACCAGCAAGGTCCACGCCAGCCGAGGCCCCCCGCCGCAGACCGCCCGCCTCACCCGGCGTTCGCGCGCCCCCTACCGCCGGTGATCGCTCGCGATCACCGCGGCAACCGCCCCCTGGGCCGCGTCGACGCGCGCCGCATCGTCGACCGAGATGAGGCCCACCGGCTCATCCTCGCGGTTGAAGACCACGAGCCGTCGGACGTGCTTCTGCCGCATCCGCTCGAGGGCATCCACGAGCGGTTCGTCGTCGAAGCACCGGAACACCTCGGGACTCGAGGCGGCGCTGACGGGCGTTTGGTCCGGGTCCAGTCCCTCGGCGACGACGCGCACGACCAGGTCGCGGTCGGTGAGAACGCCGAGGAGCTCTGCTCCGTCGTACACGGCGAGGAGACCGACATCGGAGTGGCGCATCTTCATCGCGGCGTCTCGCAGACGAACGACGTTGTGTATCTTCTCGAGCCCCACCGTCATCCGGTCACGAACCAGGACGCCTTCCGGCACGGCAGATCTCTTCGCGGCCATGAACCCTCCTCCCCCTCCCGCGGCTCTCGGCGGACCGAGCCGCCGTGGGGATCCGATCATCCTCGAGGAACGAATGCGCTTGCGACACCGGGGAGACACGCAAACCCGATGCCGGCCGTTGGAGCCGGCCCGCGGGCCGAAGCTCCCGATGAGGGCTCGGTGGCGCGGTCCTGCCTCCGTCGGGAGCGGCCTACGCGCGCCCCGGCCCGGCGATCGACCCGGCGACCGCCGACGACGAGATTCCCAGAATCGGGAACCGGCGGCGCTCCGGGTCCGGTCGAGAGGAAGCCCGACGCACCGCGCCCGACCCGAGACGGGGCCGCACCGGGGCATGCGGCTTGCTCCCGCTGGCCCGGGGTGCCCCGACACGAAGACAGCTCGCCTCTCGCACGCGTCGTCGACGTCTTCCTGCGGAGCGACCTCCCACCTCTGCTCGTCCTCCTGTCCCTCATCGCAGGCGCCGTCGCGCTCCTGGCCACGCCGCGGGAGGAAGAACCGCAGATCGTCGTCCCGATGGCGGACGTGCTCGTGGATGCCCCAGGCCTCTCCCCGTCGGAGGTGGAGCGACAGGTCGCGACACCACTCGAGAAGCTTCTGTCCGAGATCGACGGCGTCGAATACGTCTACTCGATGTCCCGGCGCGGAAGCGCCGTGATCACGGTCCGCTTCTACGTCGGCGAGGACCGCGAGGACAGCCTCGTCAAGATCCACAGCAAGGTCCAGTCGAACACCGATGCGATCCCCCGCTCCGTCGCCGGCTGGGTCGTGAAGCCTCTCGAGATCGACGACGTTCCCGTCCTCGTCGTGACCCTCTGGAGCGACCGGCCGGAGGCCGTCGACGACTTCGCGCTGCGCCGCATCGCCGAGGAGATCGAGATCGAGCTCAAGGCGGTACCCGGCACGAACCAGTCGCGGGTCGTCGGTGGTCGGCCCCGCACGGTGAGAGTGGAGCTCGAGCCGGACGCCCTGGCCGCGCGACGCACCTCTCCCCTCGAGGTCGCCTGGGCGCTCGACGTGTCGAACGCCCGCGTTCGCGCCGGAAGCTTCGACCGCGGCAATCGATCGATCGCCGTCGACGGCGGGGCGCAGCTCGCCGACGTCGAGGACCTCGCGGGCAGCGTCGTGAACGTCGTGGACGGCACGCCGGTCTTCCTCTCCGACGTCGGCCGCATCCAGGATGGCCCGGCCGAGCGCCGGGGATACACGTGGCTCGGGTTCGGCCCGGCCGAGAGCACTCCTCCCGGATCGATCCACCCCGCGGTCCACATCGCGATCGCGAAGCAGAAGGGGACGAACGCGGTCCGGGTCACCGAGCTCGTGGAAGAACGTCTGCACGAGCTCGAGGCGACCCACCTCCCCGAGGGAGTCCACGCCCGCATCACCCGGGACTACGGCAAGACCGCCGACGACAAGGTGAACGAGCTGGTCGAGGCGCTGACCGTGGCGATCGTGATCGTGATCGGCCTGCTCGCGTGGGCACTGGGTTGGCGCGAGGCTCTGGTCGTGGCCGTCGCCGTTCCCGTCACCTTCGGGCTCACCCTCTTCGTGAACCTCCTCGCCGGCTACACGATCAACCGGGTGACGATGTTCGCGCTGATCCTGTCGCTCGGCCTGGTCGTGGACGATCCCATCGTCGACGTCGAGAACATCTACCGCCACCTGCGGAGGCGGGTCGAGCCGCCTCTCGACGCGGTCCGCAACGCGGTGAACGAGGTACGCCCGCCGATCGTCCTCGCCACCGCCGCGGTGATCATCTCCTTCCTTCCGATGCTGTTCATCACCGGGATGATGGGCCCCTACATGCGGCCCATGGCGATCAACGTCCCTCTGGCGATGCTGATGTCGCTGGTCGTCGCCTTCACCATCACTCCGTGGCTCGCGTACAAGGCTCTCCGCGGAGAGACCGACGACGCGGCAGAGCCCGAAGCGCAGGACATCTCCCAGACGAGGCTGTTCCGCCTCTACGCCGGCTCCCTCGCGCCGTTCCTGAAGCGACGATCACGGGCCTGGCTGCTTCTGACCGCGGTCACCTTCCTGTTCTTCGGCGCCCTCGGCCTCGCCCTCGTCCGCGCCGTGCCGCTGAAGATGCTGCCCTTCGACAACAAGAACGAGTTCCAGATCGTCGTGGATCTACCCGAGGGCTCCACGCTCGAGCAGACCGATGCGGTCGCTCGGCGGCTGGCGGCCGTGCTCACCCACACCGCCGAGGTCCGAGACGTAACGGTGTACTCCGGTCTGGCGAGTCCGGTCGACTTCAACGGCCTCGTCCGTCACTACTTCCTCCGGCGCGGGGACCACCTGGCCGAGATCCGGGCCAACCTGGTCGGCAAGCGACAGCGCGAGATGCAATCGCACGAGGTGCTGTTGCGCGCACGACCGGAGCTCGAGAGCGTCGCCGCGGAGGCCGGCGCGCGCGTCGCGCTCGTCGAGCTCCCGCCCGGGCCACCGGTGCTCGCGACGATCGTGGCCGAGGTCCATGGAGACCCCGACGTCCCGTACGAGACCCTGCGGGCGGCGGCGCGGAGGGTGGAGGAGCGCCTCCGGCGGGAACCCCTGGTCTCCGACGTCGACTCCACGGTCGAGGCCGAGCCGCCGCGCCTCGCCTTCGCCGTGGATCAGGAGAAGGCGGCGCTCTCCGGCGTTTCGCGCCGCGACGTGGCGGACACGCTCCGACTCACGCTCGACGGCATGCACGCCACCGATCTCCACGATCCCGACGAGGTGAATCCCGTTCCCATCGAGCTACGCGTCGCTCGCGCGGATCGGTCGGGGATCGAGCTCCTCGAGGACCTGACCCTCAAGGGGCGGCCGGGCATCGTCAAGGTCCGCGAGGACGGTGGCCTGCGCGATGCGCCGATCTCCCTCGTCGCCCTCGGCGAGATCGCCGATGCCGAGTGGGAGACGGCGGAGCAGACGATCTACCACAAGAACCTCCGGCCGGTGGTGTACGTGTACGCCGACGCCGTGGGGCGGCCGCCGGCGGAGGTGATCGCCGACGTCTCCGCGGATCTGGGCACCGGTCCCACCCGCCCCCGGCCGCTGGAGGAGAGGACCTTTCTCCGAAACGGGGGCGGAGACCCGTGGTCCCTCCCCGACGGAGTCCACGTCCGCTGGAACGGCGAAGGCGAGTGGAAGATCACGCTCGACGTATTCCGGGACCTCGGGCTCGCGTTCGCGGCCGCTCTCCTCGGAATCTACTTCCTCCTCGTCTTCCAGACGAAGAGCTACGCGATGCCGCTCATCCTGATGATCTCGATCCCCCTCACGCTGATCGGCATCCTCCCGGGCTTCTGGCTCCTGGGCGTCTTCTCCGGTCCCCCGATCGCGGGCTACCCGAACCCGACCTTCTTCACCGCCACGGCCATGATCGGCATGATCGCCCTCGCGGGCATCGCCGTCCGCAACGCGATCCTCCTGATCGAGTTCGTGCACGAGGAGCTCCGCCGCGGGACCTCGCTGCGGGAATCGCTGCTGCTGTCCGGCGCCGTCCGGGTGCGTCCCATCTTCCTCACGGCGGGAACGGCTCTTCTCGCGGCGGTGCCGATCACCCTGGACCCGATCTTCTCGGGTCTGGCCTGGGCGCTGATCTTCGGACTGTTCGTCTCGACCGCCTTCACGCTGATCGTGGTTCCCGTGACGTACGATCTGGTCTACCGCAATCGCCCCGGCCACGGTCTGCCCGGTTCGGTTACGGAGGAAGTCTCGTCATGAAGTCGACCGCACTCTCCGCCGCCAAGCTCCTCCTCGCCGTCGCAGCGCTGGTCTTCGCCGTCGCCTGGCTGTCGGGCGGCTGCGAAGAACGCGTTCCGCCGGGTCGGGTGGAGCGCCCGGCGCCACCGGCCTCGGGCGAGGTCGTCTCCGTCGTCGAGAAGACGATGCCGACCTTCGAGTCGGCGAGCGGCACCGTCGCTTCGGAGATCGAGACGCGTGTCTCCTCGAAGATCCTGGCCCGCATCGACGCCATCGAGGTACGAGCCGGCAGCGTGGTCGAGGCCGGGCAGATCGTGATCCGACTCGACCGTCGCGAGCTGCAGGCCCGAGCTCGAGAGGCCGACGAGCAGCTCGCCGGTGCGCAGGCTCGCTTCGAGCTCGCCCGCACCGAGCAGGCGAGGCTCGAAGAGCTCGCCCGAGCCGGCGTCGCCTCCACGCAGGAGCTCGACCGCGTCCGATCCGAGTACCGGGTGGCCCATGCGGATCTGGACGCGGCTCAGCAGCGCCTGCGAGAGACCGAGGTGGCCGTCACCCACGCGGAGATCCGGTCCCCGGTCACCGGCCGCGTCATCGACCGGCTCGCCGAGCCCGGCGACACCGCGGTTCCCGGGACTCCCCTGCTGCGAATCTACGATCCGGAAGCCCTGCGCCTCGAGGTGCCGGTCCGCGAGAGCATCGCCGTCACGCTCGCAAAGGATCAATCCCTCACGACCCACATCGATTCCCTCGACCTCGAGCTCGAGGGGACGGTGGACGAGATCGTTCCTTTCGCCGAGCCGGGCGCGCGCACGCTGCTGGTGCGCGTGCGCCTGCCGCACGACGCGCGGCTGGTCGCAGGGATGTTCGGGCGCGTCGACCTGCCCGCGGGAGAGCAGGCGCGGCTCTTGGTCCCACCGGCGGCGGTCTCGCGAGTCGGCCAGCTCGAATTCGTCACCGCGCTCGACGATGCCGGACGTCCGGAGCGCCGCATGGTGACGACGGGGAAGACCGGTCCGGGCGGACTCGAAGTCCTGAGCGGCCTCGGCGCCGGAGAGCGCGTGGCGATCGCCGGAGCAAAGGGAGGGCCCCCGCCATGAGGGAGCGCGTCGCGCTCGGGGACGGTCCGTGCACGCGGGTCGGTGGGCCTCCGCACGGCGGTTCTCGCCGATCGTCCTCTCGGGAGGAATCAGGGGACGAACGACCTCCGAAGACCACCGAAGGAGAACGGAATGTCGATGGATCTGCGAAGAGCTCTCACCGTGGCGCTGGAGGACGAGTACAAGGCGCGCGCGACGTACCGCAAGGTGCTGGAGGCGTTCGGTGACGTCCGTCCGTTCGTGAACATCGTCGAATCGGAGGAGCGGCACATCCGCGCGCTGGAGCGGCTCTGCGACCGATACGACGTCCCCGTGCCGCGGGATGAGTGGCCCGAGCGCGTTCGTGCACCCGCGTCGCTTCTCGAAGCCTGCACCACCGCCGTCGAGGCCGAGAAGGAGAACTCCGGGCTCTACGAGGAGCTCCGGGAGGCTACCCGGGACTACCCGGACGTCCAGGAGACCTTCCTACGACTTCAGGTCGCCTCCGAAGAGAACCACCTGCCGGCGTTCGAACGCTGCGCCGCGCGCGAGAGCGGAGCGGCGGGCCGCGGTGGCGGCGGCGGACACGGGAGACGCGCCCGACATCGGGGCGGTCGGTGAACGTCGGTGGGCGTTTCCCTCCGGAGAAGTGCCCCGCCGGGTCGTCGAGCTCCCCGCCCGGCCGGGTCTGCTCGACCTGCGGTCGATGGAACGACATCGCTCGCGAGACCGCCGATCGGGCTTGATCTTCCACACAGCTGAGAGTAGTGCCCTCACGGGACCGCTCGAGCGTCCCCGTCCGTGCGATGAGCAAACCCGGAACGAAACTCGGAATCGCCGCGCTGGCCCTCGCGGTGGGAACCGCCGTCGCGTGGTTCCGGACGAACAGCGCCCTCGGGATTCCCGAGGATCGCACTGTGTTCGTCCTCGGCTTCCTCCTGGCCGCGGCGCTCGGCGTCGGCGCCTTCCTCCGCGGGACGAAGTGGTACGGGGGCATCGCCGCCCTCGTCGGGATCGGCCTCGGCGTCTTCCTCCCCTACACGATGTACATCAGCCCGCAGCAGCTCGGTCCCGACGCGATCCGGGTGGGCGATTCGATACCCGCCTTCACGGCCGTCGACGAGTTCGGGAAGGCGTTCGACTCGGAGAGCTTGCAGGGGCACCTCGTGCTCATCAAGTTCTTCCGAGCGCATTGGTGACCCTATTGTGTCGCCGAGTTGCGGCGACTGGAGAGCCTTCGGCCCGAGTTCGACGAGCGTGACATCCGGGTCGTCACGGTCAGCACCGACACGGTCGAAGAGCTCCAGCAGGGGCGTGGCGCGCACGGCCTGCAGGCCGTCATGCTGTCCGACGCGGATCTCGACGTCACCGACACCTTCGGATACCGCAATCAGCTCGTCCACTCGGCGCCCCCGGGAGACGAGCAGGAGGCGCTCCCCGTCCCGGTGACCCTCCTGGTCGATCGCGACGGAACGGTCCTGTGGATGGACGTCGCCGAGAACTACCAGCGACGATCCGGTCCGGAGGTCGTCCTCGCGGCGATCCGGGACCATCTGGACTGAGCCCTCCGCCGAGCGAATCGCACGAGTCTCCCGATCGGCCCGTGAGACCGCACGGGACGGAGACGAAGTTCTCAGCGGGCCGGCTCTTCGTGGGGGCCGACGTTCTGGAAGCGCTCGTGGACGAGCCGGACTCCGGGGGCGCCCCCCGCAACCCAGGCGACGAGATTCCTCCTCTCAGGCCGCGAAGGCTTCCGCGCAGGCGGGTCGCGCCAGCAGCCGCTTCGCGTCGGCCTCCAGGTTCGGCATCGGGTCGGTCACGGCGCCCAGGCGGTCTACTCCGTTTCACCGCTTGCTAGTTGAAGCGATACGAGAGCTCGCCGCCCCAGGTGCGTGGCGTTCCGTACGTTCGGAGCACGTAGCCGAAGGTGGTCGCGAGCGGTTGTCCATTGATGAAGTACGTCTCGTTCGTGAGGTTCTTGCCCCACAACGCAACCTGGGCTCGGTCGTCCAGGAACGAGTAGCCGAGGCGCGCGTGGAGCTGGTTGTAGCCCCGCTGCGTCGCCGCGACGAGCTCGGGCCCCGCGAAGTTGACGGAGCTCTGGTAGTACCAGTCGACGCGCGGCGTGAGGTAGCCCACGAGCCAATCCGGACCGACGTCCCGGACGGGCACGGTGAACTGCACGCCGAGATTCGTCTGGAGCTCGGGAGTGTTGTTGAACGGCTCGCCGGCCCGGTTGATCGTTTCGCCTGTCAGGTCGTCGACCGCGTTCGGGAAGTCGTCGTACTCGGTCTTCATGATGCCCACCGAGCCGTTCGTCACGAGCCCCGGGATCGGAAAGGCCCGCATCTCGAGCTCGACGCCCTTGCCGGTGCCCTCGGCCGCGTTTCGTGTGAGCTGCACGATCCCGTCCGTGACCGGATCGAACTCCGTCGTGGTGACCTGGATGTCCTCGTACTCGTACATGAACAAGGCGACGTTGAACGTGAGGCGCTGGTCGAACGCGATCGTCTTCACGCCGAACTCGTAGGAGTCGAGAGTCTCGGGAGCGAACGGGGTGAGGTCATCGACTTCCGAGTTCAGCACCGCATTGAAGCCGCCCCCCCGGAAGCCCTGGGAGTACGTGAAGTAGCCCAGAAGATGGTCGAGGGGTGCGTCGCCCATCATGTCCTCCGGAAGCGTCGCCGCGATGCTCGCCATCGGCGTCCACGCCGTGAAGACACGCCGGGCCGTGACGCCTTCCTCGGGCCCCGGCACGGGAAGAACGGCCTGGACCGAGAAGTCGTTCCCCTTCTTCTCCTCCGTGTACCGAACGCCTGCCGTGACGCTCAGCCAGTCCAGCACGTCGACCGACGCCTGGCCGTAGATCGCCCAGTCCCAGTTGTCGGGACGGCTCGTCGCAATGCTCGAGTTCGTGACGGCACCACTCAGCAGAGTCGTCGTCTGCGTGGGCCCGTCGCTCTCCTCCCAGAAGCCGAATGCGCCGCCGACGAGGTTGACTCGACCATCCCAGGCGCTGGCGTTCATCTGCCCTTCTTGAATGATGGAGTGACCGGAGATCTCTCCGCCGTCGAGCGGTCCGTCCCCGATGCTCGCGATCATCACGATCGGGAAATCCGTGCCATCCACGTCGGACCGAAGACGGGTGGTGCCCTGACGCCAGCTCGACGTCGACTTGAACGCCAGATCCTCGAAGACCCACGCGTCGCCGATGTCCCAGGTGATCACGCCCCACGCACCGTAGTTCTTCTGATCCGCGAGCTGCAGGATCGGCGACTGGAACTCGAACGGCCCGGAGCGGATGCACGCATCACGGAACGCCGGACCGGGAGGAGCCAGAGGCCCCGGCTGGACGTAGAAGCAGCTCCCGCCCTGGCCGTGATTCCGATCGCGCGCCCAGAATCCCGTGACGTCGACGGTCACGTCCTCGCGCGGGATCCAGCGCACCGAGCCCAGGGCCGAGATCGACTGCCGATCCGACGTGGACTCGTCGCGGGTCGTGTTGAGCGTGTAGCCGCCGAAATTCTGTGTCGAGAGCGAGAACCGCGAGAAGAGATCGTCGAGAACCGGGAGGTTGACCATCGCGCGGGTCTCCACGGTGTCGAAGTTGCCCGCACGCACCTGAGCGAAGCCCTCCACCTCCTCGTGCGCCTTCACCGTCGTGAGACTGATCGCTCCCCCGATCGAGTTCTTGCCGAAGAGCGTGCCCTGGGGCCCGCGCAGCACCTCGATCTGCTGAACGTCGATCACGGACATCACCGAGTTCACGCTGCGCGGAAGGTAGACGCCGTCCACGTAGATACCGACGCCCGGATCGAACGCCGGCGAGATCCGCGTGGTGCCGATCCCTCGAATCCGGAACTGCGAGGCTTGGTCGAGCCCGACGGGCGTCTGCTGGAAGTTCAGGTTCGGCACGAGATTTCGGATCTCGTCGAGCCGCGAGATGTCGTTGTCGCGCAGGGTCTCGACGCCGAGAGCCGTCACGGCGAGCGGAGTGTCCTCGAGCATCTCCGCTCGCTTTCGCGCCGAGACCACGATCTCCTCGACCCGCGCATCGACACGCGCCTCCGGTAGAACGCCCGCTTCGTCCTCGGAGGCCTCGAGATCCGCCTGCGTGTCCCCCGGCTGCGCGGAAGCGGTCGACCCCACGACGAGGATGAAAACGACGATGGCCAGCGAGCCCCGACACCCACGTCCCCGTCTCATGGCCGACTATTGGCACAGAAGATGTCGATACCGCAAATGGTGGAACCGACACGGGTGCGATCGGTCGCGCGGTCCACCGGGACGCCGCGATCGATGGGCTGGCGCCATGTAGAACCAGAACGGGAACGGCGCTTCCTGCTCCTGGAGGACCTTGCGTGCGGCCATCACGGTCGTCCCGGCTGCCGTCGTCTCGAAGAACCAAGCCTCGGCCGAGCGGCCGCCCGGGGTCGGGCCTCGCATGCTCCGCGAAATGGCGATCGAGCGCGGCGTAGCTGCTCGACACGGACTCGTTCGGAACCATCGCCCGAAGCGCCGGCATCTTCGCGAGACGTGATGCCGATCACTGCGCGGCCTGACGTATCGCACGAACGGTTGCGCGGGATGCGACGTCGAACAAAAGGAAGGAGGACGATTCGATGTTGTCCCTTGGCTGGTTCGACCAGACGATTCCGATGGGCAACGAGCTCGAGTGGCTCCTCGTCGCGTTCGCGATCTTCGCGGCGGGCTGTGCCGCTCGGCTCGTGGCGCACGGGTGGACTGCGCGGCGGTCCCGCCACGAGGCGAAGGGTCCGCCCCCCTCTCCCGGAAACCCTCTCACAATCGCACGGCGTTGACCTCCGCCGCGCAGCGGCTCGGTTGGGTCGCCCGCGGAGGATGCGCCGATGCCGCGACGGAAGAGAGGAACACGGTCGGAACCGAGAGAAGGATCGGCGAGCCGGAGCCGTGTCGCGTGATCGTTCCTCGTTCGAGCGGTGCGCGGCCGGACAGCCCAATCCCTGCCTGGCACCGTCGATTCGAGACGGGCGTCGTCCAGCGCCCGTCGGCCGAGACACCGAAGCCGACGAAACGACTCGATCGGGCGGGCCGGTACGTCTCCCTCAATCGTCCTCCCGCCAGCCGGACGTCTCCGCCAGCCACAGCCAATCGCCACCCAGCCCGGCGGTCGTGACGGCCCGTTGCGAGGATCCATCGGCAGAAAATACTCCCTCCCCCTTGTAGAGGGCGACGAAGATGCCCGGGACGTCGACGCTCCCCTCGAAGGAGAACTCACCGGTCAGGAGATCGATCGGCCCGCTTCCCTCCTGTGTGAACGGGGGCAGAGCCTCGGGCGAGTCGGGAGTCGTCGAACACACCGACGTCTGATGCAGCGTCTCCCCCTCCTGCGTGAAGTCGGATCGGCACTCGATGATCACGAAGACGTCCGGGCATTCCGGCTCCCCGGGTCCGCCGCAGAGGAGCGCATCGGCTCCGTCCGGGTTGGCTCCCAGGACGGTCCTGGTGACCCAGCGGCCGCTCAGGTCCGGCAACGGTGAGCCCGAGTCGACCGTCGCGGCGGCAGCGCTCATCGTCTCGTCCGCGCTCGCGCCCAAATCGACGATGGCGCCGGGATCGGCGCACTCCGGTCCGATCGACACGAGAAGCCGCACGAACTCGTCGTCGGCGGCCCGGAGACACGCCTCGGGCACTTCGATGTCCGTCAGTCGGGCCCACGCTCGGCAATGGAGCTTGGTCGAGATCCGTTGCCCCATCGCAGCCAGGCGCGCGGCCTCGCAGCGGGCGAGCGGATCGGGCTCGGCATGAATCTCCGTGGCGCACAGGCCGAGACAAACGACCGCCGCGGCGTAGGGAATCTTCTTCATGGTAGCGACCTCCTTTGCCCTGAACGGACGTCGTCGATCGACGTGGCTTACGAGCCGGCCGCCGCACAGGAATGCCGACGACGGACTCGCGGGTTCGGGGGATCCCTCCATGCCCATGCCGCGGCCACACCGCAGCGCTCGGAGGGGCGCAGCTTCGGGACGGGGGCCGCCTCGTCGGACGACGCGTGGCGGGCCTGCACCCGGAGTGACTCGCACGGATCGTCGCTCGGGCGGAGGACGGCGCGGGACACCTCGATCGACGGCGTTCCCGGCGCGGCCGGACAGCCCGACGTGCACCCGTGCGAAGCGAGCCACTGCCTGCGAGACGATCAGGCATAGGAGATCGCGCAACGCATGGTCGACCTCATCGCGGCGAACCCGCGGCGAGGCGCAGCGCGGCTCGGAGGCGGATCATCCGGGCAGCGACGTCGGCCCCAGGAGCACGAGAACGTCTTCCGCGGTCTGGTTGCGGAACGCGCGGAACGACGCACTGTCGACCCAGTCCCCCGCCTCGGCCTCCGAGCCGACCCGGAAGAGAACCAAGCCTTCTCCCCAGGGCAGACTCTGCGTGTTCACGTTCGTGCCCCCTACGATGAAGCGAAGTCGAGCCACGAGCCGCCCGCCGTACGCCATCTCCGCGGCCCCGGGCGCATCGGCGAGGCTGCGAAGAGCCGTGTCGAGGTCGGCGCCTTCGAAGCGAAACGCGTGCATGAGCAAGAGAGCGTCGCCCGTCCCGTGAATCGGCGTGCCCGAGTCGCATCCGACGATGCACCTCTGGAAGCCAAAGACGTAGTCGTCCTGCCGGGCGCCTGCCTGCTGGAGCGGTGCGATCGCCTGAAACTCCGGCGAGGAGATCATGTCGAGAAACTCCGACGCGCTCGCATAGAGCGGCAGGCCTAGATCGTCGTGGACGTACGCACCCCCGGTCGACGGGAATCCGGTCGGCGCCTCCAGCGTCGCGAGATGCTCGGCCCCGGCGAGAAGCCGAGTGCCACGTCTCGAGAGAATCTCCCGAATCGCATTGGCGTACTGAAAGTAAGAGCCGCGATCTGCGAGGGAGAACCAGTTGAACGCGGCGAGCGGCCCCTCCAGCGGGGCGCACCCCTCGGGCGTCACGGCGACGATCTCCACTCGATCGAACGCCGCGAGGAAGCCGGTCTCGGGCTTCCGTGTGACCGCGGACAGGCAGTCTTCGGTCGCACCGGACGCGCCATCTCCACAGCCAAAGGCTCCGGCGGCGATGGCACACACGAGCAGGCTCCCCGCGACTCTTCTCATCGATCTCCTCTCGGGTTGGAACCGCATACCAGGCAGGATCACCCCTCCGACACGACACGTCCTGTCGAGACCTTCGGTGACGGGACGACGAACGACCGTCGAGCACTCACAAGGGTGAGAGTAATACTCTCACGCCTCCGGATTCAAGTCGGGCGCCTCGTTCGACACACCGTGCCGATCCGATTTCGGTTGCGGCGTTCACACAATGAGAGTACAGCTCTCACCTTCGAGCGCAGATGGAAACGGACTCGCATGCGCACCTCGGACGACCGACGGCAGCTCCTCGGCTCGAGACGGAGGACGATCTCATGAAGAAAATCCCGTCGACCCTCGCGTGGTTCGCGATCACCGTGCTCGCCGCCGCGTGCGGCGATTCCGCGACCACGGCGCAGCCCGGATCGTTCGACCTCACGCAAACGGGGCGTCGGTCGGGGAACCCCGCTCACGAGGTGTTCGATCTGGAGCGCCGGGTCTGGCTCACGTTCGACCTCACGCCCGAGGAGTTCGACGCGATCGAGCTTCCCGCAGGGTGGGCCCGCAACCAGTCCCGAGGCGGAGTCGCGACCGAGGACTCCCCCGGGCCCGATGGTCGCTTCCTGCGATCGCCCGGTCGCGGGGAAGGCGAATACACGCACCGGGAAATGTTCGGCGCCACCTGGCAGCACATGGCCAACATCGTCGGCTTCCAGGGCTTTCTCGACGACCAGAGGCTGCTCGTCGCGTCGACGGTTCAGAAGTACCACGAACTCACGTGGCCAGCGGGGAGCAGCATCACCGTCCTGAGCTCGCCCGACGGCGCGCACTATGGATTGATCAGTCGCGACGCGCGACGGACCTCGGACACGCCGACGATCCCCGACAGCTGGCGACTCCGGACGATCCGCCTCGAGGAGGACCTCTCCGTGCGCCTCCCGTTCAACACTACGGTCGTGCGCAGCGACAACCAGGATTCCTTCCAGGGCCCGCTCGAAGCAGACATCGACTTGTGACGTGCGACGCAACGGCTTGCCCACCGCCGCCTTATTGACATAAAGAATGCCAATAGGATCCGAACCGAGCCCACGACCGCGAGGAGACGCGATGCACTACGAGAACGCAGTCGAGCCGACGCAGGAGCAGATCGCCGCCACCCTCGGCAGAACGAGCGACGGACCGATCTACATGGTCAACCTGCTGAAGTACAAAGAGAGGGCCGAGTATCCGGACGGCCGCGAGACGAGCCTGACGGGGCGCGAGGCGTACGATCTCTACGGGGCGGGCGTCGTCGAAACGCTGGCGGACGTCGGTGGACGCGTCGTCTGGGGCGGCGAGGTCACGGGGCTTCTCATCGGCAAGGTCGAGGATCTGTGGGACGACGTCGCGATCGCGATGTACCCGAGCGGCGCCGCGATGATCCAGATGTTCACGAGTGAGAAGTACCAGGCGATCCACGTCCATCGCGAAGCCGGCCTCGCCGGTCAGCTCAACATCGCGACGCGGATCAAGGGCGCCCTGGCCGACCTCGCGAATGGGGCGTGACCGCCGCGCCCTGCCCACGCGGAATACGCCCGGCTCGCCTGCGCCATTCTCGTCGCCGGCACCGGACACCCGCGTCCGATCTTCGCGCACCTCCCTGAAGCCCTCGCGGCTCCTCGCGATCCCGAGAGTTCGCTCGCCAGGCTCCGCGTCGGTCGCCTCGCCGCGCGGGGGGACCGTCCGATCGCCCGATCCGCGACGGCTCCATCACCTGCGACTCTCGTCGAGTTCGCTGTGCATTCTACAAACTACCGGCCCATCGCTCGGCCGCGCTCCGCCCCCCGACGAAAAGCGACGACATCTTCGACTTCCGCCCCTGGCACGGAACTCGCGTCACCGCGCCGGAGACGACGGGCATCAGCTCGATGAAACCGAGGAGACGAATGATGACTCGAGAATCCGATCGCAAGCCGGGCGCTTCCGTACCCTGCGCGATCCTCGTCAGCGCGGCGCTGCTGGCGTGCTCTGCACTCCAGCCGCCGGCCGACACCATGGCCCGCGCCGACCAGACGATCGCGCAGGCGTCCGCGGCGGGCGCGGCCGATCACGCGGCGCTCGAGATCGAGCTCGCACGCGAGAAGCTCGCGGCGGCGGAGCGCGCGGTCCGGGACGACGACCTCGCCGAGGCGCACCGACTGGCCGAGCAATCGCTGGCGGAGGCTCAGCTCGCCCAAGCGAAGACCGACGCCGCCGCAGCCGAGCGCAACCAGCGGGAGACGCGCGACAGCGTCTGGACGCTGGCCGACGAAACCCAACGCACGACCGACGCCCTCGAGGACGCCGTAGGAGGAACGAAATGACCGGAGCATCGACGCGAGGCACGAACCCGTGTGCCCCACTCCTGGCCTGCCTGCTACTGGCCGCCGTGACGGTCGCGTGTGGCCCGACCCGCAACGCCAGCCTCGAGAGCGCGCGCTCTGCATACCGGGATGCCCGCTCGGACCCGACCGTCGACCGGCTGGCTCCGGTCGCCCTCCACGACGCCGAATCGGAGCTTCGTACGGCCGAGGAGGCCTGGGAAGACGGGGAGGACGAGGCGACCGAACACCACGCCTACCTCGCGCACAAGAAGGTGGACCTGGCGCTCGCCCGAGCGCGGCTCGCCGATGCCCAGCGTGAGACAGCAGCGCTCCACGAGGCGAAGGGCGACATCGTCCTCGCCGCGCGGGAGCGCGAGATCGAGATCTTGAAGGATGCGCGCCGCACGGATCGGGGCATCGTCGTGACGCTCGAAGACGTCCTGTTCGAATTCGACGAGGCCGACCTCAAGCCGGGTGCCGAACGGAAGCTCCTGGAGGTCGTCGAGTTCCTGCGGGAGAACGCGGAGCGTCGGGTGTCGATCGAGGGTCACACCGATGCCATCGGCTCCTCGTCCTACAATCGCGATCTCTCGAATCGACGTGCGGCGAGCGTGCAGCGCTTCTTGAGCGCCCAGGGCATCACCGGAGATCGGATCCACTCGCACGGGTACGGCGAGAGCTACCCCGTCGCACCGAACGACAACCCGTCTGGCCGGCAACAGAATCGTCGCGTCGAGGTCGTGATCCTCGACGCGGGGGAAGAGCCGCGCCCGCCGGTGGGCTGACCCGATGAACGGCGAATCCCCCTCGGCGCGACACTGGCATCATCGGGCGGCGCCCCCTCCTCCGTTGGGCGAGACACCGGACGCGGTGGTCGATTGCGGGTGGGGGCGCCTGCTCTTCGCGCACACGTTCCGAAACCCGGAAGAGCTCGTCGCGTCGATGCGCGCGGAGCGGCCCGGAGCTCGTGACATCGCGCTGTACGTGCGAGACCCGCACGTCGTCCTCGCGCTCTCGCCCGAGGAGTTCTTCCTGGATCCTTCCCACACCTATCGGCTCGCACTCGAGCCCACCACCGCCCCCGTCGAGTCGGCGATCGACGTCCGTCCGCTGTCCTCACCCTCCGAAGCCGAGGCGATCGAGCGGCTCTACGTCGAGCACCACATGATCCCCGTGACCCGGGAGTTCCTCTGGGCAAATCGGGCCGGGTCGGCCGCCACGTACTTCATCGCGGCCGAGCGGGACTCGGGCGAGGTCCTCGGCACCGCCCTCGGGGTCGACCATCGCGAGGCATTCGACGATCCCGAGAACGGGTGCAGCCTGTGGTGCCTCGCGGTTTCGGCGCACGCGGCGATCCCTGGCGTGGGTAAACGGCTCATCGAGGGTCTCGCCGGTTTCTACGCCCAGCGAGGCCGCCGACATCTCGACCTCTCCGTCCTCCATGACAACGCCGGTGCCATCGCGCTCTACGAGTCGATGGGGTTCGAACGCATTCCGGCCTTCGCGATGAAGCGTCGCACTCCGCTGAACGAGCCACTGTTCACCTCCGACGGCGTGCGCGAGCACGTGAACGAGTACTCGCAGATCATCATCGACGAGGCGCTTCGACGGGGAATCCAGGTGCGTCCTCTCCACGGTCGGGACGACTACTTTCAGCTCGCGCTGGGCGGACGCCGAATCGACTGCCGGGAGACGTTGACGTCCTTGACCAACGCCGTCGCGTACTCGCGATGCGACGACAAGCGAATCACCCACCAGGTGCTGCGTGATGCCGGGCTCCGCGTGCCGGCGCAGATGCTCGTCGAGGACGCGAGCGAAGCCGAGGGGTTCCTCGAACGCCACGAATCCGTCGTCGTGAAACCCAGGCGCGGCGAGCAGGGAGCCGGGATCTCCGTCGGCGTCCGCAGCCCCGCGGACCTCCGCGCGGCGATCGACGTCGCACGCGCCGAGTGTTCGGACGTCCTGCTCGAGGAGCGCTGCCCGGGCGAGGACCTACGGATCCTGGTGATCGACTCGGAGGTGGTCGCCGCCGCGGTCCGCGAGCCGCCCGAGATCATCGGGACGGGCGAGCACACCATCCGCGAGCTCGTCGCCAAGCTGGAACGTCGCCGGAACACGCAGGCCGTGGGCCGGATCCGCATCCCCGTGGACGACGAGATGGAGCGCTGCCTGTCCGATGCGGGCTTCGGGCTCGACGACACGCTGCCCGAGGGCGAGCGGCTTCGCGTTCGGCGGACGGCGAACGTCCACAAGGGCGGCACGATTCGCGACGTGACTCCGGTCCTGAACGCGG
This sequence comes from bacterium, assembly GCA_030430245.1. Classification (GTDB taxonomy): domain Bacteria; phylum Desulfobacterota; class Binatia; order UBA12015; family UBA12015; genus VGTG01. Next base: position 6,698 of record JAUIFY010000024.1, on the reverse strand, counting down.
GACTGGCCGATGCCGCGATCCGGGCCACGCAGGCGATCGACATCCCCCTGGCGGGACTCGACTTCCTCGTGATGGATCCGCGCGAGGACGACTACGTCATCATCGAGGTGAACGAGCGCCCCGCCCTCGTGAACCACGAGCCGCAGCCGACGGCGGAGCGCTTCATCGACTTCCTCTTTCCGCAGAGCCGAGCGGCGTGAGGCGCCGCCCGGCGCCGCTGCCGATCACGGACGTGGCGGATGATGCCAGCCTCCGGAGAGGGGGAGGCCCACAGAGCCGGCCGTCAATCGTTGCCCTTGAACGGAGATGTGTACGACTCACAGTGGCCGGCGGCGATACACGCGGCACAGTCAGGATGATCCCCGTTGCAGTAGTTGCCCGAGTACACCACCGAATCCTCACCGTGAATCTGGAACAGCTCGGCACCGGCACTCGCTCCCGCCCCGAAGAAGACGTTGAACTTCGCGACTCCGTCGGCGCCACCGGTCGCGTTGCCGAGCGAGATGGCGCGGTTCGTCGCGTCGGTGTTGATGACGTTCCCCTCGACCGACAGTGAGTTCGAGCCGTTGTTGGTGATCGGGAACACGCGCCCCTCGATCGAGTTGTTCCTGAACGAGTCACTGCCGCCGATTCCCTCGGTCGTGATGCCGAAGTTCGCAAGCAGGTATAACTGGCTCGATGGGCCGATGACGTTGTTGCGAACCGTCCTGCAATCTCGGATCGCGCCGATCCCGTCGAACACCGTGATCTTCTCGACGATCGAGCTCGCGTTCAGGTCACAGTCCACCCCGAAGAAGAAGCGGCCAGAGATGACCGCCTCGCCGTCGTCACCAGATCCGTCGCTCGTGATCTTGCTCCCGGTATCGATCACCAGAATCGCGGAGTAGGGACACGAATCCGGCGCGACCTCGGTGCAGGTAATGTCGAAGCCCGCCATCTCGAGGTCGTTGCCACTGAGAAGCTCGATGGCCGACTCGGTTGCGTCGCAGGTCACGTCGTCCGCCAGAATGCACTTGCCGCCGGAGGCTTCTCGGCAATTCGGATCGGCACCGCAATCGATCTCGCAGGTCTGCCCGCAGCCATCGATCACGTTGTTCGCCGTCGCTGGCGCGGCCAGTGCGAACACCGCCGCCAAAGCCAACGCTCCACACCTCAAGAGGTTCGCACCTACACTGTGAGCTCTCATCGTCGACTCCTCCGAACAACGCTGCGATTGGACCATGCTGCCGCATGGCATCCGTTCCCTTCGGCGACGAACTCACACGCAAGATCCGAACCTCACCACGAATGCATGGCGCGGATACACGGGACCGAAGGGAAATCGCGGGCTTGCCGGACGATCGAAAGCCTTCTCGGAGCGCGACGTTCCGTTGCGCAAGACAACACGTCTGGATTGACGGACGTGAAGAACGTCCGCCGTGTCCTCCGCTCGTGCCAGGAGATCATTCCGGACGCGCGGCCGGAGCCGGCGGAGGTGGAGCCTGCGTCAAACCCATGATCTCCACACGCGTCACGTAGTGCCCGTCGGTGCGAGCGGGCAATGGGGGTCGAATGGCATGCGCGAACGGCAACGACGCGTGCGGGGCGACGGGGCCGAGCGTCAAGTGCTCGCTCCGGCCCGGAGTGTCCTCGCCGGGATTCATCTCGTCCGCCCACCGGAACTCGTGCACGATGAGGAGCCTGACGTCACGAAGCTCCTCCCCGGTGCGGTTCTCGAGACGCCCCCGCACGGCATGACGATCCGACGTCACGTCGACGACGGCCGCGGCCCGCGCGATCGCGGCGTCATCGAGGAGCTCCGCGGCCCCCACCCCGGCAGCCCATCCGAACAGCACGAAGATCGCAACGAGCAACCAGCTTCTCATGGCCTGTTCCTTCCCGAAGCTCGGACCGCAACACCGAGCTCCACTCTCCCCGCCCCGAGACTGCCGTCGGTGCGACCGAACATCAAACGAGCGGGGACGCGACCGCGGTCCGACTCTGCCGGCCACCGGATCGGGCGACGCCTCGCCCCGGCGAGCAACGGGGCCATACCCACGCGCCTCGAACCGCGGGGCGACGCAGGCGGGGTGCCCTCGTGCGCCGTCGGAGGAGACGACATAGAGCTTCCCGTGCCCGACGCCTGGGCTTCGTCCCAGTCCTGGCAATTCGGGCAGATCTGGCAGAATCGCAGGCTTTCGAGAGCTCCACACCGCGAAAAAGGCCTCTGAGTCTCGAATGAATCTCCGGATCGCTCGGTTCGGATCTTGCCTTTAGGTTGGAGTTGACCGCGAGCCTGCCGCCCCGCCCCCCTCCTCACTCCCGACCCACTACAGCAGGCTCGTCAGACGACGCGATGTCACAGACCTCGCGCGCCGGGAGAGTCCGAAGTGCTGAAATCGAGCCCGAACACCCATCGTGAAGTCCCTGCACCGCGCCCCCGTGCCGGCGGCGCGGTTCTGAGAGTGGCCCTGTCGGCCATACTCCTCGGCAGCCTCGCGCTGCCGCCACCGGCCGCGGCGGTCGAGACGACGACGTGGCTGGACTACACGATCATCGCCGAAGAGCGTCTGACGATCGGCCCCAACATGAACCTGTCCGGGAACTTCGCCGTCACCGGTGCCGGGGGCTCGCTCGAGATCAGCACGAATACGTTCCAGCTCGACGACTCTCCGACGCCGTTCATGGCCGGCGACACGATCCACCTCGGCGCACAAGCGTCGATCGTCGATGCGTACACGAACCAGATCGCCGGCAGCCCCACCGGCGAGGTCCGTGGAGAGATCTTCCCGAGCAGCTTCCCCCTGGACCTCGGTCGACCGAGCTTCCCGGTCGCGCAAGCCTGCCATTCCTGCGCGACGAGCGGAGCCGACGTGACGGTCGCGAACGGCGACGACGTCACGCTGAGCCCGGGCTGCTACGGCGAGCTCCTCGCTCGCTCCAGCGCGACGGTCTTTCTGCGGCCGGGTTCCTACACCTTCGAGGAGTGGGACATACGGAAGTTCGCCGCGGTCATGGCCGAAGGCCCCGTGCAGATCCACATTCGGCGCAACCTCAAGACGGAGGAGTCCGCCTTCCTTGGCGCGACCTCGGGGAATGCTCTCGACTACCAGGTTTGGATCGCCGCAGAGAAGTCGTGTGCGCCGGCTTCGAATTCGACGAAGAGCGTTTTCGGCAAGTTCACCATCGCGACGGGCACCTTCGTCGCCCCCGAGGACGACGACTTCAATCTCAACAAGGGCGTCGTTCTCATCGGAACGGTCGTCGCGAGGCAAGTCGATGTTCGCGGAGACCACGGCGCGCGCCCACCGACGCCCACGCCCACGGTGAGGCCGACTCCTACCCCGACGCCTTCGGTGACACCCACCCCGTCCGTGACACCGACGCCGAACCTCCCGACTCCTACCCCGACCCAACCGTTCCACCCCCCGACACCGACACCCACGCCGTCGGCCACCCCGAAACCCACTCCGTCCTCGAAGCCGACCCCGATCCCCTGCTACATCTCGCCGCAGCTTTCGGCGTGCGGCTGAAGGACGCGGTCGGCGAGCACCGGGAGGTTGGCGACTTGGGGTACCCGGAGGCTGGAGTTCCAGCGAAGCTCCCGGAGCCGCCCATCACGGCACGAGCCGGGTCTGCGCTCACCGAGTCCGAGCGGGTCGACGACGTCGCCTAGCGAGTTCGCCCGAGCCCTGCCGTCGAGGCGCACGTCTCCCGTGGCCCGCCGACTCTCGCCGGCCTAGACTCCGGACGCGCTCCCGTCGACCGGGGTCAGGTCCGAGGGCGCACGGGGCAGGACTTCGCGCGTCTCTTCGAACCGACCGGAGACGCCGACCGCCGCGATCTCGGCGCCCGGCCGAATCCAGTCGATCGTCGTCGGGTCGAACGCCGAGCGCGCGACGTAGACCTGCACCTCCCCGGAGCCGTCGTCGACGAAGATCCGGTAGCCGTAGGGCAAGTCATCGACGATCGCCTGGGTGATCCGCGCCGTGAGCCGGATCAACGAGCCTTCGTTCTCCGCGCCGACCGCGCCGGTCGCGACCTCGGCCGCCGGCGGCACGGGAGCGACGTCCAACGGCACGATGCGGGCCGGGTCACTGACGATGGCCTCCAGCCGAAAGAGGTCCCCCGCCACGCCCGTCACGCGCACACGGGTACCCCGGGCGACCTCCGGATTGGTCTCGGTGGAGACGTAGATCCCGGCAGTCGCATCCTGCACGAAGAACCCATCCTCGCCCGTGAACGAACGGAACAGACCCGAGCGCGACGTCGCGACGCCTTCGATCGTGAGCGACGTGCCGGCCGGCGCGCGTCGGGCTTCTCGAATCGAGAGTGCGAACGGCCCCTCCGCATCGGCACAGCCGAGCGAGGCGACGCTCACCAGGAGCGCGACGAGCCATCGCCCACGCATCGACGAAACGCCGCTACCCATCCGGGAGCCGGAGTCCCCTCGCATGCGAGCGGTCCGCAGACCGTCTCGTCCGGCCCCGGCACGCCCGCCCGCCGCACGTTTCAGTCGGCCGTACGTCGACGGAGGTCCGTCCGCCGCTCCCCCGTCATTTCGATGGGGGTCATGGCGGACCGGGCGACATCGCCCGGCGCCACACTCTCGACTGCGGCCGCCTCCTCCCGGGAGCTCCTCGACCATCTGTGCGGCGTCGTGCAGGCGTCCGAAGCCGTTCGATCCCAGCCCTGGCCGTATTCCGAATCGCATGCACCGTTCCTAGCACGGAGGTCGGAGGGGCACTCCGCGCCGGGTCCGGAACGTGAATGCACTGCGCCCCGAGCGAACCCGGGCCGGATTCCGGCATGCTTCGAATCGACCGCGCTGGGTCCATCGGCCTGCACGAAGTGGCCATCTCCGGGCACGTCGACCTCGTACCGGGTGCTCGTGCGACAGGCACTCGAAGCGGGTAACGCAGAGTTCGCGGATCGTCCGCATTCCGCCGGACGGTGGAAGGCGAATGCCCAGCACACGCTTCCCTGGCGACAGGACCTGGCACCGGGGAAGTGGAACGACGACACCTGGGAGCTGCACGATCTGAGCGAGGACCTCTCGGAGACTCTTGCCACCCGCCAGCGGCACGACGCGCTTCCGGCACCGCTCCGGACTCGGCGCCGGTTCACCAAAGGGCAGATCAGCCTAGATGAAGCCTTCCTTCCATACGGCGTCACTCGCTGCGTCGATCATCTCGCTTTCCCGAACGTCTTCGCCTCCGCGTCCAGGACGCCTTCGACTTCCGGCACCTCCCTCACTCGGGCGATCAGTCCTGCGAGCTTTGGCCAGACCGCGGCATCGACCGTGTAGCCTGCGTAGCTGGCATTGATGAACGGACTGACGATGGAGAGATCGGCCATGGTGAACTCACCGAAAACGAAGCCGTCCGCGGGAACGCGCGCCTCCAGATAGTCCAGCATGGGTGGCAGCTGCTTGGTGACGATCTTCTCGATCAGCTCCTCATCCGGTTCCTGCTTGAACACCCTCGGGCGCATGAATCTCTGGAAGAAGATGCCGGTCGCGAGCTCGGTAATGGTCGTCCCGCTGAGCTCCTCGTACCAGTCCGCCGTGGCTCGCTCTTTCGCGTCGGTCGGATAGAGCGACGGCTCTGGATAGGCGGCCTCCAAGTAGCGGCAGATCACCTTCGAGTCGCAGAGCGTGAAGTCACCATCGACGAGTGTCGGAATCTTCCCGAGCGGATTGATCTTCTTGTACTCTTCCGATCCCGAGAACGGCATCTGCGGGACGATTTCGTAGTCCACGCCCTTCATCGCCAGCATGATGAAGACCTTGCGGACGAATGGGGACCCGTGAACGCCATGGATCTTGATCATGTGAGTCTCCTCATGTCTCTGTCGGGTTCGCGCTGCGCCTCTGTCTTCGTCCCCACACCGGACCCCTCCTCGGTTGAACCCCAGCCACTCGACCAGACGCAACGAGGGCTCGGCTTCGACGCATCGCTGCCGCGGGCCAGTCGGTTCGCCGCGCCGCCTCGTCGATCTCGCTCCCGGCCGGCCGGCGCAGGATCGCTACCGGTCCCGGTCCGACAGGGCCAAGGACGAAGTCGAACCCGAGAAGCTACGCAGAACGATCGCGAGCGCGCCAGGTCGTGAACCCGGATGCCGTCGTGGGCCACGCCGGGGATCGAGACGGAGTTCGCCATCTGCCGATCCTTCCACACCCAACCCGACGGCGAAACCTTCTCGCCGTGCTCGACCTCGGCCTGAACCCAATCCGCGGGCCGTCGCCCCCTGCCCCACCCGGTGATACCCACCCTCCATGGCCACCAAGCGCGACCCGAGCCTGATCCCTCTCTCGCACGATCATCATCACGGGCTCGTCCGGGCCTTTCGCATCAAGAAGGCCATCCGCGACCACGGCGACCTGGCCGCCGAGCGGGCCACGACGTGCGAGTTCTTCGCCGAGGACCTGGAACCTCACTTCCAGGCCGAGGAGGAGGCCCTGGTGCCGGCCCTGCGCGAGGCCGACCGGATCCCCGAGGACATGATCGCCCGGCTTCTCTCCGAGCACCGCACGATGAAATCCATGGTGACCGAGCTCGCCGCCGGCCAGGGCGACCTGGGGACCTTTGCCGACCTGCTGGAGAAGCACATCCGGTTCGAGGAGCGCGAGGTATTCGTCGCGTACGAGGCGCACGTGACGGCGGAGCGGCGGGTGGAGGTCGAGGCAATCGTGCGACGGGTGCTCGGGCGGGCGGCCC
>JAUIFY010000342.1 GCA_030430245.1 bacterium | reverse complement strand
CGCGGGAGTCGCCGGGGAGGTTCCCGGCACCCGTCGAACGCCCTCGCCGGCCGTCGCACCGGGCTGAAGACGGCGCGTCAACGATCCAAAGGGCCCGCGAGCGCGACGGCGGGAATCAGTAGTGGGTCGTCATGTGCCGGATGATGTGGCCGAGAATCCGGTCCCACGCGTCCTCGATCTGCGGGCTCCACTCGCGGTCGAACTCCCGGGCGGTCTCGGTCATGGAAGACCGCCAGAGCTCGTAGAGCCGAGGTGGAATGTCGAGATGATTCCGGTCGTGGGTCTTCGCACGCTCTCGGAGCTCGCGAAGCGCGCCCGCATCACCGGTCGTCGCACCGGCAGAGAGCAGCAGGGAGCGTTCGAGCATCCGCTTCTGGCGATCGAAGTCGGTATCGCGAAACTTCTCGCGGATCTCGGGGTCTGCGGCGAGGAAGCGGTCGTAGAACGTCGAGATGAAGTCACCGGAATCGATGCATCGACCCAGGCTCTCGAGAAACCGGTCTTTGGGGGAGGCTTCGTTCATCGGTGAGCGCAGCTCCACGCACCTCGTCGCGACTCGGGGGACACCCCTCCATCTCTCGTCGCCAGCGATATCTCGATTCCGACGTGGGTCCGGTTCCAAGAAGGTCCCGATCCGCAGTGCCCATGCATGGTCCTAGTGTCGTCGAATGTCAATTCGGTCCGCTCGCAGTGCCAACGTGCCGCCGGCCATCGAGCCGAACGCGCGCATCTCACCAGTCCAGCGTCGGCTTCCGCCCCCTCGGCGTCTTCACCAAAGCTCGTCCGCGTAGCGATCGCTGCCCGGGATCGTCGGGATGAAGGGCGCGGCGTAGCTGACGTGACCGAGACCGGCCTCTCGCAGCCACGTATCGTGCTCGGGGAACAGGCCGTGCCAGCACTCGAGCGGGTCGCTCTCCAGGAAGATGATCTGAAGTGAGCGCCGCTCGAGCCCCGAGGGACGCACGACGTACGACGGCGCGTCTGCCGGCAGGGGCTCCGGCTCGAGCCCCAAGCAGAGCGACGCGGGGGTTCCGGGCAGTCGCGATGCGAGCCACGCGCCGTACTCGGACTCGAGTCGCTCTCGTTCGACGTGGTCGTCGCGATCGATCATCAACAGGACGACGCCGGCGAAGGGATGCTCGAGAGCCAGCTCGGGAGGCACGCCATCCGGGTCGCGCGCGATCCGCGATCGAAGGTGATAGAAGCCAGCGTGCGCCTGCACGCGCTGGCCCAGCATGCGATCGTTCGCGTTCAGCCAGTTCACCTGGCGCACGGCCCAGTCGACCGCCTGGTCGTGAAACCCGGCCTGGAGCCAGTAGAGCGCGAGGTACGAGCCGCGCTCGACGTCGTCGATCACCGGAGTCTCGCTCGGGAAGCGGAGATCCTTGAGCCGTCGCGTCGCGACGTAGCGGCGGCCCGAGAAGAAGTAGGGTCCCATCATGCACCCTGCATAGAAGTGGTCGCGCTCGTACCAGCGGTTGAACTCGACCTCGTGCCCCGGCACCGGTTCGAGCAGGCTCACCAGAACGCTGCCGAGCTCGACGCGGGAGTGCTCGATCGTCTCCATCGGCGAGCCCCTAGCGGAACGCTTCATCCTCGCCCCTCCGACCCGAGCTCGCGCCTCAGCGCCGGGAGGACGTCCTCGCCGAGCGCCTCCAGCTGATCCCGGATCTGCTGGGGCTCGAGGCCCGTCAGGTGCAGGCGGAGGTTGAGGCCGTTGCACCCGCCTGCATGGCAGAACTCGGCCAGCCGCTCGGCGAGCTCGGCGCCGGTCACGGCCGCGATCAGCTCTTCGCCCGCGCCCCAGTGCTTCTGCGTCTCCCGACGGGCGTAGCCCCGGTAGAAGTCCATCTGCTCTCGCTCGTGGCTGCGCGGCGCCTCGCCGAGCCAGACGCGGCGAATGGCGATGCGCGTCTCCTCTCCTCCGGCCTCGACGTAGGCGGCCGAGAGCTGACGCGTGCGCTCGACGGTCTGGAGCGAATCGTAGAGAACGCCCAGCCCGAGCTTCGCGGCGCGCCGCACGGCCGCCGGGCTCTGGGCGGCGCTCGACAGAGGAAGCGGGGCCTGCCGGCAGGCCTGCAGCGCGGCGTCCTCCGCGAGCGGTGCGTCCGCGCCCCCACGAACCGCTCGAACCACGCGGGGGAGTGCCTCCTTGAAGCGGTCCAGGTGCTCTTCGAAGGGAAGCTCGGCGAGCTCGAAGTCCCGTGCCAGCCCCCCGCACGCGAAGCCGGCGCCCACCCGGCCGGGAAAGCGTGCCGCGGTCCATGCCAGGTCCTCGGCGACGTGGCTCCAGTGCCGCAAGGGCAACAGCAACGGACAGGGAGCCGCCCACAGTCGCTCCGTTGCCTCGAGCAGCCACCCGGCCGCCAGCAGTGGATTGGGGAGATAGCCAGGGAAGCCGCCGTGGTGCTCGCTCGTCATGACACCGTCGAATCCCGCGGCCTCGGCGATCCGCGCCTGCTCCTGCATCTCCCGCACGACGTGGGGAGCCGCGAGCGGGTGAGGGTACACCCGCAGGGAGACCGAGCCTGCCGCCAGGGGACGCCCCACCCTCAACCCGACAGCCGGCGGCGCAGCGCCTCGTCGCGAACGAAGACGGACAGCCCATCGTCGCCCAGGTACGACGGCTTCACCGACACGCCCCCGTCGACGACCAGCACCTGTCCCGTGATCCAACGGGAGAGATCCGAGAGCAGAAACAACACGGCACCGGCCACGGCGCGCTCCATCACCGCGCGCATCTCGTCTTCGTCGCCGGCGTCGCAGGATGCGCTCGTCAGCTCGCCCGCACCGCGCGCTGCTTCGACGGTCCGCTCGAGCGCCTCCGGGTCCCGGTCGACCGCGACGACGCGGGCACCGGCCGCGGCGATCGCCACGGAGAGGCAGGTTCCGATGCCCCCTCCCCCGGCGCCGACGACGACGACCGTGCGGTTCTCGAACCCCGGCAGCTCCATTCGGAGACCGTATCCTGTTGCACCGCCGGACGGAACTCGACTACGAAGGACGCTCGGCGCCAACGTTCCAAGCGACCTCGGGAGGGTCTCGTGCCCCGCCTCCATCATTCCCCGGCATCTCCGCCTGCCTTCGACGCCCGTCGCGGTCTCGGATCGGCTCGCACCGTTCGCGGGGTTCCCTCGCCGATCCTCCGTGCCCGGAGAGACGACCGCGCGACGAACGCGCCGGCCGATTCCTGAAGCGGGACGACGAGACGTGCGATCGCAAGCGCCACCATCCGCCCTCGGGCTCGAAGCGAAGGTCGTCGTCATCACGGGCGGGAGCCAGGGCGTCGGCCACGGCTGCGCGCTGGAGTTCGCGCGTGCGGGAGCACGGGTCGCCGTCGTCGCGCGCGGTCCGGAGCGGGCGGCGGCGGTCGCGGAGAGCATCCGCGCCCGGGGAGGAAGCGCGCTCGCGATCCAGGCCGACGTCACCCGCGAGGACGACGTGGCACGGGCGGTCGACGAGACCCTCGCGCACTTCGGCGGGCTCGACATCCTCGTGAACAACGTCGGCGGCCGCAGCGGCGAGCCCGAAGGCAAGCTTCTCGACGCGGGTCCCGATCACTGGCGACGGACCCTCGAGCTCAACCTGTGCACGGTGCTCGCCTGCTCCCAGGCGTTCGCACGCGCGCGGCTCGAACGACAGACGGACGGTGCGATCGTCAACGTGGGGTCGGTCGCCGGATTCAAGGCCTCGCCGGGCCTCGCCCCGTATGGCGCGGCCAAGGCCGGGCTCGTCCAGCTCACGAAGACGCTGGCGCTCGAGCTCGCCCCGCACCGGATCCGCGTGAACACGGTCGCACCCGGCATGGTCGACACCGACTCCCTGCGCGCCTACCTCGACGAAGCGGCTCTCGCCGAGCGCGCGAAGCAGATCCCGGCCGGGCGCATCGCGAGGCCGGAAGACATCGGCAAGGTCGTCGTGCTGCTGGCCTCGGACCTCGCCGCCTGGGTCACGGGCCAGACGCTGATCGCCGACGGCGGCGAGCTGCTCGCGTCCGGATAGCGCCCGGACACGCCACGCAGTGCTTCGGGCGGGCGCCGGCCGCCGTCTGCCGGCGCGCCGCTTCATCGAACGACCCCACGGAGGAAGACCTTGGACGCTCACGCCGAAGACGACCCGCAGCGCCCCTCGACGCCCTACACGGCCTACGTCCTGTGGATGGTCTTCCTCGTGATGGTCTTCAACAACGTCGACCGTACGATCCTCTCCATCCTCGTCCGGCCCATCAAGGCGGAGTTCCAGCTGAACGACACGCACAGCTGAACGACACGCAGATGGGTTGGCTCCTCGGACCCGCCTTCGCGCTCGCGATCCTCGGCTCCTTCTTCACCGCCCCCTTCATGGCGACGATCCAGAGCGTCGCCCCCCTTCGCATGCGCGCGTTCGCGGCGGCCGTGTCCACCCTGATCAGCACGCTCGTCGGCCTCACCGCGGGCCCCCTCCTCGCGGGCGCGGTCTCCCATGCCTTCAGCGCGCGCTTCGCCCACGAGGCGCTCCGCTACTCGCTGCTGGTCCCGACCATCGCGCCGGTTCTGAGCGTGCTGGTGTGCCTCCTCGGCGCGAAGAGCGTCGGGCGCGACCTGGAGCGCGTTCGAGCCGCGAACGTGTAGCTCGGCCTCATCGAGCAGGACGATGCGGCTCGAGGACGGGGGCTCCGTGCGACCTCGGCGTCGTGTGTGGACTCAGCTCCACCGCCGCCCTAGCCTTGGGGGTCGCATGACTTCACGAGGATCTCGCGTGTGGGCCGCCACCGCGGTGGCGTTGCTCGCCGTCGGGTGCGGGCCGAAGCTCGATGTGAAGACGGACTGGAGCCCGACGGCGGACTTCGCGAGTCTGCGAACGTATGCCTGGGCGCCCGCGCCTCCGTCGCCGCCGCCGGGCCTCCCGCCTCCTCCCGCCTTGCCGGGCGTGGACGTGCCGGTCGACGACGACCTCCTGGATGGGCGGATCCGCAGGGCCGTCTCGGCGAACCTCGCGGCGAAGGGCTTCCGGGCGGTCGGGCTCGCGACTGCCCCCGACTTTCTGGTCGCGTATCGCACGACGAGGCGAAACGACCTCGACGTCCGGTCGGTGCCGACGGGCATCGGTCCGTTCGGAGCGCTCGGAGCGTCCCCGGAGATTCACGAGGAGCAGATCGGGACGCTCGTGATCGAGATGCTCGGTCGCGATCGGTCGGCCGTTCTCTGGCGGGGCACCGGAGAGGCCGACATGAAGAGAAGCGACGCGAGCACGTCGCCCGAACGCGACCGCGCGGTCGCCGACGCCGTCGACCGGATCCTGCGCGACTTTCCTCCGCCGACGAACTGAGCCTCGCAGCTCTCCCGTTCTCTCCTCGGAGCCGGCCGACCCGCTCCAGGAGCGAGACGCCGGACCTCAGCGGGACGAGCCGTCCTCCCGGGCCATCTGCTCTCCACAGCAGATCTCCGAGTGCGGCATGCTGTCGGGGCAAGGACACGGCTTCTCGTAGACGAGTGCGGCCCCGCATCGTTTACAGACGTAGCGCTCACCAGCAGCTCGCGACATTCCGGTTCCCTCCTTACGTTCCGTGCGCGCGGATCGCGGCAACCCACTCCCAAGGTACTACAGGGGGCGCAGGAACACCACGAGGTCCAGCCTCACGGGCCTGATCGGCCGTTTTTCCCTCTTGCGTTCGCCAGGAGCGCTCGGGCAGGTTGACGGCGGTCCGCAGCTCCGTTCCGCCGTCGTCTCTTCCCTCCGAATCGGACCCGTTCGAACCGAACACGCATCTTTGGAGGATCCGTTCGATGAGACGTCGCGTCGTGTGCAGCGTGGCTCCGTGGCTCGTCTTCCTGGCGCCGTTCTCGGCGACGGGCGCGCCCTCGGACACCGCGGCTTGTGAGTGGATGAAAAAGCGCGCGGCCGCTGCGTACGCCCGATGCCGGCTGACCGCGGAAGCTTCGATGAGCCGATTCGCCGACGAAGCCAAGTACGAGGACCGGCTCGCCCGTTGCGCGCGCAAGCTCGTCGCGACCTTCGAGAAGTCCGAGAGGCGCTACGGACCGGCGTGCCCCACGACGGGAGACGCGGACGACGTGCGGGGCTTCCTGGATGCGAGCGCCGACGGCGTCGACGCCGCGATCGACGGAACCG
>JAUIFY010000341.1 GCA_030430245.1 bacterium | reverse complement strand
CTCTCTGGGGAAGGAGATCCTGACCAAGGGGGCCGGGAGCGTCCCCCCGAGCGGGGCCGAGGCCGATGCCGCCGAGCTAAGCCAGAGCGGAACGCTCCGCGTCGCCGTCGAGGTCGAGGCCCTGGAGGCCCTCGAGGTAGGCGCGCATGAGGCGGGCTGTGATGTGCGGGTCGGCGCCGAAGCTCTGCGCCTGACGCGCCCACCGCGGCTCCGTCGCGAGATCCACCTGCGGGTGCAGCGCCATGCGGATGCCCATGGCGCGGTAGTCGTCGCGGACGGTGCGGGCGAACGCGCGGACGAGGCCAGGGTCGTCGAGTGCGCCGAGCGGGAACGTCTCCTCCACGATGGCGGACCACCCGGGCGCGTTCTCGGTGAGAGGACGCACGATCTCGTTCCGAACGTAGCCGGTGCTGCTCTGCGTCTCGATCGCGACCGCCCGGTGGACGTCGTACCAATGGCGAAGGAAGCGATCGTACGAGAGGCCCTCCTTGGGAGCGATCCCGGTGACCTGCACCCAGCCGGGGGAACGCTGTCCGGCCGCGGGCGGCCCCTCGGCGATCATCGGTCGGGACTCGACGACGAGATGACCCGCGATCCGGCCGGCCGCCGCCGCGACGCGCTGCTCGAGCGGTGAGCGATCTTGCGAGCACTCGAGCCAGAAGGTGACGAACCCTTCCTTGTGCGCGTCGAGCGACGTGAGCCGAAGCTTAGTGCCGGCATCGACCGCCGGATCGGCGACGTAGACCCGGAGCCCACGCGCGCCGAGGCCGTGAAGCTCCTCGGCCAGAGTCGTCCGGAGACGAGCACAGAACTCCTCGCGCGGGTCGTCCTCCGCCCGCCACAGACAGTACACGAGCTTCTCCATGCGCCCTCCTCGCGACCTTCACTGTACGCGCAAGCGCGGGCGCCGTGCCACTCCGCTCCGCTTTCCTCTCCTCCGCCCGCGCGTGCTACGAAGCGGGGATGGCCCCGCACAAGCTTCTCAGCGAGCTCTCTCTCGACGAAAAGGCCGCACTCGCCGCCGGCGCCGACATGTGGAACACGAAGGCGATCGACCGCCTCGGGGTGCCGGCGCTGAAGATGACCGACGGGCCGAACGGTGCGCGGGGAGACGCCCTTCTCGGAGCCGGTGCCGCGACGGCGGCATGCGCCCCCTGCGGGTCGGCCCTCGGGGCGACCTGGAACCCGAGCCTGGTCGAGCAGGTCGGCGCCATGCTCGGCGAGGAGGCGCGCATGAAATCGTGCCGTGTCCTTCTCGCACCGACGATCAACATGCACCGATCCCCGCTCGGTGGACGGAACTTCGAGTGCTACTCCGAGGATCCGCTGCTCTCGGGGCAGGTCGCCGCCGCCTTCGTGCGCGGCGTCCAATCCCGGGGCGTTGCGGCGACGCCGAAGCACTTCGTCGCGAACGACGCGGAGTTCGAGCGCTACACCATGAACTCGGTCGTCGACGCGAGAGCGTTGCGCGAGATCTATCTTCTGCCCTTCGAACTCGCGATCCGAGAAGGCGGCGCCCTCGCCGTGATGACGGGGTACAATCGGGTGAACGGCACCTACTGCTCGGAGAGCGCGCTTCTCCTCACCGACATCCTGCGCGGGGAGTGGGGCTTCCAGGGGCTCGTGATGACCGACTGGTTCTCGGCAGGCGACACGGTACGGTCCGCGCGGGCCGGCCTCGATCTGCAGATGCCGGGACCGGATCGGTTCTTCGGAGCCGCCCTCGCCGATGCCGTCCGCCGCGGGGACCTCGAACAGGACGCGGTCGACCGGATGAGCGAGCGACTCCTCGGGGTGATCGACCGATTGCATGCCTGGGAGGACCCGGCCGAAAAGCCCGAGCACTGCGAGGACAAGCCCGAGCACCGTGCGCTCACCCGACGGGCCGCCGCCGAGTCGATCGTGCTGCTGAAGAACGATGGCGTGCTGCCGCTCGATCGGAGCGCCCTCTCGAAGGTGGCACTCGTCGGTCCGAACTGGGGCCGCGCACACATCATGGGGGGCGGGTCGGCCGCGCTGCGACCGCACTATCGCGTCCCGCCGATCGAAGCGCTTCGCGAGCGGCTCGCGGGCGAGTGCGAGATCCTCCACCATCGCGGTTGCGACATCGACAAGACGGCGCGCCCCATCACCCGAGCCTCGTTGTCCACGCGCGACGGCACTCCCGGTCTCGAGGTCCACTTCTTCGCGAACCTCGACTGCGAAGGAGAGCCGGCCGCCCGGCTCGTCTACGACGACGCACGCCTCATGTTCTTCGGCGCACCCGCGCCGGGAATCTCCGCCGACAACTTCTCCGCCCGCGCCACTGCGACGTTCACCCCGGACGTCGCCGGAGCTCACACGTTCACGCTGGTCGAGGCAGGCGACGCGCGACTCTTCCTCGACGGCCGGCTCGTCCTCGACGGCGCGTCGGAGCCACCTCCCATGGGCACCGCGTTCTTCGGAATGGGGAGTCAGGAGATCGAGACCCAGGTGGAGCTCGAGGCGGGCAAGCCGGTCGATCTCGTGATCGAGTATTCGAGCCGCCGCTCGTTCCTCTTGCGCGGCGTGCAGATCGGGCATCGGCCACCGCGGGAGGACGACATGGTCGGGGCAGCTGCTCGCCTGGCCGCCGAGGCCGACGTCGCGATCGTCCTGGTCGGGACCAGCGACGAGTGGGAGTCCGAGGGACACGACCGTTCCTCGATGGACCTGCCGGGCGACCAGGACGAGCTCGTTCGACGGGTGCGCGAAGCGAACTCCAAGACGATCGTCATCGCGAACTCCGGCGCTCCGGTCACGATGGACTGGGCCGACGACGTCGCGGCCGTCGTTCAGTGCTGGCTGGGCGGCCAGGAGATGGGGAACGCGGTCGCGGACGTACTCCTCGGCGAAACCGACCCGTCCGGACGGCTTCCCACGACGATCCCCCTACGCCTCGAACACAATCCATCGTACGGAAACTTCCCCGGCGAGAACGGCGAGGTCCGCTACGGGGAGGGCCTGCTCGTCGGCTACCGCTGGTACGACACACGCAAGCTACCGGTCCGATACGCGTTCGGTCACGGACTCTCCTACACGACGTTCGAGATCGGCACGCCCGTCATCGAAGCAGCCGGCGATGCGCCGGGCGGGCCGGTGCTGGTCCGCGTTCCGGTGAAGAACACGGGGACGCGGCCGGGCGCCGAGGTCGTGCAGGCGTACGTGGCTCCGACCCGCTCACGGTTGATCCGACCCGAGAAGGAGCTCAAGGCGTTCGCCAAGGTCTGGCTCGAACCGGGCCGGAGCGCCACCGTGACCATGGCCCTCGCCGACCGTGCGTTTGCGTATTGGGATCCCTGTGCGCCGGAACAGGAAGTGCTGCGAGAGAAGCTCGGCGGCATCGCGAACATGCTGCCCGGGGGCATCGCCGCGGCGGAGCGAACGGAGCCCGGGTGGTACATCGACGCGGGTGAATACGAGATCCGGGTCGGGCGCTCCTCGGCCGACATCGCGCACACGGTGCCGATCACCATCACCGACGATGCATACCTTTCGCCGGGCGGTACGTCCGACCCGGCGTGAATGAAGGACGGGAGATCCGATGCAGGTCCCACTTCTGATCAACGAGTTCCTCCACCGCGCCGCGCGCCTGTACGCGACGAAGACGGCGATCGTCGACGGCGAGAAGCGATTCACCTACGCACGGTATCAGGAGCGAGCGAACCGGCTCTCGAACGCTCTGCAGTCGCTCGGAGTGAAGAAGGGCGACCGCGTCTGCATCCTCTCACCCAACTCCCATTTCTTCCTCGAGAGCATCTATGGCACGAGCCAGATCGGCGCGATCCTCGTGCCGCTGAACTTCCGGTTGGCTCCGGAGGATCACGAGTACATCTTGAACCACGCGCGCGTGAAGGTGGTCCTCGTCGACCGCGAACAGACCGCGACCATCGACGAAATCCGGCCGCGGCTACCCACGGTCGAGCACTGGATCACGGCGTGCCAACCGGACCACGAGCCGGCGCCCGAGGGGTGGCAGGACTGGGAAGCCCTCCTTCAGACCGCATCCGCAGACGCACCAGCCACACCGGAGATCGACGAGAACGACGTCGTCTCGATCAACTACACGTCCGGAACGACCGCCCGGCCCAAGGGCGTCATGCTCACACACCGCGGGCTGTACTTGAACGCGTACAACCTGATCGCACACCTCGGCGTGAACCACGACGACGTCGAGCTGTGGACCCTGCCGATGTTCCACTGCAACGGATGGGGTGGGGTCTACGCGCTCACCGGCGTGGGCGGCACTCATGTCGTGCTGCGCGCGATCGACGGCGAAGACATCTGGACCCTGATCGAACGGGAGAGGGTCACCTTCGCCTGTATGGCGCCGGCGGTTCTGCGAACCGTCCTCGACCATTCCGACCCGAGCAAGCACGAGATCACCACGACGCCCCGATTCGTCGTCGCCGGCGCCCCGCCCCCCTCGGCGTTCATCGAGCGCCTCGAGAAGGAGCTCGGCTGGGACTTCATCGAGATCTACGGCCTCACCGAGACGTCGCCCCTTCTCACGGTCTCGCGACCCGACCACAACACCGCGAAGGAAGACTGGCCGCGTCGCTCGCGCGCGGGGGTGCAGGGGCTCGGAGTCGAGCTCGTGCTGCTGGACGACGAAGGCAACGAGGTTCCACGCGACGATCGATCGGTCGGCGAAGTGTGCGCACGGTCCAACGTCGTCTTTGCCGGCTATTGGGAGCAACCGGAGGAAACGGCGAAGGCGATCCGCGACGGCTACTTCCATACCGGCGACCTCGGAGTCTGGGACGAGACTCGCAGCATCCACATCGTCGATCGCAAGAAGGACGTGATCATCTCCGGCGGCGAGAACATCAGCTCGCCGGAGATCGAGGACGCGCTCTTCCAGCACCCGGCGGTTCTCGAGTGCGCGGTGATCGGCGTGCCGCACGACAAGTGGGGGGAGACGCCGAAAGCCCTCGTCGTTCTGCGACCCGGTGCCGAAGCGACCGAGGACGAGCTGATCGCCTTCTGCCGCGACCGACTCGCACACTTCAAGTGCCCGACCTCGATCGAGTTCCCGCCGGAGCTCCCTCGCACCGCGACGGGCAAGCTTCAGAAGTACCGCCTCCGCGAGCAGTTCTGGGGAGATCGTCGCAAGGTGAACTGATCCACGCCCGCCCGAAGCTTCGGTATCTCGACGGGCGCTCGCCTCCGAACCGCTTCGGAGCTAAAACGATCTCCGTGGCGACGGTTCTGGATCTCTGCCGCGGCCTGCCCGAGCGCAAGCTCGAAGAGGGCGAGGTCCTCCTCCGCGAGGGCGACCCGACGAAGCGAGAGCTGTTCGTGCTGATCGACGGAGCCCTCGAGGTGGTGAAGGGCGACGACGTGTCGATCACGGTCATCACCGAGCCGGGCGCCGTCGTCGGCGAGATGTCGATCCTGCTCGGCGTTCCCTTCAGCGCTTCGGTCCGCGCCGTGGAGCCGACGCGTTGCTACGTCGCCGCCGACGGCGAGGGCTTCCTGCGCGAGCACCCGGAGACGGCGATCGCGGTAGCTCGCCTGCTCGCGCGGCGCCTTCACATGGCGACGACGTTTCTAGCCGACATCAAGCGGCAGTACGAGGGCGAAGACGCGAGCCTGGCGATGCTCGACCGGGTGCTCGAGACCTTCCTCCATCACAACGAGGACGATCTGGACGATCCCGGGTCCGACCGGGAGCGCGAGCCGAACGACTGAGCCGCCGAAGCCACGGCCCGCGGCTTACGAACTCGGTCCGACCGGCCGGGGCGCGGCGACCGCGCCCGACGAGGCGAGATCCACGACCTCGACGCCGGCGAGGGAATGCCAGGTCGCCGACTCCTCGTCCGTATCGAAGACGATGTGGCAGGGCACCGGACCGATCTGCTTGCCCGCGTTGAACACCCAGGTCGATCCGATCCGGTCGACCCACGCACCGGCCTCCTGGAAGGGAGCCTGGTGAATGTGTCCGCAGAGCACGAGGTCGGGCTGGTAGAGCTCGATCCACTCGAGCAGACGATCGTCCCCGAAATGCTTCGAGCCGGTCCAGCTGGTCGGAGATCCGGACGGTGGCGCATGGTAGACCCAGATCCATCTCTCCGAGCGGAGAATGCCATCGTCCGCGAGCTGTCGCGCGATCTGCTCCACGGTACTCGGCCCGTCCCACCACGGGCAGATCGACACC
>JAUIFY010000340.1 GCA_030430245.1 bacterium | reverse complement strand
AGACCGACGCCCACGACGTTGTCGTGGATGTCGTTGCCTTCCATGTGCACTTCGTTCGAGACCGTGACCTCGAGGCCGGTCGGGCTGCGGTAGAGCTCGTTGTCGATGACGCGCACGTTCTCGGCCGCCTCGACCCAGAGCGCCGAGTCGAGCGACCCGTACGATACGTTCTTGCGAACCTCGCCGTTCGCCGACAGCGTCGGCCAGATCCCGTTCTCGAGATTGTTGATCGAGACGTTGTTCTCGATCACGAAGTTCTCGACGTAGCGGAGCCAGATCCCCATCTTCGAGAAGCCTTCGATGGTGAAGCCCTTGATCTCGACGAGGATGCCGTGGCGCTGTCCCCCGTTCGGCATGAGACGCACCGGGCGGTCGGCGGTGCTCTCCGCGATGAGCCTCAGAGGCTTGGTGATCCGGACGGCGGCCTGCTCCGCGTGCGTCTCGACGTACTCGCCGGGCATCACGCGGATGGTGTCGCCCGGCTCGGCCGCGTCGACGGCGGCCTGGATGGACTCGCCGGGTCGGACCACGAAGCCGTTCTGAGGCGGCTCGGGATTGGCCGCGGTCGTGGCGTCGTCGCCACAGCCGGCGGCCAGCGCGAGAATTGCGGTGAGGCTCAAAAGGGACCGAGTGAAACTCATCAAACCTTCTCTCTACGCGCGCTGCGAGACATCGACCGGGCGCGTCATGGCGATCGGGAGGTCTATACGGGCCAGCCGGTCGAGGTGTCAATATAACGTGCCATGCCAGCTGGCCTTTTCAGCCCTCGACGTTCGATCAGTTGTTCGCGGCGCCCTCGAGGATCCAGTTGCGGATGAGCTCGATGCGGTCCTCGGAGAGCGGTGAGCCGTTGAATGGCATGAGGGCGCCCTCGCCCGTTCCGAGCAGCTTCTGGAACAGGAAGCTGCCGTCGGGATCGAAGGGGGCGATGAACGGCCCCTGCATGCCGTTCACGCCGTCGGACTCGACCAGGTAGGTGTTCATCCAGGAGTTGCCGGTGGAGAGGATGACGTACTCGGCGCCGTTGCCGTGGCACACGGCGCTCGTCGCGCAGGAGCGGTTGTAGATTGGCTGGACGTTGCCGGCCAGCGTCGACTGCGTGTTCTCCGGCAGCAGGAACGAGCCCGGGATCGGCCCGACGTCGAACGGTGGATCCCACTGGTCGACGCACGGCGCGGAGGCGCACGGTCCGGCACCCTGACAGCGGAGGAAGTACTGGGCGTCGGCGGGGTCGTCGGCCTGTTGGACGTCCGTGACGTCGCACGTCAGGAAGGTCGCCGCGCCGCCGTCGAGCGGGAAGACGTTCCCCGTCACGGTCTTGTCGTCGAGGTTGTACGTGATCGCCCACCGCTCGTTCCCGACGTCCTTCGTGATGAAGTAGCGGTTCGACTCGGGTGCGAGCTGGATCCCCGACTGCCGCTGCGCGAGCGCGCTGCCGGCCAGGCTCAGAAAAACACCCGCGGCGAGAGCCAGACACCCCCCACCGAGGCGGCGATTTCGACGCACATCCATGAACTTCTCCTCCCTATCGCGATGAGCCCCCGATCTTCGTCGCCACACCCCCTCCGAGCAACCCGGAAATGGGGGACGTTCGTTACCTTTTCGGGATTCGTTACCTTTTTCGGGGGCGAGCGGCGAATACGTAACAAACTCGGGAAAGGTAACGAACGTCCCCCCCTAGTAGCTCGCGTGGAGTTGCTCGACCTGGGAGGGGGTGAGGGTGGAGTAGTAGAGGATGATGTCGTCGAGGTCGCCGACGTAGCTGAGGCCAATGGCGGTCAGGGCTGGGTAGGGGGCGTAGTGGTGGGTCTTCGTGGCGCTTTCGTACCAGGTGTGGGCCATGGGGAGGGGGCCCTCGGCGCGGTCGCCGGCGACGATGATCCCGTCGATCCAGAGGAGGACCTCGCCGGTCGAGTCGTACGTGACGACGACGTGGCTCCACTCGCCCGCGGGCAGGGGCTCCGGGCTGCGAAGGCGGTAGACCTTCGTCGAGCCCTCGATCTGGTAGGCGAACTCGACCACGTCCTCTTCCGCGAGCTCGAGGCTGTACGCGAAGTCGTATCGGGGAAGCTCGCGCTCGTCCGGCATCGCGAGGATCGCGCGTCGGAAGAGGAGGCTGCCGAACCCGGGCTCGCCGCTCGGGCGAACCCAGAGGCTCAGCGTGAGCTCTTCGTCGTTGCGGCGCAGGGTCGCCGCGTCGTCGACCGAGACGAAGCTCCGCCCGTGGAAGTGCAGCGCGTCCCCGCGGACCGCGCTCGCCGACTTCCGGAGAGAGCGGCCGAGGTCCTCGCCGTCGGTGCGGCCGAGCATCGCGTCGGCGACACCGTGCTGCGTTCCGCCGTCGAGCGTCCAGTGCGCGGCGACCTCGTCGAGGAGAGCGTACTTCCGGTCCGGGATGTGGAGGAGGAAGTCGATCCCGTTGGCGGCCTTGGGAAAGCTCGGCGACATGTGGTCGTACCGCGCGAAGACGTAGTCCCAGTCGGCCCCCGCGTCGACGTGGCCGGAATCCGTCCACTGGCTGCGCGAGTGGGTCGCCGAACGCCGGAGATTCTGCGAGGACGCGAATCCGACACCTCGCGCCCGAGAGAGGTCGGACTTCGCCCCGCCGTTCTCGGCGATCGCGTGGCGGAAGAGATCGCGCGAGGTCGGGCCCTTCGCCGCGATCGTCGCGGAGGTCCAGAACAAGCGATCGGCGAGGAGCCCCATGCTTCCGGAGCTCAGGATGGCATCGCCGTGGATCCACGGCCGTTCGAGGGTCGGAAAGAACGCATGGCGATGCTCGTCGCGCGTCGACGCGTTGGCTCCACCGAGGAAAGGAAGGTCGACCGCCGCCGGAACGTTGATCGACCGCGCGAGAAGCGCCGTCGCGGCCGAGCTCGTCCCGCAGCCGCCCACGCGCCGCTGGTACGCCTCGGAGAGATCCTGGTCCTGCTGATTCCCCCAGTACGCGTCGCCCTTGAAGGCCTCCTGCGTGCCGGGCTCGCCCGGTGCGGAGTAGAAGTGTTGGAAATGGTCGCCGACCCACTCCACGAGGCGCGCGACGGCGCTTTCCTGCCTCCATTCGACGTCGGCGTGGAAGCCCACCATGCGGTCCAGGGCCGCCTTCGCGTTCTTGTAGTGCTTGAAGTTGTAGTTGTCGTTCTTCGTGCCCGCGTAGCGCGACCACTCCGGGTACGACGCGTGCTTCCACGTCGGGCCGAGCAGGTACGTGTCGATCTCGGCGCGGGTGTAGTCGCGCAGGCTCCATCCGAACCGGGCGACGGGGCGCGCCAGCACGCCGGGGAAGCCGGAGCCGCCCGGAACGTACGGGCCGTCGTCGGGGTCGATCTCCTCGTACTCACCGCGGAGAACGTTGCTCCACTCGACCCAGACCATGTGGGCGACGTTGGCGAGGTACACCCGGTCGGCGTGGTCGGGGACCGCGAAGTGCCGCAGTCGGGCCGCGACGTGACGCTCGACGTCCTGGTTCGGCAGCGTGGGGTCGTAGCCCCAGAGGACGACGCGGACCACCTCCCAGCCGTCCTGGATCATGCCGTTCGTGCTCGTCTGGAAGATCGTCAGGTCCTGCGCGACGTTGGCCATCGACGGGTAGGCCAACACCCGGTGGATCACGCGCGCGGGGTCGCCGGGGATCGGCCGGGCGCTCGCGCTCGTCGTTGCGGCCAGGCTCCAGAGCATCGCGATCGTCAGGCATTTCTTCAGCATTTTCGGGGCTCCTTGGGCCGATGCGGCCCGGTTCCCCCCTTGGGCGTTCCGTGGTGCTGCACGGCTGTGCACTCGTCCGGCGCCGACCAAGAAAGACCCGAAATCGTGCGACCTCGTCCGCGGCGTGCCGATCCCCCGCTCCCCTCTCGGGCGACGAGCGCCGCGATCGAACGCAGGGGGGAGGAGTTGCGGATCGCGTGGGTGGTCCGGGTCGCGGGAGCACCCACGGCGCGATAGAGCTCTCCGAAGCGTCGCGACGAGGGTCGTTGACAGCGGAGCCGTGGGTCGTGGAGAACGCGACGATGCCGCCGGCCGATCTCCGCCTCTCCGACTATCGCCCGACCGACCTTTCCCACGCGAAGACGCTACCGTCGCGCTGGTATCTCGACGCAGCGATCCTCCCCGTCGAGCGCGAGAGGATCTTCTGGCGGACGTGGCAATGGCTCGGGCAGGCGGCGAGTCTCACGGCCCCGGGCGACTATCTCGCGCACGACGTTCAGGGAGAGAAGATCGTGGCCGTGCGCGGTGGAGACTCCGAGCTTCGCGCCTTCTTCAACGTGTGCAAGCACCGCGCGGGGCCGGTCGCGGTGGGTTGCGGCAACGCGCAGACGCTGCGCTGTCCGTACCACGGTTGGACGTACGACCTGGACGGGGCGCTCCGTCGGGCGCGGGAGTTCGAGGGGGTCGAGGACTGGCAGGCGTCGTCCGTTCGTCTGGACCCGGTTTCGGCGGCGACGTGGGGGCCACTGGCGCTGGTCAATCTCGACGCGACGGCGCCGTCGTTCGACGTGGTGCTTGGGGAGATCGGCGCGGAGGTCGCTGGGGCCGGCTTCCCGGTGGAGGAGATGGTCCACGTGGAGCGGCGCGAGTACGAGGTGCGGTGCAACTGGAAGGTGTACGTCGACAACTACCTCGAGGGCTACCACATCCCGGTCGCGCACCCCGCGCTCTACAAGGCGATCGACTATGACGTCTACCGGGTCGAGACGCGACGCTTCCACTCGCGGCAGCACGCACCGTTCCGGGGGAACGAGCAGGCACTGTACTACTGGGTGTTCCCGAACCTCATGTTGAACCTCTACCCCGACAACCTGCAGACGAACGTGATCCAGCCCATCGATCAGGAGCGCACGTTGACGATCTTCGACTGGTTCGCGCTTCCGGATCTGAGCGCGGAGCGACGACGCGGCGTCGACGAGGCGGTCGAGTTCAGCGAGCAGATTCAACGGGAGGACATCCGCGTCTGCGAATGGGTGCAGGAGCGACTCGGTTCTCGCGCGTACGACACGGGGCGGCTCTCGGTGAAGCGGGAGAACGGGGTCCACCATTTTCATCTCCTGATGCACGAGTTCCTGACGGGAGATCCCTGGGCCTGAGGGTGGCGGGCCGTGGTCCCTCGCTCTCCGAAGACACGGGCTGGTCGCGGGTAGGGCAGCGCGATGGCGGTGGTCGACGTCGCGCGGATCTACACGCGGTGGGTGTTCCTGCGGGCGGTGTTCCACCGGGGGTGGTGGCTCGTCACCAGTCTCTACCTGGTCGTGATCGCGGACCTTTCGCCCTTCGAGCTGGTCTTCGTGGGAACCGCCCAGAATCTGACGGCGCTGCTGTTCGAGGTGCCCACAGGGGTTCTCGCCGACACGGTGAGCCGAAAATGGTCGGTCGTGGTGGCGCACGTCCTGATGGGGATCGGGATGATGGCGACCGGCATGGTGACGGCCTTCCCCGCGCTCGTCGCGACGCAGATGATCTGGGGTTTGGCCTGGACCTTCTCGAGCGGCGCCGACGTGGCGTGGCTCACCGACGAGCTCGACGAGCCGGGGCGCGTGGGCCGGGTTCTCACGGCCGCGGCTCGGTGGGAGCAGATCGGAGCCGCGGTGGGGCTCGTCGCGTTCGGTGGGCTCGCGTGGATCGCCGGTCTCTCCTTCGCCGTCGTCGCCGCTGGCGTCGCGATGCTCGTTCTCGGTCTGTACGTCGTGGCGTGGTTCCCGGAGAGACGATTCGCGCCGCGCGCATCGTACCGCTTCGACGAGTCGCGAGAGGTCCTGCGGATCGGAGTGGCTCTGGTGCGTGGGGACTCCGTCCTCCTCGTCGTGTTCCTCGCGACGCTTCTTCTCAACGGCGCGGCCGAGGCGTTCGACCGGCTCTATCCGAAGGAGCTCCTCGCACTCGGCTTTCCCGCGACGCCGGACCCGATCGTGTGGTTCACGGCGCTCGGCCTCGTCCTGCTGGGGGCGGGCGCGATCGCTCTGCGAGCCGTCGAGGCGCGGATCGAGGGTTCGGGAGCGCCGGCGCGCCTCTACGCGGCCGCGTGCTTCGTGGGAGTGCTCGGCCTGATCCTGCTGGCCGCCGCTCCGGACGTCGCGGGCGGAATGCTGGGGGTGTTCCTCGTCGGGGGCATCGCCTGGCCCGTCACGCGGGCCGTGAGCGTGATCTGGGTCAACCGGAGGGCGACGA
This sequence comes from bacterium, assembly GCA_030430245.1. GTDB lineage: Bacteria > Desulfobacterota > Binatia > UBA12015 > UBA12015 > VGTG01. The sequence goes on along the minus strand of JAUIFY010000340.1, from coordinate 107 downwards.
GCCAGGTGCGGGCGACACACCCCCGCCCCGCCTCGTCGTCCCTCGGCCGAGCGCGGTTGCGCGCGCGGCGAGGGTGAAGCGCGACGATCCGGGAGCGCCTCCGGTCG
>JAUIFY010000339.1 GCA_030430245.1 bacterium | reverse complement strand
AAGAAGTACAGGAGCCCGATCCAGGTGATGCCCGCAACAATGTGCATCCACCGGAAGATCGACTGTAGAGCCATCATGCCGTCCATTGATTCTCCTCTCGTGCGGCTTGAGTCCTCGGCTGTTTATAGAGCGGGCTCCCGGGGAGTCAACGGACTCCGCCGGAAACCGGACCCGGGCGGGGCTCGCGCGGCACCCGGAAGGTCTCAGCCTCTCGCGCGGCCGGGCACCGCGACGAGACCGAGACCCGGCTTCGGAGCGGCACGCGCGGGGCGTACCGTGACCTCCCGGCCGGGGTGTTTCAGGATCACCGCGGCCTCGACGTCGGTGATCTCCTTGCCGAAAAGGCAGTAATCCCCACGCTCGTCGCTCTGGTGATTGGCCCACCGGGCGAGCTCACGGGGCGAGGGATCGTGCCCGATTTCGACGGCGCACTCGCGAACCACCATGCCGAGAACGATCTTGTCGGGAGCGCTTTCCCCCTCGCGATCGGCCTTCGGAGTCTTGCCCCACGGGCCCTGGACGATTTCCGCGCGCTCCGACATCCCGGGAGGTATGGAGGAGGCTCGCCGAGACTGCAAGGCTTGACTCGACCCGGCGCCCGCGGAGGCAGACACCCGATTCCGCTGCCGCCATCCCCCCGATAGAGTGTCGGAATGCAGGCTCGGATCGATCGCGAGGCGGCGCAGGAGACGGGTTCGGACGTCACCGCTCTCGAGAAGGTCGCCGAGCTCTTCGCGATCCAGCTCGACGTCGAGAAGCTCCACCCCGGTGCGAGCCTCACGGTGCGCCGCAACGGCCGCATCGTCCTGGAGGCCTGGGGGGGGACGATGCATCCGGGCGAAGACGGCCCACCGATCACGCCCGACTCCCTCTTCCTCATCTTCTCCGCGACGAAGCCCATCACCGCGACCGCGGTCCACATGCTCGTCGAGCGTGGCGCGCTCGACCTCGACGCCCCCATCGCATCGTACTGGCCGGGATTCGCCGCTCGGGGGAAGGACGCCGTCACGATTCGCCACGTCCTCACCCACCAGGGCGGGTTCCCCGTCGGCCCCAGGTGGCTGACCTGGGACCGCTGGCGCTCGCGCCGCGACGTCGTGCGGGCGATGGAGGAGCGCACGGCCCTCTGGGAGCCCGGGACCAGGACCGGCTACCACCCGCTCAACTTCGGCTGGGTCCTCGGCGAGCTCGTCCACCGGGTCGACGGTCGATCGCTGGGCGCCTTCCTCGCGGACGAGGTCTTCCGCCCTCTCGGCTTCGAGAGCACGTGGCTCGGGCTCCCGGCCGAGCGACACGCGCAGGTCGCGCGCCTCGTCGATCTCTCGGAGACCCACGAATACATCCCCGACTTCAATCGGCCCGAGGTGCACGCGACCGCGTGCGGCGCCGCCACGGGCATCACGACGACCCGGGAGCTGTCGCGCTTCTACACGATGCTGTTGCGCGGCGGAGAGCTCGACGGGGTCCGTCTCCTCGAGCCCGAGACCGTCGCGCGGGCCACGGCCGTCGCGGTCTCGACGGAGCGCGACGACACACTGGGCGTTCCCATGAACTGGGCGCTCGGATTCCACGTGGGCGGCAAGCCCTCCCCCTTCGGAACCGACACGAGCCCGGTCACCTTCGGGCACACGGGACAGGGCTGCACGATCGGCTGGGGCGACCCGACGCGGGACCTCGCGGTCGCCTACTTCACGAACGGCGTGCAGGAGTCCGTCACGAACTTCCTTCGCAACAGCCGCATGTCGGATGCCATCCTCGCGGCGGCGCCGGCGGAGCCCGACGCGCAGCGCGTGTGATGGACGGGTCGGGCGTGGTCCGCCTCCTCGCACTCGTCCTCGCGGCGCTCATCGGATCCGTGCGTCCGGCCGCGCCCGCCTCGACCGACTTACTGGGCGAGCTCGGCTGTCCGGCGTGCCACGTCGACCTTCCGAGCGAAACCGACGTCCGGCCGAAAGCGCCCGCGCTCGACGACGCGGGAGAACGCTATCGCCCGTCCTACCTCTACGACTATCTCCGCACACCGCGCCGGGTCCGCCGCCACCTCGGAGCGACACGCATGCCGGACTTCGGCCTTTCGGAGGCCGAAGCCGTCGCGCTCACGCTCTATCTCTCCGAGCAGACGCGCGGCCCCGTCCTTCCCGCGGACCTACCCGCCGAGCTCGACGAGCCCGTGCGCGCGGAGGAGCGGATCGGGTCCGAGGCCGAGTTCCTGGAAGAGATCGGCACGCTGCAGGATTGCCTCGCGTGCCACGCCCGCGGCGACCGCGGCGGCATCCTCGGACCGGACCTCGGCGACGCCGGCGTACGCCTGCACGCCGCGTGGGTCCGGCGCTTCCTCGCCGTTCCGGCCGCGTGGGGGATCGAGGACGGGGTCATGCCACCGCTGTTCTTGCGGGCCGAGGAGGGTCGCCTCGAACCCGTAGATCCGGAGTCGCTTCTGCAGCTCCGGCGCATCGCCGACCATCTGGATCGGTCCGGAGCGGCGGAGCGCGCGCGCCTCGACCGAGCCTACGCGCAAGCGCGGGCCCGAGCGCCCGACGTGACGGCCGAAGACGGCCGGCGGATCGTCGACGCCCTCGGCTGTCGCGCCTGCCACGCACTCGACGCGGACGCGACGCCGCTCGAATCCGCGCCCGAGCTCGGCCGCGAGAAGCATCGCGTTCGACGGTCGTGGCTCGCGGTTTATCTCTCGCATCCCTGGGCGCTTCGTCCCTTCGGCACGCGGCCGGGCAACGGGGCCCGCATGCCCGACTTCCATCTCACCCCGGAGGAAGTGGACCGCCTCCTCGTCGAGCTCGACGTCCGGGAGGACGAACTGGCGGAGTCGACCCCGCTCACGGCCTACCAACGGTCGAAGGCGGCGCTCCTCCTCCACGAGAAGCTGCCGTGCCTCGGCTGCCACCGCCTGGGCGACTCCGGCGGCCGGGTGGGCCCCGACCTGACGAACGCTTCGTCGCGGCTGCGCCCGTCGTTCGTGCGAGAGATGATCGTCGATCCCGCGGCGGCCGCGCCGCACGCGACGATGCCGAAGCTGCCGCTCGACGAGGCCACGATCGATCTGGTGACGAGGCTGCTGACCGAGCCGCGCACGCCGGAGGCGTCCGAATACCTGTCGCTGGTCGAGTACGAGACGATCCCCCTGCCTCGCGCACCCGGGCCCGCGCGAGACTACGCCCGGTATTGCGCGCCGTGCCACGGCGCACGCGGCGACGGCGATGGATTCAACGCATCGTTCCTGCCGACGCCACCCACCGCCCACGCGGACGCCTCGCGACTCCGACTGCGCGCGGACGATACGATCTACGACGGTATCGCGGCAGGAGGCGCGATCCTCGATCGGAGCCACCTCATGCCCGCGTGGCGCGCGACCCTCGACGCGGACCGGATCGAAGGGCTCGTGTCGTACATCCGGGAGCTCTGCGACTGCGCTGGACCGACGTGGTCCACGAACCGCGGAGAGCCCGAGCCCCGCGTCCTGGCTCCCCACCCGCCCCCCGCGCATCCCGAGCTCCTGTCGGCGCACGCGACGGTCGCCTTCGAGGACTTCCTCGGCGCGCCGGCCTGCGCCGAATGCCATCCGGACGTGTTCGAAACGTGGGCGGCCTCCACGCACGGTCACGCGGGGGGCGTGCCGCCCGATGCGGAGATCATCGCGGCGTTCGACGGGCGGCCCCGGCGTTTCCGCAACGGCACGATGCGCCCCCTCGCCACCGACGACGGGCGCCATCTCTTCCGCGTCGAGGAGACGGGATCCGAACCGGTCGAGGTCCGGGTCGACGCCGTCGTCGGTGGCGGCCACATGGCCGGCGGCGGCACGCAAGCCTTCTTCACCAAAGCGGAGGACGGCTCCTTCCGGATGCTGCCGTTCGACTATCACGGCACCCGGGACACCTGGTTCGTGCAACGCCGGGGCGGCGCGTGGACGCCGATCGGCCCGGACGTCGGGCTCGACGAGCTGGCGCACTGGCCTCCCTTCCGCGCCCTCGGGAGCGCCCGACGGCTGTCGCACTGCGAGAACTGCCACGGAAGCCAGATCCAGGTGCTGTACGACGAGGACGACGGCACCTACGAGACCCGCTGGTCCACGCTGCAGATCGACTGCGAGTCGTGCCACGGACCGGGGCGCCGCCACGTCGCCTGGGCCCGCGCCGCCGACCGCGACACGAGCGCCGACATCGGACTCGACCCGCTCGTCGCCCTCGGCAAGGAGGAGTCGCTCCAGGTGTGCCTGCGCTGCCACGCGAACAAGCAGATGCTCACGACCGAATGGCTGGCCGGCCAGGATCCGCGTGCGCATCTCGCCTTCAAGCTTCCGATGCTGGCGCAGGGTGCCTACCTCGTCGACGGACGGATCGACGGCTTCGGATATCAGCAGAACCATCGGTTCAGCGACTGCTTCGTCGAAGGATCGATGGTCTGCACCGACTGCCACGACCCGCACTCCCAGACCTATCGCGACGTCGAAGGCCGCCCGCTCGAGGGTCGCTTCGACGACGGCCAGTGCACGGGTTGCCACGCGAGCAAGGCGAGAGACGTCGCCGCGCACACCCACCATCCCGCCGAGTCGCCCGGGAGCCGGTGCGTCGCGTGCCACATGCCGTACCTGCAGCACCAGGCGGTCGGCGACGAGCTCCGATTCGCGCGATCGGACCACACGATCCCGATCCCGCGCCCCGCGTTCGACGAGTCGCTCGGCATCGAGAACGCCTGCGCCCCGTGCCACGCCGATCTCACCACCACCGCGCTGCAGGCGCGGGTCGACGACTGGTGGGGCCCGGTGAAGCCCCATCACCCGATGATCGAGCGGGTGATCCGGGGCGGGGCCGAGGGTGATCCGCGCGAGGCCGCCGAGCTCCTCCTGGCCCCCGGGGAGCCGCACACCATGGCTCAGATGGCCGGACTGTCCGCGTTCGTCCGCAACCACGTTCGCACCGACACCGAGCTCCCCGGAACCGCGATCGACCGCCTGGTCGCGCTCGCGGACGCACCCGACCTCGACGTGGCCGCCGTCGCGGTCGCCGCCCTGCAGATCGGCGCACCGGACGACCCGAGGGTCACCGAGCGGATCGCCGCGATCCGCTCGGGCGCGGACCCACGCCGCCGCGGCCTGCTGCTTCGCTGGCGGTACGCCCTCGTCGATCTCTCGCGCCTGCGCGCCGCCCGCGGCGAGCCGACCGAAGCCCGGCGGCTGCGCCGGAAGATCCGCGCGACGCGCCTCCCCGACGGCTGATCGACACCAGCGCCAATCCCGAGCCTTGTCTCTGGGGGCGCGCTTCCACGACGATGCGGCGGCGATCCGAGCTTCGTTGGATTCACATCGTCGCGGCGGACGCGTATGGGAAGCAGGTGCGCATCGGAATCCTCGCCTCCCACGGGGGGACGACCCTCCAGGCGATCATCGACGCCGCGGAGGGATCCCACCCCGAGCTCTCGCCCTGCGTCGTCGTGAGCAACAACAGCGGCTCCGGCGCCCTCGAGCGCGCGAGGCGCCACGGCATCCCGCACGAGCACCTGAGCAGCCACACGCACCCCGAGCCCGAGGCGCTCGATCGCGCCATCGCCGACACGCTCTCGACGGCGGGCGCCGAGCTGGTCTTCCTCGCCGGCTACATGAAGAAGCTCGGCCCACGGACCCTCGCCCGCTTCGGGGGTCGGATCCTCAACACGCACCCGTCGCTGCTGCCCAAGTTCGGGGGACGTGGCATGTACGGCGACCGGGTCCATCAGGCGGTCCTCGACGCCGGAGAGACTCGATCCGGCGTCTCGGTGCATCTCGTCGACGCCGAGTACGACACGGGCCCCGTCGTGCGGCAGGCGGAGGTCGAGGTCCGCGCCGACGACACGCTCGAGTCGCTCTCCGAACGCGTCCGCACGCGGGAGCGCGCGCTGGTCGTCGAGACGCTCTCCGGGATCGCGACCGGCGACATCGCTCTCCCGGGCTGAGCCCGGGGTGCGGCGACGCGTGCCGGCTACGAGGCGTCTTCGGCGAGCTCGTCGAATCGGGCCAGCACCCGCTCCGCTTCCGGGTGCTCTCGGATGCGGCCCGTCAGGAGCTCCTTCTGCTGCGCGGCCGCGAGCGGCGGCTGCTCGACCGTGGCCCACTGGACGATGCGCTCCCAGAGCGCATCGACGACGTCGGCACCCGCGACCGTGCCTCCCGACTCCGTCTTCAGATCCAGACTTCGGATCTCGCCGAGATAGAGTCGCAGCGAGGTGACGTGGATGCGTTCGTCCGTTCGGATCCGATCGACGATCTCGGTGGCGACG
>JAUIFY010000023.1 GCA_030430245.1 bacterium | reverse complement strand
CGCACGTGCCAGACAACGACGGCCCCTACTCGCTCCTCATCATGCCGACCACGGAAGGGCGCGCCCCCGAGATCGGCGACCTCCCCACGCATGGAGTGCTGGAGCCGTGGCAGGAAGAGAGCCTGCTCGCCGCCGTCGTCTTCCCGTTCCACCTCTTCGCGCCGGGCCCCGCGACGCTCACCTGGTACCAGCTCGTTCCGGCGAGCCACGACCGATTCGAGCTGCGAATCCATCTCTGCGCCCCGCGGGCGACCCTGGAGGATCGGCGCTTCGCCGAAGGGCTCGAGGCCTACCGGGCGCTCCTCGACGTCATCCACCGACAGGACATCGCCGCCTGCGAGGCCGTCTGGTCGGGACTGTCGGCCCGGTCCTTCGTACCGGGACGCCTGAATCCCCTGGAGCGATCGATCTGGCAGTTCAACCAGTGGTGGCTCGAACGAATGGTCGACGACGGCGCGGGTTCGTGAAGGCGACGACCTAGCGGCAGACGAGCTTTGCCGCGTGGTTGATGCAGTCGCGATTCTCGCCCACCAGCACCTGACCGGACGCGTTCTCGAGGCGCAGTCGGATCGGCCCCCCGAGAGGGCCTTCGATGTCGTGCTTGTTCGAGAAGATCTTGAACTCCATCCCGCCGTCGCCCGGCGTGAAGCGCGCGGTCAGCTTCTTCTTCTTCGTGCCCGGATCGCGGACGGTGCAGCGGATCCTACCGGTGCGGGAGACGTCGCAGCCATCGCCGTCGAGCTCGAGGGTGAGATGGAAGTCGAACCCGTCCTCCACCGTGAGGGAGAATCCGGCGAGGGGCTCGAGATCCGCGACCCCCTGCATGCGGAAGCGTCCGAGCTTGCTGCGGCTCGGCCACACCGTGGCGCGGGTGAGCTCGAGCGGGCTCTGGAAGCTCGTCGAATCGTTCGGATCGGTTCCTGCATCGCGCTCGTCGCGATCGAGCCGGTCGTCCTCGTCCCGGTCGACGCCGATGCGGCGCCCGGAGCCGGGCGGTACGCAGGTGTAGGTGAGGGCCTGGCCGGGCGCCGTCGACGCGAGCCGCAGCGCCGCGTCGGTTCGGACGTCGTCAGCGCGATCCATCTGGAACGTGCCGTCGCCGTTCGCGACGCCGCCGCGCGCCTCACCGTCGAGCACGCCGCGGACGACCACCTCGCACTCTTCCGCCGCCGCACGGGCCAGCAAGAGATCGAGTCGTGCATCGACGGTGGCATCGCTCTCGCCGTCGCGCGTGACCTGCTGCCCGACGATGGGGGCGAAGTTCGAGTCGAACGCGAACATGAACGCTTCGAGCTCACGCCGCTCGCTCCCGCTCACGTCGAAGACGCTCGCGCGGAGGAAGTTGCGGATCGTGTCGACCGAACCGTCGTGGAGATAGCCAGTGCCCCGTACCTGTGGCCCCATGTGATCGTCCGACCCCGGCCCGAGTCCACCGAACATGCCGACCTTCTGATACGCATTGCGCAGGTGCGGGATCTTGAACATCTGCGTCTCACCCTCGAACGTCGAGAATCCGTCCGTTCCGAAGAAGCCAGCGGCGGAATCGAGAGTGTGACACCCGTTGCAGTTGAACACGGTGTCGGTGATGCGACCGAAGAACAGGTCCCGACCGGCCTGCTGATTCGCCGTGAGCGAGCCGTCGAGCGCCCGGATCGGATTCGGCGGAGGCATCACCGTCAAGATGAAGTCGGCGAACGCCCGCATGTCGGCGGCCGGTAGCTCGGCCTCTCGTCCGACGAGCCCCGGGAACGCCGGGTTGAACTTCTCGAACGCGCGCGTCTCGTCGAACGGATCGCTGTCCGGATCGAGGCCCCCGTTCCGATCGCCGCGCCAGTGCATGGCCCCGTGGCCGTCCATTCCGCGCAGGGTCTGCGTGGTCATCGGCCCCTTCAAGCCATGGAAGTCGGGAAACGCCGGCGGGAGCACCCCGATCCGCCGCGGCAGCGGATCCGGGCCGACGGACACGTCGGGGTCGCCGAGGTCCCACGCCAGCGAATCGAGATCGCCGAAAACGTGACACGCCGCACACGAGGCCTCTCCGTTCGAGGACGTCTCGAAGGCGTCGTAGAGAAAGCGCCGCCCCTCCCGTATGAAGTCGGGCTCTGGGTCGTACGAGAGCGGAACGTGCGCCACCTCCGTCAGGGACACCGTGTCGACCACCGAGATCGCGCCGTCGAAGCGCGTGAGCACGTAGAGTCGATCGGCCGCCTCGTCGAGAACCAGCCCGGACGGTCCACCGCCCGAGACCGGGACGTGCGAGGCGGCGGACGGCACGAAGGCGTCCGACTCCAGCGCGGCCGTGTCGAAGACGCCGACCTTGCTGGAGCCGAACGCCGCGACGTAGAGCGTCGCCCCGTCCGGGGACACCACCATCTCGAGGGGCGTCGCGAGCGAATGGTCCTTCGTTCCCGGCGGCGAGGGGACGACGTCGTAGTCGATGTGCTTGTTCAAGTGCCGCGGTAGCACCGACGCACCGTCGAGAACGGTGATGCGCGACTCGTGCAAGTGCCCGTTCACCGTCGAGTTCCCGAACGCGTGGCCAAAGCCTTCGAAGCGCACCTCGTTCCGCGCCTCGGTGTTCGACACGTAGACGCGGCCGGTCGCGGGATTGGCCACCATGTTGAAGAGAACCGTGCCGACCGACGCCCACGAAGCAGTCTCTCGCATCGTCGTCGCGTCGATCGCGAACACGTCCAGATCGGGAAGATCGAAGCGCACGGCGTTCGACCAATCACGCCCCAACTCGTCGCGCCACGCACCGCTCGAAGGATCGAACTTCACGATGAGGCCGACCTCGGGCTGGGGCACGCCGTCGTGGTCCGTGTTCGGCGCCGGAAGACCTCCGGGCATCGCGAAGCCGGACGCGGTACACGGAGCGGCCAGCGCACCGCCGTTGCAAACGATTCCCTCGCCGAGCGGCACCGTCTGATTCCCCGAATGGAAGACGGCGGCCCACACCGTCGAACCGTCCGTCGCCAGAGCGCGCGGCGTGTCTCCGAACAGCTGCACCGTCCGGATCGGCTCTCCCCCCGGAAGCGGGCCGAGCTCGTTCGGATCCCAGATCTCGACGATCGCGCGGGACGTCCCCGAGTTCGAGAGTCGCGGATTGCGCGCACAGCTCTGCCCCCGCCGGGCGACCGTGACGAACGCGCGGTCGGGACCGGCGAACACGATGTCCCTCGGCTCATCACACGTGAGGAGAGTTCGGACGACCCGCGCCGGGGCCCGGGCGACGTCGACGATGCTGATCGAGTCGGAGAGGTGGTTCACCACCCACACCTCACCCGCTCCCCGCACCGCCAGGGCCACCGGCTCGAGCCCGACGGAGACCGACTCCGCGTGGACCGGAAGCCCTCCGACGAGATCGAAGATCTCCAGACGGCCGTCCGGGGTGTTCAACGCGAACAACCGCGTCCGGTCCGGCGACAGAGCCAGCGGCCGGACCGGGCCGCTCTCGAAGTTCACGAACCGCGCGCCCACCTCGACCGGGAGAAGGAGCGCGCAAAGCGCCAGGAGGAGCTCTCGAAGCCGCATCCCCCCACGATGGCGAACCGCGCCGTCGCGAGACAAGCAGAAACGGCGGATCGGTCCGCAGGGGCTGCCCACGCACCGCGAGCGCGGGCAAATCCGCACCCGGACCGCCCGCTTCCGTCTGGCAGGCCTCCCCTTCGCCCCGTCGAAGACGGGGCGACCGGGATGGAGTGGAGCAGAAGGGACTTGAACCCTCGACCCCCACGTTGCGAACGTGGTGCTCTCCCAACTGAGCTACTGCCCCAGGGGTGGAAACCGGACCGCGCCGGATTCTGAGATGTATCAACGGGCCCTGGCCGCTTCAAGAAGCCGGCCGGGCGGGGAGCCCTGCCCGGCTCAGCGGCCGGAGGCCTTCTCGGCCTGCTCCTGCTCCTCCTTGCAACGGATGCAGAGCGTCGTGACGGGCCGCACCCGGAGCCGCTTCGCGCCGATCGGCTCCTCACACTCCTCGCACAAGCCGAAGGAGCCGTCCTCGATGCGCTCGAGCGCCTCCTCGATCTTGCTGATCAGCTTCCGCTCACGGTCGCGAATGCGCAGCTCGAGGTTGCGCTCGCTCTCCATGACGCCCCGATCGGTCGGGTCGGGGAAGCCTTCGGCCTCGCTGTCGCCCATGTCGTGCGCCGTACGCCCGGCCTCGCCGAGGAGCTCGACCCGGCGGCGCTCGAGCAGCTCACGAAAGGCGACGAGCTCGTCGGCGGTGAGCGCTTCCGCGATCGGAGTTGGATTGCCCTGCAGCACGACCCACGACGCTATCAGCCGCGCTTCACGAAGAAAAGGAGGTCATGCCCGCACGAGCGCTTCGCGAAACGCGCGCACGACCTCGTGCGGATGGTCCGCGGACAGGATCGCTCCCATCACCGCAACACCCGCCGCCCCGCTCGCCAGAACGTCTCGAGCGCGGTCGACCGTGATGCCACCGATCCCGACGATGGGAACGTCGGAAGTGCGCGAAACGTCTGCGAGTCTTTCCAGACCTTGTGGTGCGCCATAGCGCTGCTTGCTCGGGGTGTCGAAGATCGGTCCGAAGATCGCGTAGTCGGCACCACGGCACGCGGCGAGCTCCACGCGGTCGTGAATCGAACGACCGACCCGCGCCTCGCGACCGACGACGGCCCTCGCGTCGTCGACGGAGAGACCAGCGCCCGGCAGGTGCACCCCGTCGGCGCCGGCCGCGTGGGCGACGTCGGCGCGGTCGTTCACCAGGACCCGGACGCCCTTCGGTCGACAGACGGAGACGAGCACGGACACGCGGGCGTAGAGCGCTCCCCCGTCGAGCTCCTTCTCGCGAACCTGGATCGCTCCGACCCCACCCTCGACGGCCGCTTCGAGCACCCGCCATTCCTCGCGCGAGAACACCTCTCCCGCCGGCGCCTCCGGGAAGCGCTGCCCATCGGTCACGAGGAGCAGCGGAGGATCGAACGGCAGACGGTTCAGTCGAGCATCCCTTCGATCGGGCTCGACGCGGTCGCATACAGCTTCTTCGGAATGCGTCCCGCGCGGTACGAGAGGCGTCCCGCCTCCACGCCGAGCTTCATCGCTTCCGCCATCTTCACGGGATCGTCCGCACCGGCGATGGCGGTGTTCATGAGAACGGCGTCGCACCCGAGCTCGAGCGCGCGCGCTGCATCCGACGCACAGCCGACGCCGGCGTCCACGATCACGGGGACCGAGCTCTGCTCGAGGATGATCTTGAGATTGTACGGGTTGCGAATGCCGAGGCCGGAGCCGATCGGCGCCGCCAGCGGCATCACGGCGGCACACCCCACGTCTTCCAGCTTCTTGCACGTGATCGGATCGTCGGTGATGTACGGCAGCACGACGAACCCCTCGTCGACGAGGATCTTCGCGGCCTCGATCGTGGCGGGAACGTCGGGGAAGAGCGTCTTCTCGTCTCCGATGACCTCGATCTTGACCAGGTTGCCCACGCCGGCCTCGCGCGCGAGGCGCGCCGTTCGAATGGCCTCGTCCGCCGTGTAGCAGCCGGCGGTGTTCGGCAGGATCGTGAACTGGCCCGGGGGGACGTGGTCGAGGAGGTTCTCCTTTCCCGGGTCGGTGATGTTCACCCGCCGCACCGCGACGGTGACCATCTCGGCCCCGCTCGCGTCGATGGCACGGCGCGTCTCCTCGAAGTCCTTGTACTTGCCGGTTCCGACGATGAGGCGAGAGCGGTAGGTCTTGCCTCCGAGAACGAACGGATCATCCATGGGGGTCACTCGTCATCCACCGCCGACGAACTGCACGACCTCGACGACGTCGCCGGCGGACAGGGTCGTCGTCGGATAGCTCTCTCGTGGAACGATGTCGCGATTCAACTCCACCGCGACGCGCCGGCCGCCGAGGCCGAGCTCTTCGAGAAGATCGGTGAGCGACGTGCCGTCCCCGACGGCGCGCTCCTCCCCGTTCAGTCGAATCTCCACCAACCAGGACATAGTGGCGGACCTCTGCCTTTACAACCTGGCTTCGCCTCTGGTAGCCGCGTTCATGATCCCGCGCGCCGTCTGCTCGATCGACCTGGACGCGCTCACGCACAATTTCGGCGAGGTCCGACGCCTCGTCGGGCCGGAGGTCCGGATTTGCTGCGTCGTGAAGGCGCAGGCCTACGGACACGGAGCGGTGCCGATCGGACGCACACTCGCCCGCGCGGGAGCACACGCGCTTGCCGTGACGTCGTTCGACGAAGCACGGGAGCTGCGCGATACCGGGGTCGATCTACCGATCCTGATCCTGAGCGGCATCGAGCCGTCCCTCGTGACCGAGGCGGTCCGCCTCGATCTCTTCCCGGTCGTGTGGGACGCGGCTCAGCTGCGCGCGCTCGCCGCCGAAGCTCCCACCGGGCAGCGACTCGGGGTCCACTTGAAGTTCGACACCGGAATGCGGCGGCTGGGCGCGGACGACGCGACCGACCTCGCCGAAGCCGCCCTCACGGGCGCGATCTCGGTCGAGGGAACGCTCTCCCATCTCGCCTGCGCGGACGAGCCCCGGCATGCGAGCGTCGAGGCGCAGCTCGAGGACTTCCGGGCCATCCTTCGCACGATCGAGGCCGCCGGCGTTCGGCCGGGCATCCGACATCTGGCGAACAGCGCCGGGATGCTGGCGGATGCCCGAACCCATCTCGACATGGTCCGCCCGGGCCTCTTGCTATACGGGTGCCATCCGCAGACGGATGGCCGCAGCCCCGGGAGCGCCCTCGACCTCAGGCCCGTGATGGAGTTCAAGACCAAAATCTTGCACGTGAAAGACGCGCCGTCGGGCGCCGGCGTCGGCTACGGCTGGACGTTCGAGACCCGACGCCCGAGCCGACTGGCCGTGCTGGCGATCGGCTACGGCCAGGGGTACCCCCGCGCTCTCTCCAACCGGGCCGAGGTCTCCGTACGCGGCCATCGCGCCCCCGTCGTCGGGGCGATCTCGATGGATCACACGACGATCGACGTGACCGACGTCCCCGACCCGCGCATCGGCGACGAGGTCACCCTCTGGGGAGGCACCTCCGGGATCGACGCCGGCGACCTCGCGACGAAGGCCGGCACGATCAGCTACGAGCTTCTGACGCGCGTCTCGCGCGACATTCCACGTCAATACGAAGGAAGGAACGCATGAGCGACAACACACCGATCCGCCGGGCTCTCCTCTCGGTCAGCGACAAGGCCGGCGTCGTCGAGCTCGGCAAGGGACTCGCCCAGCACGGCGTGGAGCTCCTCTCGACGGGAGGGACGGCCAAGATGCTGCGCGACGCCGGACTCGAGGTCAAGGAGGTCGCCGAGCACACGGGCTTCCCCGAGATGCTCGACGGACGCGTGAAGACGCTTCACCCGAAGATCCACGGCGGACTTCTCGGCCGACGCGATCTGGCCGAGCACGTCGCCGCGATGGAGGAGCACGGCATCCCGCCCATCGATCTCGTCTGCGTGAACCTCTACCCGTTCGAGGAGGTCACGTCGCGCGGGTGCACGTTCGAGGAGGCGATCGAGAACATCGACATCGGCGGGCCGTCGATGGTCCGCTCCGCCGCCAAGAACCACGCCGCGGTGACCGTCCTCACCGACCCCGCCGACTACGCCGTGGTCCTCGACGAGATGCTCGCGAACGGCGGGGCGACGACCCTCGAGACCCGCACGCGACTCGCCAAGCAGGTCTTCCGGGCGACGGCCGCGTACGACGGCATGATCGCCGACTATCTCGGCGCGCGAGAGAAGAGCGAGGACGCGCCGTTCGGAGAGACCATGCACCTCCAGCTCACCCGCGAGGCGCACCTCCGCTACGGCGAGAACCCCCACCAGAAGGCCGCGCTCTTCGGCGACTTCTCCGAAATCCTGGAGCAGCTCCACGGCAAGGAGCTCTCGTTCAACAACATCGTCGACATCGACTCCGCCCTTCGCCTGATGATGGAGTTCGCGGACGATCCCCGCGCCGTCGTCGCGATTCTCAAGCACAACACGCCCTGCGGCGTCGGTGCGGGCGACTCGCCGCGCGATGCCTACCAGAAAGCGTTCGAGACGGACCCGGAGTCCCCGTTCGGTGGCATCATCGTCTCGAATCGCACGTGGGACCTGCCGCTCGCCGAGACGGTCGACGAGATCTTCAGCGAAGTCCTGATCGCACCGGACTTCAGCGAGGACGCCCTCGCCCTCCTCCGAAAGAAGAAGAACCGCCGCCTCATGCGCTGGCACCGCGACCGGATGCCGAGCGAGGAGCTGGACATCCGGGGAGTCGCGGGCGGCTTCCTCGTCCAGGACCGGGATACGGCCCTCGAGGACCTCGCGGCCTCGAAGGTCGCGTCCGCGCGCCCCCCTTCCGGCGACGAGCTCGCGGCCATGGCCTTCGGCTGGCGCGTCGTGAAGCACGTGAAATCGAACGCCGTCGTCCTCGCCGGACCCGACCGGACCCTCGGCGTCGGCGGGGGGCAGACGTCCCGGGTCGATGCGGTCCGGATCGCGATCGAGAAGGCGCGGCGTCGAGACCTGAACCTGCGAGGCAGCGTGCTCGCGAGCGACGCGTTCTTTCCGTTTCCCGACGGCGTCCAGCTGGCACTCGACGCGGGCGCGACCGCGATCGTTCAACCCGGGGGCAGCGTGAAGGACGACGACGCCGTGGCGGCGGCCGACGCCCGGGGCGCCGCGATGGTCCTGACCGGCGCTCGCCACTTCCGACACTGACCATGACGGACGTTCTCGTCGTAGGCGGAGGTGGGCGCGAGCACGCGCTCGTGTGGAAGCTCCGGGCATCGCCGCGGGTGGGGCGCATCCTCTGTGCGCCCGGCAACGCCGGCATCGCCGCGGACGCGGAGTGTCTGCCGGTCGGCGCCGACGACGTGAAGGGTCTGGCGGACCTGGCGGAGCGCGAGAAGATCGACCTCACCGTGGTCGGGCCCGAGGCGCCCCTCACGGCCGGACTCGTCGATGAGCTGGAACGCCGCGGTCTCCGGGCGTTCGGTCCGAACCGGGCCGGAGCGCAGCTCGAAGCGAGCAAGGCCTTCACGAAGGACCTGCTCGACGAAGCCGGGGTCCGCACCGCCGCGTACGGCACGTTCGACGATGCGGACGCCGCCCACGCCTACCTCGACCGCGTTGGCGCCCCCGTCGTCGTGAAGGCCGACGGGCTCGCCGCGGGGAAGGGCGTGACGGTCGCGGAGACACTGCACGACGCGCGGGCGGCCGTCGATTCCATCATGCGCGATCGGGTGTTCGGCGACGCCGGCGCCCGCGTCGTGCTGGAGGAGAAGCTCCCCGGCGAGGAGGCCTCGTTCATCGCGCTCACGGACGGGACCAGCGTACTGCCGCTCGCGACCTCGCAAGACCACAAGCGCATCGGCGAAGGCGACACCGGCCCGAACACGGGCGGCATGGGCGCCTACTCGCCCGCTCCGGTCGTGACGCGCGAGTTGTTCGACGAGGTCACCACCACGGTGATCGAGCCGGTCGTCGCGACTCTCCGAAAGCGCGGCATCGTCTTCAAGGGTGTGCTGTACGCGGGACTGATGATCGATCGGGGCCGCGCCGGAGTTCTCGAGTTCAACGTCCGCTTCGGAGACCCCGAGTGCCAGCCGCTGCTCATGCGGCTCCGATCCGATCTGCTCGACGTGATCGACGCCGTCGTCGACGAGCGTCTCCACGAGATCGAGCTCGATTGGGACCCGCGCCCCGCGGCGTGCGTCGTTCTCGCCGCCCCCGGCTACCCGGGAACGCCGGAGAAGGGCGCAACGATCCGTGGGCTCGACGAGGCCGCGACCGTCGCGGACTCGTACGTGTTCCACGCCGGCACCGCACGGAGCGAGGACGGTGCGATCGTGACGAGCGGCGGCCGCGTCCTCGGCGTCACGTCGCTCGGCGACACCATCGAGCACGCGGTCGAGCGCGCCTACGAAGCGGCGGGGAAGATCGACTGGCCGGGCATGCAGCTCCGGCGCGACATCGGCCGCCGCGCGATCGCGCGCGGCGCCTGACCGGCCCGGTGGTCACGGACGCCGAGATCACGCGCGCCGCCTCGGCACTCGCCGCCGGCGAGCTCGTCGTGTTTCCGACCGAGACCGTCTACGGCATCGGGTGCGACGCCACGAACGCCGCGGCGTTGGCGCGACTCTGCGCCACCAAGAACCGTCCGGCCGAGAAGGGGATCGCGGTCGTCCTGGGCAGCGCCGAGATGGTCGAGGCGATCACGACCGACGTGAACGTCGAGGCGCGCGCGCTCATGGCGGCGCTCTGGCCCGGCCCCGTCACCGTGCTCCTCCCCTCGCGCTCCGACCTCGCCGAGCAGATCGTCCGGGACGGCCGCACGGGCTGCCGCGTGTCCGGCGACGCGGTGGCACGCCGACTGTCTCGGGTGCTCGGGCGCCCCGTCGCGTCTCCGAGCGCCAACCCCTCCGACCGGAAACCAGCGAACACCGCCGACGAGGCGCGCGCGTACTTCGGCGATGCCGTCGCCGTCTACCTCGACGACGGACCACGCCACGGCACGCCGTCGACGCTCGTCGACCCCGGCCCCCCGCTGCGCGTGCTCCGGGAGGGACCGGTCTCCGAAGCCGCGCTCCGGGCCGCGCTCGCGTCTCGGTAGGGACCGACGTCGAAGCCCAGCGGTCCGTAGCGCGCCTCGACCGCCTCGAGCATCTCCTCGGTCCACACGGCATGGCCCGGCGGCGGGAAGCCGAGCACGCAACGTTGCTCGACCGAGGCCGTCGCGACGAGCCGCTCCATCACCTGCGAGCGCCGGTACATCGACCACGCCCAACCAGTGTGCAGGACGCTGATCCATTCGCTCGGAGCCGTGCGGAACGTCATGTTTTGCACCAGGCGAAGCGCGCCCGGCTCGATGGGCGTCCCCCGATGCCACGTGTCGTGGCGATAGAGCAGCACCGTACCGACGCGATAGCGCACGTATCGCTCCCGCGGATAGAGGTGCTCTGCGCGCCACGCCGCGACCTCCGGCGCCTCGTCGCGGAGATACGCCTCGGCCTTCTCGCGATCGTTGACCCACCGGAGGGCGCCGACGCCGGGCGTGCGGACGATCGGCCAGGAGTACGCCGGGTCGTCGCGACCTTCGCGGGACACGACCGCGGTGGGGCCGCCGCACTCGTCCACGTCGCTCAGATACACGATGAGCTCGACCGCCTCGGGCGCGTCCCACCGGGGCGGGTGCAGCAGCGTGTGGTTCGGGTAGTCGACGTGGATGCGCTGGTCGCGGTTGTCGAGTGGGTGGTCGGTCGGCGCCTCCCGACCCCACTTCGGCCAGAGATCCGACTGCGTGAGACGGATCTGCTCGATCGGTACGGCCAGGAGCTGTGCGACCGCGCCCAGCAGGCGCGGATGAAGGGTCAGTGCGTTCACCGCGTCGCTTTCGGCGGGGAACTCCAGGCGGCCGCGACTTCCGAAGTCCGTGTGCCCGGACGGCGGCGCGCCGGAAAAGGGCTCGAGAGCGTCCCGTCGCGCGTCCTCGACGGCCCCGACCGGGAAGACGTCGTCGACGACGGCGAACCCGCGCTCGCGCCAGCTCGCGACCTGATCGGACGTGAGGGGTTCGCGACCGGCCGATGCGGGCCGGGCGGGCTCCGGTGCGATCCAGCGGGATTCCGTCATGGGAGTCGCCTCTCGGCGCGCAGCGTAGCGGAGGCGGCTCCCAATCCGAACCCGGCGGTAGTATGCGGTCGGCATGAAGATCCGCGACCTCGCCACCTTCGTCGTCGGCAATCCGCCACCCCACTTCGGCGGCCGCTACTTCCTGTTTCTGAAGCTCACGACCGACGACGGCATCACCGGCGTGGGCGAGGTCTACTGCGACACGTTCGGGCCACGCACCGTCGTCTCGATGATCGAAGACGTGTTCGCGCGGCACGTGGAGGGCGCGGACCCGTTTCGCATCGAGTCCATGTGGCGCCAGGTCTACGGACGCGGCTACTCGATGCGGCCCGACCTCTCGCTCGTCGGTGTCCTGAGCGGGCTCGAGACCGCGTGCTGGGACCTCATCGGAAAGTCCGTCGGCAAGCCCGTGTACGAGCTGCTGGGCGGACTCGTGCACGAGCGGGTTCGCTCGTACACGTATCTCTACCCGAAGCCCGGCGATGCGACCGACGTCTACACCGACCCGGACCTGGCGGCGACGCGGGCGAGCGAGTACGTCGGCCAGGGGTTCACGGCCGTGAAGTTCGACCCGGCGAGCCCCTACTCCGTGTTCGATCCACGTCAGCCGTCCCTCGAGACGCTCGAGCGCTGCGAAGCGTTCGTCGCGCGGATCCGCGACGCCGTCGGCTCGCGCGCCGACCTGCTCTTCGGCACGCACGGACAGTTCACTCCTGCGGGCGCGATCCGGCTCGCTCGCCGCCTGGAGCCCTACGATCCGCTCTGGCTCGAGGAGCCGACGCCGCCGGAGCGTCCCGAGGAGATGGCGCGCGTCGCGCGCCAGACGCGCATCCCCATCGCGACGGGAGAGAGGCTCACGACGAAGTACGAGTTCGCGCGCGTCCTCGAGACGGGCGCCGCGTCGATTCTGCAGCTCGCCCTGGGCCGCTGCGGCGGCCTCCTCGAAGCGAAGAAGATCGCCGGGATGGCCGAGGCGCACTACGCCCAGATCGCGCCGCACCTCTACTGCGGCCCCGTCGAGGGCGCCGCCAACCTCCACCTCGCCGCGTGCTCGCCGAACCTACTCATCCTCGAGGGAATCGAGACCTGGGGCGGCTTCCACGCCGACGTCCTGCGCTCCCCGATCCGGTGGGAGGACGGCTACGTGATTCCACCGACCGAGCCCGGACTCGGGATCGAGCTCGACGAGGACGTGCTCGCGGCCCACCCCTACGACGGCGACCGCCTGCACCTCGAGATGGAGGAAGACCCGGTCGGATGAAGCCCCCCTGGGGGTTCGCTAAGGAAGTGCGATCTGCCGGAGGCACCCGGCGCCCATCAGCCTGAGGAGCACACGTGGCCACGATCCGCCCCTTCCGTCCCTATCGATACACCGCCAAGGCCGGCCCGATGGCCGAGCTCGTCGCCCCGCCGTATGACGTGATCGGCGAGGCCGAACGCACGCGGCTGCGGCAGCTACGCGACGCGGGAGCGATCCACGTGATCCTGCCGGAGGGCGCGGACGAGAAGTACCGGATCGCCGCCGACCTCCTCGAGAGGTGGAAGTCCGAGGAGCTCATCGCGCGCGAGGAGACGCCGTCGATGTACCTCTACGCGCAGAAGTTCACGATCGCCGGCGAGACCTTCGAGCGCTGGGGACTCCTGACCGCCCTGCGGCTCGAGGAGTTCGACGACCGCATCGTCCTTCCTCACGAGCGCACGCTCGCGGGACCCAAGGCCGACCGGATGCAGCTCATCCGCGCCTGCCGCACGAACCTGAGCCCGATCTTCACGTTCATCGAGACCTCGCTCGGGCTTGCGGATCTCACCGACCGGGGCGAGCTCATCGTC
Organism: bacterium; assembly: GCA_030430245.1. Lineage (GTDB taxonomy): Bacteria > Desulfobacterota > Binatia > UBA12015 > UBA12015 > VGTG01. The sequence continues at coordinate 23,530 of JAUIFY010000023.1, read as the reverse complement.
GACTTCACCGACCGCGCCGAGGTCACCCAACGTGTGTGGCGCATCACGGACGAGGCCCTTCTCGCCGAGCTGGCCGAGAAGGTCGCGAGCGAGCCGGTGTACATCGCCGACGGTCACCACCGCTACGAGACGTCGCTCGCGTACCGGAACGAGCGCCGCAAGGAGGACGGAGACCCCGCGGCGCCCCAGCCGTACGATTTCGTCCTGACGCACCTGTGCTCGACGAAGGATCCCGGGCTCGTCGTCCTGCCCACGCACCGCCTCCTCGCCGATCCCGCGCCCCACGAAGAGCTCCTCGCCCGCTGGGAGGAGAGCTGCACGATTCGGAAGTTCGACGACCCGTTGGAGCTCTGGAAGGCCCTCGAAGCGGAGCCGTCGGGCGAGCGCCGCCCCCGCCTGGGCATCCTCTGGCGCGGCATTCCGGGCGGCCTCCTCCTCGAGCCCGGCCCCGGAGCGCGAAAGCACCTCGACGGGCGCCCGCCCGAGCTTGCCGTGCTCGACGTCACGTTTCTCCACGAGGTCGTCCTCGACGGCGTGGCCCCCGACCGCTTCGCCTACACCCACGACGAGCACGAGACGATCGCGGCCATCGAAAACGGCGCGACGGAGCTGGCCGTTCTGCTGCCGCCTCCGAGCGTCGACGACGTGCTCGCGATCTCGCGCGCCGAGCTCACGATGCCGCAGAAGTCGACCTACTTCTATCCGAAGGTGCTCTCGGGCCTCGTCTACAACCCGATCGGCCGCGCCGACTGACCGGCGGCACCGTCACTCGGACGGCGGTGCCGGGTTCAGACGCCGCTTCAGGTCGTCGAGCTCGATGCACTTCGACCGCATCACCACCGCGGCCGCCGGCGCGGCGTCCGCACCGTCGGCGTCTCGGGACAGGCCGTAGAGAACTGCCGCCTCGCTCTGGCTCTTGTTCTCCTCACAGGCCTTCGCCGTCGCGAACCGTCCGTTCACGACCCACGCGCCGAGCGGCGCGCTCGTCTCCACCCCACCGCTCCCGTCGACCGGCGGCTGCAGCAGGACCCATGTGGCGAGAAGGAGAGAGGCAGCGACGCGGAGTCCGGCCATGCCGCAGGCTACCAGCGCGGCAGACGCCAGCGAAGCGCCGCGGCTCACACCGAGCGGTTGTCGAGAATCGAGAGCCCGTTCAGAATCGCGTTGCGCAGCTCGCGCGGGTCGAGGATGTCGTCGTACCCCATGCGGGCCGCCATCTTCCATGCTCCGGACGTCTGCTCCTCCACGACGCGGGCGCGCTCCTCGTCCGAGAGCTTCGCCGCGGTGCTGCCGCTCTCGGCCGGCATGGCGCCGAGAGTCACGGTCGGGAATGCGTAGCAGAGCGTCTGCTTGTCGAACGGGTTCTGAGCCATGATCGACGTCCCGAACCCGAACGCCTTCCGCAGCGTGACGTGGATCTTGGGGGAGCGAAGGCGGCGCTGCGCCTTGTACATCTTGCCCGCCCACTTGAGGATGCCCGCCCGCTCGGCAGCGGTCCCCGCCATGACGCCGGGATTGTCGGCCAGGAACACGAACGGGAGCTCGAACGCCCCGACCTTCTCGATGAAGTCCGCCGCCTTGATGCCGGCCGCGCTGTCGACCGAGCCCGATCGGACCGAGGGATCGTTCGCGACGATCGCGACGGCTCGTCCTCCCACGAAGCCGAGCGCGGTGATGAGCGAGGCTCCGTAGGTCGGCTGCACCTCGAAGAGCGTCCCCTCGTCGACCAGCCACTCGAGCACGGGCCGCATCTCGTACACCCGTCGCGCGTTCGGAGACACGTGGGAGAGCATGTCCTCGAGAAGGCGCGGTCCGACGTCCGACGACTCCCGGCGTCGCTGCGATGCCCCCGCGTGAGCAGGGAAGTACTCCAAGTAGCGACGCGCCTGTGCGATGGCCTCCTCGTCACTCGCCACGACGTTGTGAGCCACCCCGGCCTGATGGGCGCAGACCTGCGGCCCGCCGAGCTCCTCCTTCGTCACGTCCTCTCCCGTGCCCGCCTTCACCAGCGGCGGCCCCGCGGTGAACATCGCCGCCGACTCCGTGATGATCGTGAAGTCGGAAAGCGGAGCCGTCAGCGCGCCGTGGCCCGCCGACGCTCCGAGGACCAGACAGACCATCGGCACCTGGCCTCCCAGGTCCGCGAGCTTCAACAGATCGTTGGGCGTCCGTCCCGGGTGCTCCCGCTCGGTGAGCCGGTGACCGGCACCATCGAGCATGAAGACGAGGGGCACCCGCTCCTGCTCGGCGAGCTCGCAGATCCGGTAGCGCTTCGCCATCGCGGCGCTCCCGATCGAGCCGCCGAGGACCGTGAAGTCCTCGGCTCCCGCGAGAGCCGGCCGCCCGTGGATCCGACCCATCCCGGCGACGAGCGCGTCGGCGGGAGCGTCGCGGCCGCCCGCCAGCGCGCCGATCTCGACGAACGTTCCGGGGTCGAAGAGCAGCTCGATGCGACGGCGCGCGTCGACCTTGCCCCGCTGGGTCATGAGCCGCTCGATGCGCTCGGCGCCCTCGATCGCCGTCGCGGCGTCGCGACGCTCCCGGAGCTCCGCGAGAATCGGCTCCCAATCCTTCTTGCTGTCGCTCCGTCGGCTCACGTGGTCGCTGGTACCGAACGACGGGCCCCGAGCCAAACGCGGAGGAGCGATCCGGAGATGACGGATCAGTGATCGTGACCGGCCGGCCGCGCCGCGAGCTCCCGAAGGCGGCTCGCCAGGTCCTCCGCGCGACAGAGGCCCTTCTCCGTCACGAGACGCTGGAACGCCGCGAGCCATCGCTCGTAGTACCGATACTCCTCGCCATCGCCATGGCGGCGCTCCCAGTCCCCGATCTCCTCGATGAGACGCTCGCGAAACTCGTCCCACGCGAACGCCCCCGTCCGGAACAAGGCCATCGTGACGCCGAAGAGCCGCCCCTCCCAGACGTGGTCGAAGACGAGCTCGCCGTTCGCGCGCGGCGGCGCGGCCGGACCCGTCTCGTCGAGAACCCGCGGGACCTGCGCGTCGGGCGACGGCGCGGTCACGTGGCCTCCGATGGATCGCGAGGAAGCGCCGTCCCGATCATCGAATCGCGCGTGACGAGGCCCGCCAGGCGCGCCTCGTCCCAATCCTCGCAGCCCTCGGGGCGCGCCGGGAGCACCATGTATCGGAGCTCGGCGCTCGAGTCCCACACGCGGACCTCGAGCTCCGGGGCGAGGTCGAGTCCCATCTCCGACAACACCCTCCGTGGCTCGCGCACGACGCGCGAGCGGTAGGCCGGGTCCTTGTACCACTTCGGCGAGATGCCGAGCAGGCCGGAAGGGTAGCAGGAGCAGAGGGTGCACACGACGACGTTGTGCACGCCGGGCTCGTTCGGCACGACGACGATCGGGGCTTCGGGAAGCATCGTGACGTCGAGCTCGCCGATCGCGGCGGTCGCGTCGTCCAGCAGGCGCGCGCGGAATCCGTCGTCGCACCAGGCACGGGCGACGACCTTCGCCCCGTTCATCGGGCCGATGTCCTCCTCGAAGAGACGGATGATCCCGTCGATCGCGTCCGCGGTCACGAGCCCCTTCTCGGTGAGGAGGGTCTCGAGCGCCTCGGCACGAAGCTCGTGCTCCGAGTGCTCGTGATGGTGTTCGGGCTTCTCGTCGGGCATCCGGGCGTCCTCGTCTACGCGGGGGCGAGGTAGTGATCGAACAAGTCCACGGTCACGGGCGCCGACGCCTCGGCCGCGTCTCCCCACAGCTCCCGGGCCGAGAAGCGGACCGCGTAGACGTATTCCGGGCACTCCCCGCGGCCGTGGGCGTTCGTGTCGGGCAGGACGTAGGCGCCGTGCGCGCGCACCACGGTTCCGCGCTTCTCGCGGACGTACGACGGCATGCGGGTATGCCCGCTCGGGTGGAGATTCCGAACCCGGACCTCGTCCCCCGGGGCGAACCGCGGGGCGTCGGCCACGTTTCGCAGGAAGCCCGCCGGCTGAGAGCCCTCGGGCGGCTCCACGACCGTCGGCGGGGTCGATCGCCCCGCGAGCCGGGCCTCGACCTCGCCGGGATCCAAGACGCCGGCGGCGACCATCAACGCTTCGACCGCGCGCGCCCACTTCGCGTAGTACGGAAGCTCCAGATAGCTCCTCGGGGGCAGCTTCTCGATCGCGTGGCGAAAGGCGTCGATGTTCAACATGCCCTGCCCGAAGAGCGCGTACGTCAATCCGTGCACGCGGCCTTCCCACGCCTCGTGGAAGGGCCCCCCCTCGGCCTCTCGCGGCACCCGCCCGAAGCCCTGCAGGCCACCCATGTCGTGGATGCCGTCCATGGCCGACGTATAGCACACCCCGCGATGCGGGCCGCCCGGGAGGCCTACAGGTCGCGAACGTCGTCGAAGTGCGTGAGGCGAACGGGACCGTCGCGGTCGAGCGCGCCCAGGGCGGAGACGAGGCGCGTCTTGTGCCTCTCGAACGTGTCCCCGGTCACCGGGACCGGCTTCTCGTAGCGAACCTGCTGCAGGGCTTTCAGGGGGTCGACGTAGCGCTTGCCCTGCACCAGCGAGAAGTGCAGGTGGGGGCCCGTCGCGAGCCCGGTGCTACCGACGTACCCGATCACCTCGCCTCGGCGGACGCGCTTGCCCGACTTGATGCCGCGGGCGTACCGCGTCAGGTGCCCGTACATCGAGTCGTACTTCAGATTTCGGCCATGGTCGATGCGGACCGTGCGGCCCATGCCGCCGTGCCACTTCGCGTACTCGATCTGGCCGTCGGCCACGGCGCGAACGGGCGTCCCGTGGGGGGCGGCGAAATCGACGCCGAGATGGGGACGGCGCCGCCGCGTCTTCGGATGGAGGCGTGAGTGGCTGAAGCGCGAGCTGATCCGGGTGAACTCGACGGGATAGCGAAGCTGAGAATCGGACGGCACGCTCTGGAGCGGCAGTCCCTCGAGGTCGACGTACGTCTGGTTGCCCTGGGAGCCGACCGTGCGGAGCGCCGTGTGCGCCTTGCCGCGGGTCTCGACCTCGGCCGCGAGGACCTGACTTCCGGTCGGGATCTCGTCGCCCGCCTCGGTGATCTTGACCTCGTAGAGCACGCGGAAGGCGTCGCCCTTCCGAAGGTGCTTGAAGTCGACCTTGCTCGCGAAGATGCTCGCCATCTGACGGACGACCCGGGACGGAACGCCGGCCGCCAGGCAGTCGGCCGTGATGCTCGAGGCGACGGTGCCCGCGAGGCCGCGGACCTCCGTCGTCGACGGGACCTCGGCCCGTCGCGCGACGATCTCGCCGTCCCCGTCACGCTCGGCGAGGAACACCGTGAGTCGATCGATCTCGTACTCGAGGCCCGTGAGCTCGCCGTGATCGCCGAAGCTGAGGGTGAGATCCCGTCCGACCTTCAAGCGGGCCAGATTGAAGACGCCTCGCGAGGAGCGGTACCAGGTGAGGGCTTCCCCCTTGGGGACGCCGTTGCGCCCCAGCAGGTCGAGAAACGTGTCGCCACTGCGCACCGTGACGATCTTCTCGCCGTCGCCGAGTTCGGGTCCGTCACCGAGCGCCGACTGCCCGATCCAGACGAGGTCGAGCACCGTCGCTTCCGAGGGAACTTCCGCGAGCAAAACGCCTTCTTCGGCGTGGGAGGAGCAAGAGTGTGTAGGATTCTCGCCTCTTGCGACGTCCATCGAGTAGGCGGTCGTGCCGAGGCCGAGCAACGACGCGCTCGAGACTCCCAGCAGAACCGCGACACCGAGTAGACCTCCCCCCCGGGCTCGCGCTGCAGCCGGATCGAATGGATTCCGCAGCGTGACCTCCTCCTCTCCTCTCGAAGTCGAGCCAATTTGCTTGCAGTTGGTTCCACGAATGTCAACTGCGAGGGCCGTTTCTAGCGGGTTTGCGTCAGGTCGCAGGACCGGTATGGGCGCGTACGGTCGAGTCCCCCGCCATGATCCGCCGCGCCTTCGGAGTCTTGCTGGTCGTCGTTCTTCTGTGCTTGACGGCGAGCCTCGTCGTGGTCCGAAGCGCGCTCGAAGCTCGCGGCCCCCAGCTCGAATCGCCCGAGCCGGTCCGGATTCGCGACGGCGAGAGCCTCCCCAAGATCGCGAAAACCCTCGAGAAAAAGAGAATCCTGGTACGCCCGGAGGCGTTTCTGCTGCTCGCGCGCTGGCGGCGGGTCGACCGCCAGGTCCGCAGCGGCGTGTACGAGTTCGAGGGCGGCGCCACGGCGGGCGAGGTCCTCGAAGCGCTGGTGAGCGGCCCGCAGAAGTTCGAGCTCGTGTCGTTCCCGGAGGGCTGGACGGCCGACCGGATCGCGCTCCGCCTCGAGGCGTCCGGTCTCGGCCCCGCCCAACGCTACCGCGAGCTGGCGCGCGATCCGGAGTTCGCCCGCTCCCTGGGCGTTCCGGCCGACGGACTCGAGGGCTACCTGTTTCCGGACACCTATTCGTTCGGAGAGAGCCCTACCCCCGAAGAGGTCCTCGGCCGGATGACGGCGCGGTTCTTCGAGGTGTTCGACGCCTCGCTCCGCCAGGCCGCCGAGGCGCGAGGGCTGACCATCCACGAGGCCACGACTCTGGCCTCGATCGTCGAGTCCGAAGCCGCGATCGCGTCGGAGAGGCCACTGATTTCCGCAGTGTTCCACAACCGGCTGGCGTTGCGAATGCCTCTCCAGGCAGATCCTACGGTGCTGTACGGCACCGGCAGGTCGAAGCCGATTCGACGAAGCGACCTGAGCCGACCGACCCCCTACAACACCTACGTCATCCGCGGGCTCCCCCCCGGCCCGATCGCGAACCCGGGCCGGGCCTCGCTCGAGGCCGCCGTCCACCCCACGCCGGGAGCCAAGGCCCTGTACTTCGTCGCGCGAAACGACCGCAGCCACGAGTTCAACGAGACCCTGTCCGCCCACACGAGAGCGGTGAGAAAGTACCAGAGATAGGGCCGATCGGGCTTGATCGATCGGACATCTTCGCCTAGCCTTCGCCCCATGACCAACGGCGCTGGCGCGACCCTCACGAAGCGGCAGAAAGAGCTGCTCGACTTCCTCGACGGCTACATCCAGCAGCACGGCTTCGCACCGACGCTGGACGAAACCGGCAAGCACTTTGGCTTGACCTCCCTCGCCACCGTCCACAAGCACCTGACGAACCTGGAGCGGAAGGGCTTGATCCGCCGGCGTTCGGGCCTGAGCCGCGCGCTGGAGGTCGTGCCCCGGAGCAAGAGCGTCGAGAGCGTGGAGCTGCCGCTGCTCGGGATGGCGGCCGCGGGCACGCCGATGGAGGCGACGCTCGACAATGAAAAAATACTCGTCCCCGACAGCCTCGTGCGAAAACAGGAGAGCTTCGCACTGAAGGTGAGCGGCGAGTCCATGCGCGACGCCGGCATTCTCGATGGCGACATCGTCATCGTCGAGAGCCGCAGCACCGCCGACAGCGGCGAGACCGTCGTGGCGGTGCTCGACGGCGCCGCGACCATCAAGAAGATGCATCGCGAACCGAGCGGCCGCATCCGGCTCCAGCCCGCGAACGACGCGTTCGAGCCGATCCTGTGCGACGAGGACGACGTCGAGATCCGCGGCGTCGTCGTCTCGCTGATGCGGAAGTACTGATCCCGCGGCGAGCGCCGGAGGGCGGCGAGTCCAGGGTGAGCGAGACGACCGCCAGCCTCTACGTCCACATCCCGTGGTGCCTGTCACGCTGCCCGTATTGCGACTTCAACACGTATGCGGCGCGCGAATGGCCGGAGGAGGCCTACGCGGACGCGCTCGTCGGCGAGCTCACCTGGTATGCGGCGCGCCCCCCCTTCCGCGAAGCGACCATCGCGACCGTCTTCTTCGGTGGAGGCACCCCTTCCCTCTTCCGACCCGCGACGATCGAGCGCATCCTATCGGCCGTACGCGACGCCTTCCCGGTCGCGGCCGAGCTCGAGGTCACGCTCGAGGCCAACCCGGGCACGATCGACCGTGATCGTTTCACCGGACTTCGGTCGGTCGGGGTGAATCGACTCTCGCTCGGAATTCAGACCTTCCACCCGCGACTTCTCGAGGCGCTCGGACGCCGCCACTCGGTCGAGGAGTCGCGAGCGGCGCTCGCGGCGGCGCGGGAAGCCGGCTTCGACAACCTCTCCCTCGATCTCATGTACGCCGTCCCGACCCAGACCCAGGCGGAGCTCGAGGCGGATCTCACCGAAGCCGTCGCGTTCGCACCGGAGCACGTCTCGGCGTACGCCCTCATCTACGAGCCCGGCACACCACTCACCCGAGACCTCGAGGCGGGCCGAATCCAGCGCGTGTCGGAGGACGTGGAAGCCGAGATGTTCGAGACGGTCGGCGCCCACCTCGCGAGCGCCGGGTACGCTCGCTACGAGGTCTCCAACTACGCGCGACCGGGTCGCGAAGCGCGCCACAACCAGGCCTACTGGCGCGGCGGCCCCTACCTCGGACTGGGTGCCGGTGCACACTCCTACGCGCCGGAGGCCGCGCCCATGGCGGCCGACGCGTCCCACGGCGTTCGGTGGCAGAACGTCCGAGATCCAGCACGCTACCGCACCGCCGTGGCGCGGGACGGCCATGGGGTCGGGGAGCACGAGCGACTGACGCGCACGCAAGCCATGGGCGAGTTCTGCTGGCTCGCTCTGCGCGAAGCGCGGGGACTCTCCGCCGCGGACTTCCAGGCTCGCTTCGGCGCCCCCCTCGTCGAGGCCTTTCCCCACGTGGCAGCCCTTCGCGACGAGGGCCTCGTCGAGCCAGGCGACGACCGGCTCGCCCTGACGCGCAAAGGGCTCCTCCTCGCCGACTCGATCTTCGCGAGCTTCTTCTGACGACGGGCGCTCCTTCCGTTCGCCTCCGCCGGGAGCCGGCCGTCAGTTCGGCTCGTTGAACTTCGCGGCGATCAGCTCGCCCAGGGCGTCGAGAAGCGCCTCGGCATCTGGCCCGTTCGCCTCGAGCTCGATCGTCGAGCCGACGCCAGCGGCGAGCATCATGATGCCCATGATGCTCTTCCCGTTCACGGTTTGCTCGTCCTTCGCGATCGTGAGATCGGCCTCGTACGACGCCGCCAGCTTCACGAACTGAGCCGCGGCGCGCGCGTGCAGGCCGAGCTTGTTCACGATCTCGTAGGTCCGCTTCACGTCCGCGAGTGCCCCGGTTCGGGCCGCGCCTCCGCCCGGGTCGGACAGCAGATGTGCTGCTGCCCGTAGGCCAGGATGAAGTCCGCGAGCTCGCGGGCGCTGGTCCCCACACGTGCGGTCGTGAGCTTCACGAGCATCGGCATGTTGACGCCAGCGACGACCTCGACGGCCGGTTGGACACGCGCGACGTCGAGACTCGCGTTCGTCGCGGTGTCGCCGAGCATGTCGGTGAAGACGATCACGCCCGCGCCCTCGTCCACCCGCCTCACCGCTTCGCAGATCGCGTCGCGGATCGTCTCACGCTCGGCCTCCGGCCGGCACGCGACGCCCTCGACCCCGTCGAGATCCCCCACCACGGAGAGCAGGGTCACGACCATCTCGGCCGCGAAGCGCCCGTGACCGACGACGACGACGCCGACCGAAGCCGAAGCTCGAGGGGCTGCGGAAGCTGCCATGCGCTCATCCTAGCAAGCGTCGCGTCAGCGTTCGATGTCTCGATGCCGGACCGAGACCTCCGCATCGGCGTCTTCGAGCGCGCGCGCCAGGCTCTCGATCAACACGACCGACCGATGGTGCCCTCCGGTGCAGCCGATGGCCACCGTCAGGTAGCTCTTCCCCTCACGCTCGTAGTGGGGCAGCGAGAAGCGGAGGTACTCCAGCGTCATCTCGAGGAACCGCACCGCCGTCGGATTCCCCAGCACGTAGTCTTTCACCGCGGGCTCGCGCCCCGTCTTGGGCCGAAGCTCCTCGACGTAGAACGGGTTCGGGAGGAACCGCACGTCCCAGACCAGGTTCGCGTCCGCCGGAAGGCCGTACTTGAACCCGAACGAGACGAGCTGCACCCGCAGGCGACGCCGGCGGTCGTCCTCGTCGGCGAAGAGCTCCCTCACCGCGGCACGGAGCTCGTGGCCGTTGTAGGCGCTCGTGTCGATGATCCGATCCGCATGCTCGCGAAGCCACGCGAGGCTCTCCCGCTCCTGCTGGATGGCGGCCGCGACGTCTCCGTCCTTCGCCAGGGGGTGGGGCCGGCGGGTCTCGCTGAAGCGACGCACGAGCGCCGCGTCGTCCGCGTCGAGAAACACGACCTCGACCCGGTGCCCCAGCTTGCGCACCTCTTCGAGCGCACGCGGCAGCTCGTCGAGGAACTTCCGGCCGCGAGAATCGATCCCGAGCGCGGCTCGGCTCATCTCCTCGCTGCCCTCGCACAGCTCGATGAACCTCGGAATGAGCTCCGCGGGGAGATTGTCGATGCAGTAGAAGCCCAGGTCTTCGAGCGCGTTGATCGCCGTGCTCTTGCCCGATCCCGAGAGCCCGCTCACCAGTGCGACGTGCAGCGTACGGTTCACCCTCGTCCCCGCGCGGCCGTCCGCCGCAGATTGCGATCCATCTGCGCGACGAACCGCCGCGCGGCGTGGATCCCGCGTGCCTTGAGCTGCTGACTTCGCGCCGCGACCTCGATCAGGGTCGCCACGTCCCGCCCCGGCCGCAGCTGGATCTGCAGATAGGGCACCTCGATCCCGAGCAGGCTGATGTTCCGGTCCTCGATTCCCAGGCGATCGGGCTCGTCCTCGGCATCACTCGCATCCACGAGCTCGATCGCGAGATCGACCGACGTCTCTTCGAGCGTCGCCAGCGTGCCGAACAGCTGCTCGACGTCGAGCACGCCCAGCCCACGGATCTCGAGGTGGTGGCGCAGACCGTCCGCGCAGCGCCCCTTCAGCGCGCCCTGGGGGGCCTCCCGCACCTGGACGACATCGTCCGCGACGAGGAGATGTCCGCGGCCGAGCAGCGCGAGCGCGGCCTCGCTCTTGCCGACCCCGCTCTTCCCCAGAAGGATCACGCCGTGGCCGATCACGCGGAGCAGCACCCCGTGGATGGTGGTCTCGGGAGCGAGCTTCTCCTCGAGCCACCGGGACAACCCGCGGATCGCCTCGTTCGTTCGCTGCTCGGTCACCAGGAGCGGAACCTTGTGGTGGCCGCAGGCCTTGCGGAGCACCTCGGGCACCTTGTTCCCGTTCGTCACGACGAGACACGCGACCGGCGACTTGCAGACTCCGTTCACCGCCTCTCGGGCCTCGTCCTTCGAGAGCCGGCGTAGGTAGCCGATCTCGGCGTTGCCCAGAACCTGAACCCGCCCCGGGTGGATCTGATCGAGATAGCCGGCGAGCGCCAGCGCCGGCTTCTGCACCCGCGGGGCGACGATCTCGCGAGTCAGGCCGCGCCCCCCCGCGACGAGCTTGAACTTGAGAGAGCCGCGCAGCCCGACGACCTCGCGGACGGTCGTGTTCATCTCAGAACTTCGCGTCCTCGGCGAGAATCGCGTCGAACAGCGCGTCGCGCGTATCGAGGCCGATCAATCGATCGCGAAAGTCCTTGTCCTTGAGCAACCGGGAGATACGCGCCAGCGCCTTCAGGTGGAGTGCCGCCGCATCGTCCGGCGCCAACAGGACGAAGAAGAGATGCGTCGGCTTGCGATCGACCGAGTCGAAGTCGACACCGGCCGAGCTGCGCGCGAAGCCCGCGACCACGTCCTCGAGGTTGGAGACACGGCCGTGGGGGATCGCGATCCCGTCGCCGATGGCCGTGCTGTTCAGTCGCTCGCGCTCGCGGAGGACGTCGACGATCGCCGTGACACCGATCCCCGGCACGTCGCCGTCGAGCATCTGGGCGAGCTCTTCGAGGACTTCCGCCTTGGTCGAACCGGACAGCTCGGGCAGGACCCGCTCACGCGCGAGGATGTCCGTGATGGTCATCGGACCCAGGCCCCGTGCGCGAACATCCGATCACTCGTTGCCGGCAGCCGCGGGAGGCGGCGAGCGCCGGGTTCCGCCGCGACGCGAGCCTTCGACGACCCGGCCCTTGAGCTTGCGGACCTGGCGATCGAGCTTCGCGGCAGCCTGATCGATCGAGGCGTACATGTCCTCGGTCTCGGCGTGCGCCGTCAACTTCGTGTGCGTCGCGTTGACGACGATCTCCGCCGACTGACGGTGGTGATGCGACGCCGCGGAGAGGATCACGTGGACGTCGGTCGCACCCGGAACCAGTCCGATGACCTGCGCCACTTTCTTTTCCGCATGACTGCGCAGAGCATCCGTCGCGTCGAGGTGCCGGAATGTCACGGTGATCGGGACGTCCACATTCTTCTTCACGCCATCTGCCTCCGTTTGGACGAGGGCAAGATCCCCATGATCTCGCGGTACTTTGCAACGGTTCGCCGTGCAATCTCTATACTATCGGCCGCCAGCGTCTCGGCAATGTGCTGGTCGCTGTACGGCCGACGCGGGTCCTCGGACTCGATGATCTTCTTGATCTTCTCCTTCACCGACTCGGCCGAGACGCCCTCCCCGTCCGAAGAGCGGATGCTCGAGGTGAAGAAGTACTTGAGCTCGAAGGTCCCCTGCGGGGTGTGCACGTACTTGTTCGCGGTCGCCCGACTGACGGTCGACTCGTGCATGCCGATGTCGCCGGCCACGTCCTTCAGCACGAGCGGCCGCAACGCCTTCACGCCCTGGTCGAAGAACTCCCGCTGGAAGCGGACGATCGAGTTCGTGACCTTGAACAGGGTGCTCTGGCGCTGATGGATGCTGCGAATGAGCCACTGAGCGGCCGAGAGCTTCTCCCGGATGTAGCTCTTCGCGTCGGTGCCGCCTTCATCGTCGGAGAGGAGCCGACGGTAGGAGTTGCTCACGCGCAGCTTCGGCAACCCGTCGTCGTTCAGCGTCACGACGAACTCGCCATCCATCTTGTAGACGTAGACGTCCGGCGTGACGTACCGGACCTCTTCCGTGATGAAGTTGCGCCCCGGCTTCGGCTCGAGAGACGCGATGATCTTCACCGCCGCCGCGACCTCGTCCTTGCCGATCTTGAGCTCCTTGGCGAGCTTGTCGAACCGCTTTGCCTCGACGAGGTCGAGATGGTTCTCGACGATTCTCCTCGCCGTGGCGAGCTCCGGCTCCTCGAGCTCGAGCTGCGCGAGCTGGATCAGGAGGCAGTCGCGGAGATCGCGCGCGAGCACGCCCGGCGGATCGAACGTCTGCATGCGCTGCAGGATTCCCAGAGCGGTATCGACCTCGACGCCCGCCTCGACCGCCGCGTCCTCGACGGGGAGCTGAAGATAGCCGTTCTCGTCGACGTTGCCGATGAACACGTCGCCGATCTCCCGATCGTCGCTCGTGAAGTCGCCCATCCGCAGCTGCCACGTCAGATGATCCGCGAGCGAAGACGCCCGCGTGAGGGTGTTCTCGAGGCTCGGGCGCTTGTCCTCGTCGAAGTCGTTGCCGCTCCCCGCCGACATCGAGCCGTGCGACGAGTTCGCGGCGTAGTCGGAGAGGTACTCCTCCCAGTTGATGTCGCCGATGCTCGAGTCGGCCTCGACCTCGCCCTTCTCCTCCTTCACCGGAGCCTCGATCTCCTGGTTCGTCGGATCGACGACCTCGCCCATTCGGTCGTCCGGCGTCGCACTCTCGCGCTCGGCCTCCATGTCCTCCTGGCCGAGAGAGAGCTCCTCGAGGGTCGGGTTCTGCTCGAGTTCCTCCGTGACGAGCGTCTCGAGGTCGGCACGCGAAAGCTGGAGAATCTTGATCGCGTGCTTGAGCTGCGGCGTGATGACCAGGGTCTGCTTGAGACCGGTCGTCAGACGCATCTTTGGCTCGAATGCCATGTTCTCTCTATACCGCTCGTTTTGGCGTGAAGCTTGAGTGTTAAAGGCTGAATTCTTTGCCGAGATAGATCTCCCGGGCCCTCTCGCTGGCGGCGATCGTCTCCGGGGTCCCCTCTTCGAGGATCATTCCATCACTGAGGATATACGCTCGGTCGCAGATACCCAACGTCTCCCGGACATTGTGATCCGTGACGAGGACGCCGATCCCCCGTTCCTTTAGCTGTCCGATTATGTTCTGGATATCGATCACCGCGATCGGATCAATGCCCGCGAAGGGCTCGTCCAGAAGGATGAAGGCCGGCGAGATGACCAGCGCCCGGGTGATCTCGAGCCTCCGGCGCTCGCCCCCCGAGAGCGCGCTCGCCTTCGACTTCGCGAGATGCGCGATCGAGAGCTCGTCCAGCAGGCTGTCGAGCCGTGCGCGGCGGACCTCCCGCGTGAGCGGCAAGGTCTCCAGAATCGCCTTGATGTTGTCCTCGACCGTCAAACCACGGAAAACCGAGGCCTCCTGGGGGAGATAGCTGATGCCGTGGCGCGCGCGCCGGAACATCGGCAGCCTGGTCAGCTCCTCGTCTCCGAGGCGCACGCTGCCGGCGTCGGGGTGGGTCAGGCCGACGACGCAGTAGAAGGTCGTCGTCTTGCCGGCGCCGTTCGGCCCCAGCAGGCCCACGACCTCCCCCGCCTGCACGTCGATGGAGACGTCCCGGAGGACCTCGCGGCGACCGTACGACTTGCGTAGGCCGGTCGCGCAGAGCGACGCCGGCGCCTTCTCGCGGGCCGACGTCACGGCGTGGTCTTTCCGCCCGCCGTCGGCGACGGCAGCACCTCGGGAGGAGGATCGCTCGGCGCCTCTCCCGACCCACTCTGTCCCGGGAAGAGGACGGCCGAGACCCGCTTCTTCGGACTCGACTCGACCACGCTCCGGCCCTCGTCGAGGAAGACCGTGATGCGGTCCCCCTGGACCTCGTTGGGCCCGTCGCGCAGGACCGGGTCGCCCAGAAGAACGATGCGTCGATCGGTCTGGTCGAAGACGGCCCGATCTCCCGAGGCTCGACGCTCCCCCTGCGTGATCAGCACGTCCCCCTGCGCGACCACGCGCGTCAGCTTCGCACTCTCCCCGCCGCCCTCGATCCGTTCGAAGCGCACGACGAGGTGCTTCGAGCGGAGCTCGAGGTCTCCCTGCACGACATGCACCTGGCCCCGGTAGACCAGCCGGTTCTTGTCGTAGTCGAACTCCAGACGATCGGCCTCGACCGTGATCGGCTCGTCGCCCGATCCGAACGAGAGGCCGCTGAACGCCCCCGCGGTCTGCGCGCCGTCGCGAACGGGCGCTTCCGCCTCGGCGGCGATGGCCTCGTCGTCGGGAACGGCCTCTTCCCGCGCCGGGGGCTGCGCGCCCACATCGGTCCCGAGCGCGGCCCAGACGACCGCCGCGATCAACGCGCGTCTCCAGCGCCGGTCAGCCGTCACGCGAGCCCTCCTGCGCGGGCGCGTCCGTCGGTGTCGCCCCGGACGCCCGGTTCCCGTCCTTCTCCCGATCCGGCGCCGACTCGTCGGGCCCGCTCTCGCCCGCCGCGGGCTCGGCCGTTTCGATCTTGGTCAAGACGGTCCGCACGTCGCCCACGACCAGCACGCGACGCTTGCCCAGCTCCACGACCATCGTATCGCCCGTGAGCTCGACCCCGCCCCCCCGCAGATCCACCCCCGACGTGGCGACGACGGCGTTCTGCGATTGCACCCACGACGCTTCCGGAGTCTCGAGCCGGTACTGCCCCAGGGTGACCTCGATGCCGCCGCGGAGATCGATCCTCCCGACCTCGGGCCCCTCCAGGGTGACCTCGCCCGTCGCCCCGGTGAGATGCACGGACTGCCCGTCCTCGGCGAAGAAGGCGATCTCGGGCACGTCGACCATGACCCGGCCCTCGTCGAGAAAGTCCGCCTTGTCGGCTCGGAGGTCCCACACCGTCCGGCCCTCCTCGACCTTCACACGATGGAACTCCCGAATGCTCTGCGCCACGTCGGGGGCGAACATCGTCTCGGCCATCGCATCGTCGGCGCGTCGCTGCTGAACCATCGTTCGACCGATCAAGAATCCGATTCCCGTGAGTACCGCGAGCACCACGACGATCAGAGCGGCCCTCATCCGTGCTCGATGCACGAGGGCCTCCTATCAGCACACGTCGACGGTAGCACGCTCACTCCGCCCGAGAACCGGGCCGATCAGACGACTCCCGCGCGAAGCAGGTCGTGCAGGTGGAGAATCCCGCACGGACGCCCCGCTTCGTCGACGATGAACAGCGACGTGATGGAGTGTTCCTCCATCAGCGCGAGAGCGCGCTCGGCAAGGGCGCCCGCCTGGACGGTCTTCGCACCATGGCTGCCGAGATCGCCCGCGGCGAGCGAGCGGAGATCGCCGCGGCTCTCGACCGCGCGACGGATGTCGCCGTCGGTGATGACGCCGACCAGCACGCCATCCGCATCCACGACCGCCGTGACTCCGATCGAGCGCGCCGCGGCGGCGCGGCGCGACGACATGACGTGCATGGCTTCGAGCATGGGCGTCTCGACGGAAACCGTCGGGACGTCGTCTCCCGTGTGCATCAACTCGTCGACGCGACGCAGGCGCCGCCCGAGCGCACCCCCCGGGTGCAGCGCACCGAAGTCCTCCTGACTGAAGCCGCGACGCTCCAACAAGGCGATCGCGAGCGCGTCGCCGAGCGCGAGCGTCGCGGTCGTGCTGGCCGTCGGGGCGAGTCCCAGCGGGCACGCCTCTTCCGCCACGCTCACGTCGAGCGCGACGTCCGCCCCCCGGGCGAGCGCCGACGTCGGGTCGCCGGTCAACGCGATCACCGGAATCCCGAACCGACGCGCGGGCGCCAACATGGAGACCACCTCGGTGGTGGTACCGCTGTAGGAGACCGCGATCAGGCAATCCCCCCGCGCGAGCTGCCCGAGGTCGCCATGGAGTCCCTCTGCGGCATGCATGAAGAGCGCGGGCGTGCCGGTCGAGGCGAGCGTGGCCGCGATCTTCCGACAGACGATCCCGGACTTGCCGAGTCCGCACACGACGACCTTGCCCTCGCACCGGGCGAGGACCCCGACGGCTTCGGCGAACTCGGCCCCGAGGCGCTCGGACATCGCATCGAGAGCGCGTGCCTCGATCCCGAGAACGCGGCGCGCCGAAGCGACATCGTCCCGAGCCGGCGCCGGGGGTGTCGCCGCCCGGCTCACGCGAGCGCCTCCCGACGTGCCTCGTCGAGGGCTCGGACCATGCGCAGGAGTGCGGCGAGCTGGTCCAGCGGCCAGCAGGTCGTCCCGTCGGAGAGCGCCTTCGACGGATCCTCGTGCACCTCCAGGAAGAGCCCGTCGACACCGACCGCGACCGCCGCGCGCGCGAGTGCCGGAACGAACTCTCGCTGCCCGCCGGACGCCGTGCCGGTCGCGCCGGGCAGCTGAACGCTGTGCGTGGCATCGAAGACGACCGGGCAGCCGATCTCTCCGAGCACGACCAGAGACCGCATGTCGGACACGAGATTCTGGTAGCCGAAGCTCGCGCCGCGCTCGGTCACGAGCAAGTCCGTGTTGCCCGTCTCCCGCGCCTTGTCGACGACGTGGTGCATCTCCCAGGGCGAGAGAAACTGACCCTTCTTGAGATTCACGGGCTTCCCGGCGGACGCGCACGCGTGGATGAAGTCCGTCTGCCGACACAGGAAGGCCGGTGTCTGGAGAACGTCGACGACCTCGGCCACCGCCGAGACGTCCTCCTTCTCGTGCACGTCCGTGAGGAGGGGGAGACCGGTCGCCCCGCGGACGTCGGCGAGGATCGCGAGCCCCTCGTCTCGCCCGACGCCGCGGAACGAGCTTCCCGAGGTGCGGTTGGCCTTGTCGTAGGACGACTTGTAGATGAGCGCCGCGCCGAGATCCCGCGCGATGGCGGCGAGCTTCTCGGCGTGTCGGAGCGCGGAGTCCCGGCTCTCGATCACGCACGGGCCCGCGATGACGGCGAGGGGCGCACCCGCCCCGACCGGCACCGCCCCGATGGACACGCCCGTGCGGTCGGGCGTCCCGCTGTTCTCGCTCGTCGCCATGGTCCCTCTCGAAACGGACGCCCGGCCGGGAGCGGGATGTCGCCCCCGGAACCGTCGCCTCTGCCCGGAGGTTACCGGACGGGAGAGCCCGCGGCGACACTCGAGAGAAGCAGCGGCTGGTGGCCTCGCGCCCGTGTCTTGTGGTCGAGCCCCGCTCGGACGTAGTCGCGGAAGATGGGGTGACAATCGAGCGGGCGCGACTTGAACTCGGGGTGGAACTGGCTCGCGACGAACCACGGGTGGTCCCGGAGCTCGATCATCTCGACCAGCTTGCCGTCGGGCGACAGTCCGGAGAAGACCAGTCCCTTCTTCTCCAGCTCCTCGCGGTAGTCGTTGTTGAACTCCCACCGATGCCGGTGCCGCTCCGAGATCTTGCGCTTGCCGTAGATCTTCGCCGCGATCGATCCCGAGATCAGCTGACACGGGTAGGCGCCGAGGCGCATGGTCCCGCCCTTGTCGGTCACGTCCTCCTGGTCCGACATGAGGTGGATGACCGGGTGCGGTGTGTCGGGATCGACCTCGGTCGAGTTCGCGCGCTCGAGGCCACAGACGTGTCGCGCGAACTCGATGACGGACATCTGCATGCCGAAGCAGATGCCGAGATACGGAATGCCCTCCTCACGCGCGTGCCGGACGGTCGCGATCTTTCCTTCGGTCCCTCGCGGGCCGAACCCCATGGGCACGAGGATCGCGTCGGCCGTCTTGATCCCGTCGCAGAGTCCGTCCGCCTCGACCTGCTCGGAGTCGTAGTGCTCGATCTCGACGGCGCACTCGTTCGCGATGCCACCGTGGGTCAGCGCCTCGTTCAGGCTCTTGTAGGAATCGGTGAGGTCCGTGTACTTGCCGACCATCGCGATGCGCACGGTCTCTTGCGCGTTCTGGATCGTCGAGACGACCTTCTGCCAGGGCTTCAGGTTCGGCGCCGCGGTCCAGATGTTGAGCTTCTCACAGATGCGCTCGTCGAGTCCCTCCTCGTGGAGCCGGAGCGGCACCTCGTAGATCGACGGCACATCGACCGCGGTGATCACCGAGTTCTTGTCGACGTTGCAGAAGTGGGCGATCTTCTCCTTGATCTTCGGGTCGAACTCGTGCTCGGTCCGGCAGAGGAGGATGTCCGGGGAGATGCCGAGGCCCGTCAGCTCCTTCACGCTGTGCTGCGTGGGCTTCGTCTTCACCTCGCCTGCCGTGCTGATGTAGGGCACGAGCGTCAGGTGGATGTAGAGCACGTGCTCGCGACCGCGATCCCAGCGGAACTGTCGGATGGCCTCGAGGAACGGCAGGCTCTCGATGTCGCCCACCGTCCCGCCGATCTCACAAATCGCGACGTCGTATCCGGCGGAGCCGGCGAGAAGCCGCTCCTTGATCTCGTTGGTGACATGGGGGATGACTTGGACCGTCCCGCCGAGGTACTCGCCCCTGCGCTCCTTCTCGATGACGGCGTTGTAGACGCGGCCGCTCGTGAAGTTGTTCTTCTGGCCCATCCGGGTCGAGACGTATCGCTCGTAGTGACCCAGATCGAGATCGGTCTCCGCGCCGTCGTCGGTGACGAAGACCTCGCCGTGCTGGAACGGGCTCATCGTGCCAGGGTCGACGTTGATGTAGGGATCCATCTTCATCATCGTCACGCGCAAGCCGCGTGCTTCGAGTAAGGCGCCCATCGACGCCGACGCCAGCCCCTTGCCCAGCGAGGACACGACCCCGCCCGTGATGAAGATGAACTTCGTCTCCCGCTTCCGCCCGCGTTCAGCCATCTCGCTCCCGCACCGCCGACTCCCGTCCGGCAGTGAGCCATTGGCGGACGCGCCGAAGGTCCTCCGGCGTATCCACCTCGATCATCGACTCCTGCGCTTCCACCTGAGCCACCTGAATTCGGTAGCCGTTCTCCAACACCCGTAGCTGCTCGAGCTTCTCGCGCTTCTCGAGCGGCGTGGGCTCCATTCGGGCCAACTCCAGAAGGAACTCCCTCCGATACGCGTACAACCCGATGTGCCGCAGGCCCTCGGCCCCCCGGAGGGGATCATGCTGCGCGAGAAGTACAGCGCCCGTCCGTGCCGGTCGCAGACGACCTTCACGACCTGAGACCGCGCGGCCTCCCCTTCGAGGAGCGGCGTCGCGAGCGTGGCGACCGGAGCGGACTCGCCTCCGACCGCGGGGCGCCCGAGTGCTTCGAGCGCGGCCTCCACGTACCCGGGGTCGAGGAACGGCAGATCGCCCTGCACGTTCACGATCACGTCGTCGTCGAGTCGTCGCGCCACCTCGGCGATGCGATCGGTCCCCGACGGGTGATCGGCCGACGTCAGGACCGCCTCGCCCCCGGCCTGCGTCACCGCACGCTGGATCTGATGGTCGTCGGTCGCGACGAGGACACGCTTCACACCCCGCGCGCTCCGCGCGCACTCGAGCACGCGCACCACCATCGGCTTGCCCCCGATGTCGGCCAGCGCCTTCGCCGGGAGGCGGCTCGAGCCGTAGCGGGCCGGGATGACGACGACGGCCGACGGCGTCGACGCGGCACGCGGTGCGCCGCCACCGCGCTCGGCAGCCGAAGCTGCGATGGGGCCCGGCGAGCTGACCGAATCGTCGGAGGTACCGGTCCGTGGCACGAAGTCTTCGTGTGTTCCCGGAAGGTCGGAGAAAGACCGAACCACGGAAGGCGTTTGTAGGCCCCGCATCGGCCTCGTGTCAACGTCGCGCCGGCCCGGTGCGCGGAGAGCCACGTCGGCGTGGATTTTCGTCCGGCGCCTGGAACGGCTCGTTGCAGGAGGACGAAGCGAACCGTCACGGCGCGCAACGCGCGCACCCCTTGCGCGTGCCGCGGACGGGGGCTCATGGGCCGGCACGTTCCGTGCACCGACTCGTCGTCGACCGTCCCTCACGAGCTTCCCCACGCGCCGCGGCACCCTCGGGCCACGGCGATCCGCACGCGACCTCGGTCGCACGAAGGAAGGAGATCGTCCGATGAGAGCCCCGTACGTCCCACGAAGCGGTCCGCCGCGAACCACCCCACGCCGGCGGCGACCGAGCGTGGCGCTCGCGAGCCTGGCCGCCTTGGCCGGCGTCACCGCCATCGCCTCCGCCGCGCCGACCCCGACCATGGAGATGCGGCGCGCACGGTTCGCGCTCGCCCGCGGAGCCGATGGCGACGCGATCGCCGCCCTCGAGGCGGTGCGTCGCGAAGACCCCGGCTCACCGCGCGGCCTCGAGGCCGCCCTCCTACTCGCGGATCTCCACTTCTCGAACGGACGTTCCCCCGCCGCGGCGGACGTCCTCGGCGAAGCCGCCACGGCGGCGCCTGCCGGCAGCCGCGCCGCGATCGACCTCGCCCGCGGATGGCTGGCCCTCGCTTCGGGCGAGGGCGACGCGGCTCGCGCCCGGTTCGCCGAAGCCCGGACGTCGGACGTGGCGCTCGCTCGGGACGTGGCGGAGATCGGGCACACCTGGGTCACCCTCGCGACCGGAGGGCGGGCGACGAATCTCGACGCCCTGGAGGGCGCCGCCCGGCGCGACGGCCCGCTCGCGACGAGGTTCGCGGCGTCGTGGACGCTCTCCAAGGCCCTCGCGCGCGCGGGTGAGCACCGGCGGGCGCTCCGGGAGGTCCGTCGCCTCCGGGGCGACGTCCGGGGGACGGAGTACGAGGACGATCTGGAGCTCCTCCTCGGGCTCGCGCAGCTCGAGGCCGGGCGCGCGAAGGACGCCCGCCGCACGTTCAAACGGCTGGAGCGACGCAACGGCGCCGGATGGAGTCGCTCCCCGATCGACGCCGGCCTTCGGCTCGACGACCTCCGGGCCTCCGACGGGGACCTCGTCGCACGCGTCGGCGCTCTCTACGCCGAGCGCAGCGACCGCTCGGTCGGGCTCCTGCCGTTCCTCGGCGCGCTCCTCGATCGCGATGCGGGGCGCGACGCTTCGTGGGGCGTCCTCCTCGCCGAGCGGGCCATCGCCGCCAAGAAGGGAGGGAACTGATGAGACCATCGACCCCATGGATCTGGATGTCCGCGGCCGCGGCGCTGCTCGGCCCCACGGCGTCGGCCGAGGCGTTCTGCGGCTGTCCCGGCGGGGGCATCCCCCGCCTGACGGCCGCCGTCATGAGCGGCAACGACCTCGACGAGGTTCGCGGCGACTGCACGCAGAAGGGGACGACGGTGCAGCTCCAAGCGCGCCAACAGCATTTCTACCGGGCGTCCTCGCTCCCCCTCGGTCCCCCCGGACTGCAGGGCGCGTGCATCAACAACTGCCAGTGGATCACGATCGCGCAGACGACCTCCGACCCGATCACCGGGCACTTCGCGTTCCCGAACCTCGACCAGAGCCACTCGGTGCAGCTCCTCTCTCCGCTCTGGAGCATCATCGGACTGGACGGTGTGCGCACCGATCTCCGGGCTCGAGCCTGGGACGGAATCAAGAACCGGTGGAGCGCGTGGACCGCACCCCCGACGCTCGAGCGATTCAACGTCGTCTGGAACGGCAACGAGGGAGCCGCGGCGGCGGTCGAGACCTTGATCACCGGCGCCGACAAGCTCCACCTCACCATCGCCGATGGTCCCGACGACGGCGACCAGCCCACCATCCAGCTCGACGTGGACACCGACACGCCGAACTTCTGGCTCGATCAGCAGACGGGTGATCCGACGGTCCTCTATCATTGGACGGGTAGCTGCAGCCCACCCATCGCCTGGTGCCCGCCCGAATGGCTCGTGCAGCTGTCGCCCGCGATCACCGTCGACGCGCCGGCGTTCAACGCGCACTCCGAGTATCCCTTCGTCCTCGGGATGGCCACGGCCACGCGGCCGGGCGCGATGATGATCGCGACGTCGGTCCTCGGGCCCCGGGACACGGCGGACTTCTCGGTGAACGTGGACGTCGACGTGGACGTCGACGTGTTGATCGATCTCAATCTCGGGATCGATTTCTTCTCGATCTTCTGACGACGAGGCCCGATCGAGATGACCACGATGATCACGATCTACGAGGTCGCGTGGGGCGCCGCCGGGCTGATCTTCGCGCTCGGCGGCGCCCGGGCCCTCCGCCACGCCACCCGCCTCGCGGGCGGCTCCGGCCCCTCCGACCGGTCCTGGCCGCTCCTCGCCGCGCCTTCGATCGCGGCCCTGCTCACCCTCGGCGGCGCCCGGCTCCACGCGATGCTGGGCGCCCCCGGAGCGGTGTGGGACGCCGTCCTCGACGGGAGGTTCTGGACCCTGGCCGCGGGGGCCGGCCTCCGCATCGGCGGCGGGCTCCTCCTCGCCACGGCGTTCCTTCTCTGGGTGGTTCCCGCGTGGTCCGCTGGACGCCTCTCCGGGCTCGCGGTGCTGGACGCGATCGTCCCCGTCGCCGGGCTCTCCATCTTCGTGGGGCGCTTCGGGTGCTTCTTCGGGGGCTGCTGCTTCGGGGAGCCGAGCGCCGCCCCATGGGCGGTGCGCTATCCCACCGACGGCCAGGCGTACTGGAACCACGTCGCACAGGGCCTGCTCCCGGACGCGGGCGGACCGAGCCTTCCGGTCCACCCGCTCTCCTTGTATCTCGGGGTCGCCGCCGGCCTGTCCGGGCTCGCCGCCCTCGGCTCGCGGCGGTGGGCCCGAGGGCATCGGTTCCCGCCGGGCGTCGCAGCGTCGTGCTTCGTCGCGTGCATGTCCGTCTCGCGCCTCTTCCTCGAGCCCCTGCGGGAGACGCGCTTCCTCGACACGGTGCCCGCCCAACGCGAGCTC
>JAUIFY010000338.1 GCA_030430245.1 bacterium | reverse complement strand
GGGCGTGTTCTTCATGGGCTCCTTCTCGGTCACGGTGCCGATCGTCGTCCCCGACATCCTGCATGCCGGCGACAAGTGGATCGGGATTCTCTGGGGATGCTTCGGCGGCGGGGTGTTCGTGAGCTCGATTCTGCTCACGCTCTTTCCCTTGCGGCGACGCGGCCTCGCGATCTGCCTCTCGACGGTCGCGGGAGGCCTGATCCTGACGGCGTACGGACTGAGCGAGCGGCTTTCGGTCTCGACCGCCCTCCTCTTCGTCTGGGGCGCCGGCGCCGCCGTCTTCATCAACTACGTCGTCGCGCTGCTCCAGGAGAACACGGAGCCTCGGATGATGGGGCGGGTGATGAGCATGTACTCCCTCGCGTTCTTCCTCTCGGCTCCTCTCGGATATCTGCAGGCGGGAATCGTGACGAGCGCGTTCGGCCCGCAGGTGACCCTTCTCTCGAGCGGCATCGTGGCCGGGCTTCTGGGCGTCGCGTTTCTCGTGCTCTTGAAGCCGGTGCGTGATCTGAAGTAGCCCGAGAGAATGCGTTCCGGCTCTCACGCGATCGTCGCCCTCGTCGCTCTCCTGGCTCCTGCCCTCGGTCATGCCGGATTCGAGCCCGCCAAGCGTACCCATGCGCCGGAGCTCAAGCCTCCGGCGCAGCTCGCGGGGGCGGGGATCGAGGGATGGGCGCTGGTGTGCGTCTCGGTCGACCCCGCGGGCAAGGTCCTCGATCCACGCGTGGTCGAGGTGAGTCCGAACGACGGCTTCGCGAAGGCGGGCAAGGCTGCGGCCGGGGGGTGGAAGTTCCGCCCCGCGCAGCAGGACGGAACCGCGGTGGAGCAGTTCGACGTCTGCGGCATACAGCTCTTCACCGTCGGTGCCCCGATCTCGGCGGAGACGGGCGCCAAGCTCGACGAGGCAGAGAGGCTTCTCGACGAAGACGACGTCGACGGCGCGAAGCGGACGCTGCAGGGGCTCGAAGACGAGGGGCCGCTGACGCTGAAGCAGGGCGCTCGCCTTCAGACGTTGATCTACCGCATCGCAGCGGAGGCGGAGGATCAGCCGACCGCGATCCGTGCGATCGAACGCGCGTCGATGGGGGGTGGTCGCTTTCTCGACGGGGAGACCCGCGTGAACGCGCTCGGCGCGAAGTTCCACGGCTGGGTGACCGAACGTCACTACCACGACGCGATCGACCTCTTCCGAACGTTCGAGGATCTCGAAGGGGGTGCGAAGCCGATGGTCGTTCACGGCAAGACGGCGAAGGAGATCCGAGAGCTCGCAGCCGGCAACTCTTCCTACACCGTTCCCGCCGTCCTGACGCCGGCGTTGGCCGACGACGGTGGGGTGTGGCGTCATCGTCCCCTGCGGCGCGAACTCGGCGTGCGCGACGTCGATGGCAAGATCGAAGCGTTCTCGATCGAGTGCGATCGCCGTAAGATGCGTCTCGACTACCAGGAAGACGTCTCGTGGAAGATTCCCGAGAGCTGGGGTGACTGCACGGTCTATGCCGAGGGGGATCCGGGCACGACGTTCGAGCTGATCGAGTATGGCCCCGAGGAGTAGGCGGCGCGGTCTCGCGCACGATCGGGGTCGCACGGCGTGAGCGTCCGGATGACGAAGGAGGAGGCTGCGGCGTTCCTCGACCGGGGGCACACCGGAATCCTGACGACGCTTCGGCGAGACGGGATGCCGATCGCCCTGCCGGTGTGGTTCGTGACCGACGAGGGGCGGGTGTACGTGGCGACACCGGCCAGGACCAGGAAGGTGGGGCGGGTCCGTCGCGACGGCCGGGTCTCGTTCCTCGTCGAGAGCGGGGAGCGCTGGGCGGAGCTCAAGGCGGTCCAACTGAATGGGCGAGCTCGCGTCGTCGACGCTCCCGAGCGCATCGCACGCGTCCTGGATCTACTCGATGCGAAGTATGCCGCCTTCCGCACCTCGCGAGCCGCGATGCCGACGCGCACGAAGGAGCACTACAGCGGGGGCCGGGCCGTCCTCGAGATCGTGCCCGACGAGCGCGTGCTCTCGTGGGACAATACGAAGCTGAAGATCGGGGAGCCGGATGCTGCGTCGGAGTCGTGAACACGGCGTTGTCGTCCTCACGATCGATCGCCAGGAGAAGAAGAACGCTCTGACGCTGGCCATGCGGCAGGAGATCGAGCGGCTTCCCGGCGAGGTGAACGAAGATCCGAGCGTGAAGGTCGTCGTCCTGACCGCGACCGAGCCGGTGTTCTGTGCGGGCGCGGACCTGAAGGAGCTCGCCGAGCTGACGGACCCGCCTCTCACCCGGCCCGGCGCTGGACTCCGGGGGATCGAGAAGCCCACCATCGCTTCGGTGGGCGGCCCTTGCGTCACCGGTGGTCTCGAGCTCGCTCTGTCGTGCGACTTCATCGTCGCTTCGGAGCGCGCTCGCTTCTCGGATACGCACGCCAAGATCGGTGTCCTGCCACGCTGGGGGATGTCGGCCCTTCTCCCGCGTCGGATCGGCGTCGCCCGGGCGAAGGAGATCACCTTCTCGGGGCGTTGGGTGGACGCGGGCGAGGCAGAGCGTATCGGGCTCGTGAACTGCGTGTTCCCCCACGCGGACCTGCGCGCGGAGACGATGGCGCTCGCGACCCGGATCGCGAGCAACCCGACCCGAGCGGTGGTCGCGACGGGGAACCTCCTCGATCGTGGCGAGGGCCTGCCGCTCGCCGACGCGCTCGCCCTCGAGGACGAGGTGGGAAGCGCCTTCCGGGTGGATCCGAAGGATCTCCGCCCCGCGAAGTCCTGACCCGCTCGCGAGGTACGGTCTCTGGCCGGAAGCTACGCCGCGGACGCCGCCGTCCCGGTTCGCCGGCGGACGCGCAACGGAAGCTTCTTCGGTCCGCGCAGGATCGTGTTCTCGCCCCACTCGATGCGGTCGGTCGCGAGCTCGATGCTCGAGAACGTCTCGAGGAGGGCGCGGAACGCGATCTCGCCCTCCAGGCGTGCGAGCTGCGCACCCAGGCAGTAGTGGATGCCGTGGCTGAAGCTGAGGGGACGCTCTTCGTCGCGCCCGACGTCGAGCTGCTCCGGAGACGTGAAGGTGGCGGGGTCGCGGTTCGCGGCGCCCAGAAGGAGCACGAGCTGCTCGCCCCTGCGAACGGGGTAGCCCTTGAACTCGAGGTCGGTCGGGGCCATGCGCGAGGTCAGCTGGACGGGGCTGTCGTAGCGCAGGAACTCGTTCACCGCTGCCGGCAGGAGCTCGGGCTCGGCGCGAAGCCGCTCCATCTGTTCGGGATTGCGCAGCAACGCGATCGTTCCGTTCGAGATGAGGTTCGTGGTCGTCTCGTTTCCAGCGATCAAAATGAGCATCGTCTGCGCGAACAGCTCGTCCGCGGACAGCCGGTCGCCGTCCTCCTCGGCCGCGACGAGTGCCGAGAGCACGTCGTCGCGGGGGTCGATACGGCGTCGCTCGACGATCTCCTCCAGGTACGAGCGGAGCTCGGCTTGCGCGAGGAGGCTCCGGCGAACGTCGTCGCCGTTGGCGAAGCCGAGCACCCGGACGCCCTCGTCCGACCAATGGCGGAAGCGCTCGTGGTCTTCGGGCGGGACGCCGAGCATCTCGGCGATCACGGTCACCGGAAGGGGCGCGGCGAAGTCGCGCACGAGCTCGATCGTGTCCCCGGCCGCCGTTCGCTCGAGCCACTGCCGCGCGATCTCGTCGACGCGCGTCCGCATGCGTTCGACCGCCCGGGGCGTGAAGGCACGACTGACGAGGCTTCGGAGCCGCGTGTGGTCGGGGGGATCGATCCGGAGCATGCCGGTACCGCCCTCGCTGTAGGGCTCGGGGAACCCCATCTTCCGCCGCCTCGCGGCGATCTTCGGGTAGTGCTTCCAGTGGCGCTCGTCACTCGAGAGGCGGGCGTCGGACAGGGCGTCGACGACGTCTTCGTACCGCGTGAGCGCGTAGCCCGGGACGATCGGGCTTCGATGGATGGGGTCTGTTTCGCGAAGCTTCCGGTAGCGGGGATACGGATCGTCGTGATGGGCGCTCCCGCGCGGGTCGAAGGCGACTCCGTACCGGAGCCGCTCGTAGCCCATGGCCACGGCGGCTCCGGCGAGGATCCCGTAGTGGATCAGGCGCTCGGTGAGATTCATCGCGTTCCCCTTCCGGACCCGATGATTGGGCCGTGCCGAAGGGGATCACGCAACTCGCGTGCCGCGGAGCGGGGCCGCAGGGGCGGCGTTTTCGCGGGGCGCTGCCACCCGGATGCGGCACCGGGGTGCCGCATTCGGGCTGCAGGCGCGTGCGGAGGAGAGGAGGGACCTGCTCAGCTACCGAGCATCCCCACGATCTTCATCGTGATGTCGCCGCCCGCGTTGTAGGGCTTGGCGTCGCTCATGTCCGAGATCTTCGACCAGTTCGCGGCGACGTCGTCGACGGTCACATCTCCGGGAAGGTGGACGCCCTGACCCTCGACGATGTGCACCTTCGAGTAGTAGCCGGCGCCGGCCTCGACGATCGTACCATCCGGGGCGTCCTCGCTCGCGAGATAGAGGACCGCCGGGGTCACGAGCTCCGGCCGGAGGGCATCGAGGAGCTCCTTCGGCATGATGTCTTGCGTCATGCGCGTCGCGGCGACCGGTGCGATCGTGTTGACCTTCACGCCGTACTTCGCACCCTCGAGCTTCAGGGTGTTCATGAAGCCGACCAGCGCGAGCTTCGCCGCGCCGTAGTTGGACTGTCCGAAGTTCCCGTACAGGCCCGACGACGACGTCGTCATGACGATGCGTCCGTACTTCTGGTTCACCATGTGATCCCACGCGGCGCGGGTGCAGTTGACGCTGCCCATCAGATGCACGTCGAGGACGAGCCGGAAGTCGTCGAGCGTCATCTTCTTGAACGTCCGGTCGCGCAGGATGCCGGCGTTGTTGATCAGGATGTCGATCCGACCGAACGCGTCGAGGGTGTCCTGGATGATCTTGTCGGCGCCGGCCCGATCGCTGACGGAGCTGCCGTTGGCGATCGCCTCGCCGCCCGCGCTCTTGATCTCCTCGACGACCGCCAGGGCCGCCTCGCTGTTCCCGCCGGTGCCGTCGACGGCTCCGCCGAGGTCGTTCACCACGACCTTCGCACCACGGCGGGCGAGCTCGAGTGCGTGAGACTTCCCGAGACCGCCACCCGCTCCGGTGACGACCGCGACCTTTCCATCGAAGCGAATTGCCATGACCGTTCTCCTGTTGTCTGGATCGCGCCGGCCGAACGGACGGCGGAAAATGGATCCAGAAGCGGTACTATGCGCATGCGGGGCGGGCAATCGGCGCCCGCGTGCGGTCAGAGCCCGCCAGCGAGCGAGTTGACGATCGTGATCGTGTCGTCGTCGTTCAGGGCGCGATCGAGCGCCGCGCGTCCGCGCGCCCCCTCGTCGTTCAGGAAGCAGAGAACGTTGTGACGGACGGCTCCGGTATCGTCGAAGAGGTGTAGAGAGAGCGCGGGGTGCCGTGCCGCGACATCGCGTAGGGCCTCTCCCAGGTTCGTCCCGGCCGCGTCGAGCGAAGACACGCCCCCGGTGAGCTGCGCGAGCACGCGCGGCACGCGTACGGTCACCCTTGCCATGCTCAGCTTCCGAACGCCTCGACGCAGAGGACCTTCGGGAGGTCGGATGCGAGACAGCTCCAGGAGTCGCCGCAGTCGGCACTCCCGAAGACGCTTCCGCTGGTGGTTCCGAAGTACACGCCACACGGCTCGCGATGGTCGAGGGCCAGCGCGCCCCGCAGTACGTTCGTATAGCACTGATTGGGAAGACCTTCGTCGCACGCTTCCCAGGACGCGCCGTCGTCGCGCGTGCGGTACACGGCGAGCCGGCCATCATGCGGAAACCGGAACGAGTCTCCCTCGAGCGGAATCACGAAGGCCGAACGACTCGCGGGATCGAACCCCACCGGAAAGCCGAACGAGCATCGATGCTCGTCGGTGAGGACGGAGGTCGGAAGACCGTTCTCGACGACCTCCCACGTGTCGCCCCCGTTCGTCGTGCGGTAGACGCCTCGGTGGTCCTGGCGGAAGATCACGTCGGCGTTCGCCGGGTCGTGCGCGAGGGCGTGGACGCAGAAGAACTCGCCGTCGGGAGAGACGCCGTCGTTCTTCGCGTGGAACGTCTCTCCGCCGTCGTCGGAGCGAAACGCGCCCGCCGCGGAGATCCCGACCCAGATGCGCCGGGGGTCGTTGCCGTCGACGAGCACGCTGTGGGCGCACAGGCCGCCGAAGCCCGGTCCCCAGCGCGGCCGTGTCTCGTGCTCGTGGAGGCCGCGCAGGACCTGCCAGCTCTCGCCGCCGTCTCGCGAGCGGAAGACCCCTGCCTCGGACACACCCGCATAGAG
>JAUIFY010000022.1 GCA_030430245.1 bacterium | reverse complement strand
CCACCGAGGCGGTGTGGGCGACGGACTCCCGCCGACGGTCGGCGTGGGGGCGGCGATCCAGCTTCTCTCCGGTGGACCGCAGGGCGATCCACCCCGACTCCGCGACCGGAACCGAGGCCGAGAGCTCGATCCGACCGAGGGCGGAGACCTCGGTCTCGCGGAGCACGACCCGTCCGTCGTGGACGAGCTCGAGAGCCTTCACGTCGTCACGCGTCGGGTCGAACCGCACCGAAGCCTCGATGCGCACCGGCTGCGGACCATCGAGACGAAGCGTGTCGCCCACGTCGGTGCCCCCGACCGAGAGGGACAGCAACGGACCGTTCGTCACGAAGGTCCGTCCGCGGCGGACCGCGTCGAGCCAGCGTTCCCACGTCACCGGGGACGCCACCCGGGCGTAGAAGCGCACGGCCCCGGGAAGATCGCCGATGCACGGGAAGTCCGTTCCCGCGACCGGGGTCACGCGAAGGCCGAGATCCCAGAGCTCGTACAAGCGCTCGTAGTTCGCGGTGTCGATCTGCAACACCTCGAGCAGGTCGACGAGACCGGTCGGCGCATCGATCAGGGTTCCCGGCGGATTCCAGTGCGCGTACCCCGAAACGCCTCCCTGCTCTCGCGCCTTGCGCCAGATGGGTTGGTAGACGAGGTAGCGGACGCCCGGATCGAGGTACTCGGACGCACCGAGAACCATCCCGTGCCCCAGGATCCACGTCCGCGGATTCTCCTGCCCCGGAGAGAGCAGCACGCCGTTCGCCTGGTACCGCCCCTGCTCCCCGAAGGCGTACTGCCGCGCCCCCACGATCCCGCCGGGCACCCCCATCTGCAGGAGACTTGCCACCTGAAGGTCCTCCGCCGCCATCCACGCTGCGACCAGAGGATCATGCGCGCGCGACGGGCGCGAGATGTGCAGATGCGCATCCGCCGACACCCAGCCTTCCCGCGGCATGTCGATCCAACGGGAGATCCGGATCGGGATCTCGGGGGTCTCTCCTGCGAACACCTCGACCGGAAGCGATCGCTGCTCCCACTCGAAGCCCTTCGACACCGATACGCGGTACCGACCAGCGGGCAGCTCCATCGCGATCGGTCCGTCCGCGTAGAAGGCCTTCGCACCGCTCGACGGATCGATCAGCCCGGCGGAGGGAAGTGCTCCCCGCGGCGCGTCCGCCCACCCCTCGACCGCCGGCGTCGTGCACTCGCCGGCGACGGGCACCGCCGCGGGCGCGACGTGCGAGAGGCCCGCCGCATCGATCACCGTGACCCGAGCCGGGGTCGACTCGCCGGTCGTCGCATCGACGATCCGAAACCGCAGAGTCCCGTCCGGCTCGGGATCGAGGCTCTCTCCACCCGACGCGGGAGCGGGCAGGACGAGAAGCCAGAGGAGAAGAACGCGCGCGGCCGGGGAAGTCATTCCGGCGAGTGTACCGCACCCGCCGGCCCGACCGCGATCACTCCCCCAACATCTCGCGATACATGTGCAGGTTCACGAAGATGTCGCCCCGGTACGCGGAGCGTACGTCGGGCTCGAGATGCGCCAGCTCCCAGGTGTAGGCCAGCACTTCGCGACGAAAGATCTCGCGGTGACCGAGCTTCGATCGGCCCGTCGCGTACTGATACGCGTGCACCAACTCGTGCCCCAGGAACGCTCGAAGCTCCGCGTCGTTGAGCCGATCGGGCCCCGCGAACACGCATTGGTTGACGTCGACGTAGACGGTGCGACCATCGCGCCGCGCCCCCCCGTAGGAAGTACGGTTCGCCATGTAGCCGACGAGCGTATCCAGGTTCTCCCGCGGCGGCGCCTGGACGACGATCTCCACCGGAGGCGGTTGCGGAAAGTCGCGCGCGTGGCGACGAAGAACGTCTTCGAGCGCGCGCTCGAGACGTCGGCTCGATCCAGGAGGCGCCGCGAGCTCCTCCCACGGCTCGCGCTCGTTCCAACGCGGCAGCCGCTGGTACCAGAAGCTCGCGTGGTCGACGCGAACCGTCCGGACGCCGAGCGGACCGGAGCCGACCGCGGTCGACGGCGTGCCGCCCCAGGCGCACAGGGCCAGCCCCAGAGCCACCGAGGCTTCGACGGCCCGCCGTGACGTGAGGCGGACGATCTTCCGCGTCGCCACTCCCATCGCGAATTCCCAGCCCGGGGATCGCAACACGCAAGGGAAATGCCAGGAGAGACCGCCCCGGGACGCCTTCGATCCTGCCACGGATCCCGGTCCGAAAGCAGCCCCTTCCTTCCGCGTGGAATCGCCGCCACCCGCCCACCGCCCAACGGAGGCGACAGCCGCAGCATCGATTGGGCAGCCGCGCGAGGTGAAATCCCCGGTCCCTCGGCCGTTTTCGGCCCCCCGGCCTCCGAAGTCCCATGGCACCGGGGTTGCACACACGAGGACCAGGCCGGGCGACGATCCCGGCCGGAGAGAAGGAATCGAATGATGTCGCTGCCCGCCGTCCCCGCTCCGATCCCCACCGCCCTCGCCGCCTCGAGCGCCGTGTTGGATTTTCCGCTCGACGCGATCCTCGCAACGATCGGAGGTCTCGCCATCCTCACGATCGGCCTCGCGGTCGCGACCGCTCTTCGCGTGACGCGCCGCCCGAGCCGGCACACCCGAACGCTGCCCACCTCCGCTGCCGCATAGTGCCCGGGATCTCCATCGGGGTCCGCCCTTCAGCATCGCGGGACGGGCGGCTACCATGAGACCTCGATGCGCATCGGGATCCTCAAGGCCGATTCCGTGCTGCCGCACCTCGCACGGTTCGGCCAGTACACCGACATGTTTCCCGAGACGCTGCGGCAAGCCGACCCCCGCCTCGAGTTCGCGGCCTGGGACGTCGAACGCCAGGAGTACCCGGACGACGTAGACGCGTGCGACGGGTACCTGATCACCGGCAGCCGCTACAGCGTCTACGACTCTCTCCCGTGGATTTCTCCGCTGGAAGACTTCGTGCGACGACTCCACGAGCGGCGCAAGAAGCTCCTCGCCGTCTGCTTCGGCCATCAGCTCGTCGCGCGGGCACTCGGCGGACGCGCGGAGCCGGCGGAGCGCGGGTGGACGATCGGCGTGCAGCGCGCGGAGATTCGAGAGCCGTACCCCTGGGCGCCACACGACCGACGCGCGACGCGTCTCATCCATTCGCACAAGGATCAGGTGACGGAGCTTCCGGACGGCGCGGAGCTCGTCGGCGGCAACGATGCGTGCCCGAACGGACTCTACCGCATCGGCAACCACGTCATGAGCGTGCAAGCCCACCCGGAATTCAGCCCGGAGTATGCACGCGCGCTCTACGAGACACGTCGCGAGACGTTCGGGGAGGAGCTCTACGCGCGTGCGGTCGGGTCCCTCGACGGCGGTACGGACCGGATCGAGTTCGCGGCCTGGATCTCGTCGTTCTACCGCACCCCGTAGGGCTCGTCCCCGTCGATCGTAATGCGCTCGAGGCGACGCCGAGCGGGCCAATAGTCGTTCACCGGGCGATGCTGCGTGCACCGATTGTCCCAGAAGGCGATCGAGTTCGCGCGCCAGGAGAAGCGACACGAGAACTCTTCCCGCTCCACGTGCGCATACAGATACCCGAGCAACGCGTCGCTCTCCCCGCGAGTGAGCTCGACGATGTGGGTCGTGAAGAGGCTGTTCACGAAGAGACACCGGCGGCCGCTCACCGGGTGCACGCGGACCACGGGATGCCGCACCGGCGGGTTCGCGGCGACCATGTCCGCGAGTCGCTCGCGCCCGCCCGGCTCCGCGAGACTCTCACGAAATCCGTGCTCGAACGAGTGCTCGGCGGAGAGCCCTGTGAGAAAGGACTGCATCGCCGGAGAAAGGGCTTCGAAGGCCGCCGAGAGGCTCATCCACAGTGTGTCGCCGCCCGTCTCGGGGACGATGCGGGCTCGCAGGATCGAGCCGAGCGGGGGCCGGCGGCGAAACGTCATGTCGGTGTGCCACTTCTCGATCTTCGACGGGTTTTCCCGATCCGACTCGAGAATCGTGAGCTCGGGCACTCCGTCGACGTGCGGGTACGCGCCGTGCGTCTGGAGCGGGCCGAACCGCTGCGCGAACCGGCGGTGCTCCTCCGGCGAGAGGTCCTGGTCGCGGAAGAAGAGGACCTCGTGCTGCACGAGCGCGGCGGCGATCTCCTCGAACGCGGCGTCGTTCAACTCGCCGAGATCGACGCCTTCGACCTCGGCCCCGAGCGCCTCCGCGATGCGAGTCACACGAATCATGGACCGGAATTGAACCAGACGCCCCCGTCCCGGTCACCCCTCGTTCGGAGTTGCGTCGGGCCCCCGGTTCGAGAGAGATTCGATCCATGTCCGTGGAGCATCTGAAGCCGACCGACTCGCCCGACCGTGCCGCCGAGGTCCTCGCCCGCGACGGCTGCGTCGTCATCGACGGCCTCGAGACGAGCGCAACGTTCGACCGGATCCGAGAGGAGCTGGGCCCCTGGTTCGACGCGAACGAGACCGGCGTCGACGAGTTCAGCGGTCACAGGACGAAGCGTACCGGTGGGCTGATCGCCCGCTCCGAGACGTCGCGCGGCGTCGTGCAGAACCCGTTCGTGCTCGAGACCGTGAAGGCCGTGCTCGCCGACGCGACGAGCTACCACCTGCACCTCACCCAGGTGATCGCCATCGGGCCGGGGGAGACCGCCCAGCAGATCCACCGCGACCAGTGGGCCTTCGACTTCTTTCCGTTCCCGAACGGCTACGAGGTGCAGTGCAACACGTTGTGGGCGATGACGGAGTTCACCGAGGAGAACGGCGCCACCCGCGTGATCCCCGGCAGCAACCAGGCCGAGGATCGCAAGCAGTTCTCGATCGAGGACACCGAGCCGGCGGAGATGTCGGCGGGCTCCGTCCTCCTCTACACGGGCGCCCTCTACCACGGCGGCGGCGCGAACCGGTCCGACGCAACGCGCTACGGGCTCAACGTCACGTACGCCCGCAGCTGGCTTCGTCAGGAAGAGAATCAGTACCTGACGGTGCCACAGGACGTCGCTCGAGATCTTCCCGAGCCGCTACTGCGCCTCATGGGATACGCGCGAGGCGCGTACGCGCTGGGCTACATCGACGACCTCCGCGATCCGCTGGACGCACTCCGACCGACGCACGGAAAGGACACCGGCTTCGGAGACCTCGAGGCGACGGCGCGCCAGGTGCGACGAGAGACCTGAGCCTTCCCGGCGCGGTCGACGTCGCCGGACGTCGAGGCACGGTCCGTCGTGCAGGACGGTGCCGACGTCGAGAACGGGCTTGACCCGGTGGAGTTCCACGGGGTATGTTTTTCGTCGACCAGGACGTCGAAAAAGAGTCGGACGGAGAGCCCATGCCCAAGATCGTCGACCCGGACGAGAAGCGGCGCGAGATCCTGGACGCCGCGATTCGAACCTTCGCCAAGCACGGCATGCGCGGGACGAGCCTCGCACGCGTGGCGAAGGCGGCCGGGATGGGCAAGAGCAGCCTCTACCACTACTTCGAGACCCGCGAGGAGCTCTTCTCGGCGCTCGCGAACGAGATCCTGCGACACGAGGCGGACCTCTTCCGCTCGCTCGCCGCGCAGGAAGGGACGCCCCGCCACCGCCTTCGCACGCTGGTCGATGGCATCACCGCGCTGTTCGACGACTGGGCGGCGGCGGGACCGATCCTGATCGACTTCCTCGGAGAGCCGAAGGGCAAGAAGAGGCTCGCGCGAACGCTCGACGCGGCCCGCGAGGCGATCGCGGAGATCGTGCGCGACGGGCAGCGCGCCGGCGAGTTCCGAC
The DNA here is from genome assembly GCA_030430245.1 of bacterium. Classification (GTDB taxonomy): domain Bacteria; phylum Desulfobacterota; class Binatia; order UBA12015; family UBA12015; genus VGTG01. The sequence continues at coordinate 31,535 of JAUIFY010000022.1, read as the reverse complement.
GAGGAGCACCCGACGCGATGGCCACGATCCTCCTCGCCTGCATCGACGGCCTCTTCCTTCAAGAGTTGGTCCAACCCGGCAGCACGGAGGGCGCGGCCCGCGGCCGGCTGCTCCGGGACCTGCTCGAGCAGGGCGTTCTCGCGCCTCCCGCAGACGAGGGATGAGCACGTACGTGTACATGAAGATCCTCGAGTCGGCGCCCCTCCGCTACGACGCCGGGATCCGGCTCTTGTCGCTCGGCGGAGTCGACGCAATGTACGACGAAGTCGCCGCGGCCGCCGTTCCCGGCCGAGGCGACCCGCCCGCGCGGGTGCTCGAGATCGGCTGCGGCACGGGGAACCTCACGCGCGCACTCGCCGCACGCGGTGCCCGGGTCACCGCGATCGATCAGAATCCGGAAATGCTCGACGTCGCGCGCGACAAAACCGACGACCTCGGGGATACGGTCGACCTTCGGGAGATGGCCGCGGTCGAGATCGACGATCGGTTCGAGCCCGCATCGTTCGATGCGGTCGCGTCGACGCTCGCACTCTCCGAGATGAGCGAGGACGAGCGACGGTACGTCCTGCGCGCCGTGGCCCGCCTTCTCGTCCGGGGTGGCCGCCTCGTCGTGGCCGACGAGGTACTGCCGAAGAGCTGGGCCGCCCGCGCCGCGCGTGCGGTGGCGCGCTTCCCCGTCGCCGCCCTCACCTACGCGCTCACGCAGACCTCGACGAGCCCGATCCCCGACCTGAGCGGACTCGTCCGCGAATGCGGATTCACGATCGTACGCGACGACCACCTCGCCCGCGCGGGCGTCGGAATCGTCGTGGCGACGAACGGCGCGGCGACGCAGCCATGAGCCCGACCGATCTACTCGCGGAGATCGTGCTCACGGGATTTCGCCTGGTCCCGTTTCCCGCCCGCACCGGCGTCTACACGCTCGGGACGCCCGACGGGATGAGCCCCGTGTTCCTCACCGGCAACTATGACTTGACGGTCCGAAGGGTGAAGCGCGCCCTTCGCGGCACCGACGGCCACCTCGTCGTCGCCAACTCCCACGGCGTGAACGTCTGGTGCGCGTCGTCGGGCGGACACCTGTCGACCCATCAGGTCGTGACGGCCCTCAAGCTCGCCGGACTCGAAGACCGGGTGGCCCACCGCGAGGTCATCGTACCGCAGCTCGCGGCGACTGGTGTCGAGGCCAAGGAGGTGCGTCGCCGCACCGGCTGGATCGTCCGCTTCGGCCCGGCGGAGGCCGACGACATCCCGGCCTATCTCGCCGCGCGAAAGAGCAAGACGCCCGCGCTCCGCACCGTTCGATGGGGTGTGCGCGAACGATTCGAGATGGCGGCGGCGTGGGCCACGCCCATGTCGCTCGTCACCGCGCTCGTCGCGGGCGGCCACCGCTGGCCGGCCGTCGCCCTCGTGTGGGCGCTCGCGCTCGCGGTGTTCTTTCTGTTCGACCGCGTTCCTGCGGGCGAACGCACGAAGCAGGTGCTGTTCGCGGCCTGCGGCGTCCTCGGCTGCGCCGCCGCACTCGGCATCACCGGCGCTCTGAGCGCGGGAGCGCTGCTCGCCTGGGGTACGGCCGCCTCCGCCATGGTCGCGATCCTCACGTTCGACTACGCCGGGTCCAGCCCGACGGCCGCAGCCGGCATCTTCGACGAGAAGGACTTCACCGTCGTGCTCGACGAGGAGCGGTGTGCGGGCGCCTGGGCCTGCGTCGCCGTGTGTCCCGAAGCCGTGTTCGCGAAGGACGAGCCCGCCCACACGGTCCGAATCACACGGGCGGATCTCTGCATCCGCTGCGGCGCGTGCGTGGTCCAATGCCCGCAGGATGCCCTCTCCTTCGCGACTCCCGACGGCAGAAGGGTCGGCCCAGAAACGATCCGCCGCTACAAGCTGAACCTCTTCGGCAAGCGAGCGACCGAACCGGAGCCCCCGGGCGTGTGACGTCGCCGCGGCCGCCGGTTAAGAAGAGGGACATGGGCCGCGCGCTTCACTTGCTCGCCACGACCGGCGTCGCACTTCTGGTCGCGAGCGCGTCCGGCGCGCACGGTGATCCGTTCTCGGCAAAGTCCGACCCGGCGATCACCGAGAAGGCGACGACCCTCCAGGACGGCATCGGCCGGGTGCACCAGACGGTCTCGACCCCGTCCGAGGAGGCGCAGGCCTTCTATGATCAAGGCCTGGCCCACCTCCACTCCTACCGATGGGTCGAGGCCGCCCGCTCCTTCCACCAGTCGCTTCGTCACGACCCGAAGCTCGCGATGGCCAAGATCGGGCTCGCGCGCGCTCTCGAGGGGATGAAGGACGAGGAAGCCGCCGACGCCGCGCTGGCCGAAGCACGGGAGGTCTCGGAAGGCGCATCCGCGCACGAGAGGCTGCACGTCGAGGCTTACGCTGCCAAGCGTCGCGCACTCGCCGCCCCGCCCGATGAACGCGCGGCCGCGGCCGAGGCTCATCGCCGGGCTCTCGACGCGCTCATCGCGTCGGACGAGTCCGATGCCGAAGCGTGGCTTCTGCGGGGCAACGCCTCCGAAGGACCGTGGGGCCGCGGACAGGGGGGCGACGAGGCCTCGATTCCGTTCTACGAGGGGGCGCTCCGGGCCGTGCCCGGGCACTTCGCGGCGCACCACTATCTCGCGCACTCGTACGAGAATCTCGACCGCGCCGACGAGGCCGTCCGCCACGCCGAGACCTATGCAACGTCGTGCCCGAACGTGCCGCACGCCCGGCACATGTACGCGCACACGCTCCCCCGCGTCGGCCGGTGGCCCGACGCCGTACGCGAGCTGGAAGCGGCCAATCGCCTCGAAGAGGAGTTCGCCGCGCGCGAGGGACTCGACCCGAGCCATGACTGGCATCGCGTCCACAACCTGACCGTGCTCGGACTCGCCTACCTCCGCGTGGGACGCGACGACGACGCCGAGCGCACGCTCGAGCGCGCTTTCGCGACGCCGATCCCCGACCCGCTCGTCCAGAGCTGGCACTCGACGTGGCCCGAGTTCCTGCTTCTCCAGGAACGCCCCGCCGAGGCCCTGAACGCCGCGCGCACGCTCGCCGGGCGCCCCTCTCCCCTCCTCGAGGTGATCGGCGCGGCGCTCGAGGGCGAAGCACTCCTCGACCAGGGAAAGCTCCCCGAGGCCGCCGCCGCGTCGGCCGCGACCCGCAAACGCATCCAGCGGCTTCAGACCGAGACCGCGTCGCATCCCCACGGCGAGGCGATCGTGTGGGTCGCCACCGAGTACGCGAACGTCCTCGACGCACGACGCGCGCTCCATGCCGACCCGGACGCGCAGTGGCTCGGGTTCGTCGGCCAGGTCGCCGACCAGATCGCGGCCGACCCGACGTTCGACGGCTGGGGCGTCGGCTGGCTCCGCCTTCGGCGACTCGCCCGCGACGCCCAGCGAACGGGCCACGACGATCTCGCGCGCCGCCTCCAGAAGCACCTCGGTCACTTGCCGGAGCCCGCCGATGCGAAGTGACCAGCGACCCTATTGGCTCAAGAAGTGGATGGATCGCGTGAACGACAACTACTGCCGTCGCGTGCTGCACCCTCAGTTCGACGCACTGGGTGAGAGGCCGGTGTTCCGCAATCCCCGCAAGATCGAAGTGCTCGGCCGAAACATCACCGCGGGGGACCACTTCCATGCGATGGCGACGGACGCCTCGCCCATCAGCCTCGTCGTCTGGATGGAGACCGAGGGCAAGATCGAGTTCGGAAACTACGTCGCGCTGTCGCCGGGAGTTCGCATCAAGAGCGCGTGCTCGATCGAGATCGGCGACGGCGCACTCATCGCCGAGCGGGTGTTCATCACCGACTGCGACTGGCACGACTTCTACGATCGGATCTTCCCACCCGGGCCCACGGCGCCGGTGAAGCTCGAGGAGAACGTCTGGATCGCCGATGGTGCGACGGTCTGCAAGGGCGTCACCATCGGGCGGAACAGCGTCGTGGGAGCGGGCGCCATCGTGACGACCGACGTCCCGCCGAATACCGTCGTCGCAGGCAACCCCGCCCGCCCGATCCGTGACCTCGATCCGAATGGCGCGTTCGTGACGCGCATGCAGATGTTCGAGAGCGACAAGCCCTACGACCAGTTCGAGGACGAGATGGAGCGCCGCTATCTCACCCAGAACACGTTCGCGGGCTGGCTGCGCTCGATGTTCGCGCCGACACGCGACATGTAGACGCGGTTGCTTCCCACTCGCCCGACAGATTGGATCCCAGGATGCCTTCGGTAGATCGGATGGACCCGCGCGCCCTCGAGGTCGCCCGCGCCTGCAAGGGCTTTCTCGACGAAGAGGAAGGAATGCGCCTCCACGATCTGGCGCGCGAGTGCGCCCCGATCGGCCCGATCGTCGAGATCGGCAGCTATTGCGGAAAGTCCTCCGTCTACGTCGGCGCCGGCACGAAGGCGGGGGGAGGGACGCTCTTGTGCGTCGATCATCACCGGGGCAACGAAGAGCAGCAGCCCGGCGAGCTCTATCACGATCCCGACCTCTTCGACCCCGAGCAGGGCGCGATGGACAGCCTCCGCATCATACGCCGGACCCTGCGAGACGCGGGACTGGAGGACACCGCCCTCCTGCTGGTGTCGAGCAGCACCGCGGCGGCGCGACTCGTGACCGTGCCCCTCGGCATGGTCTTCATCGACGGCGGCCACAGCTTCGAGGCGGCGCAGACCGACTACGAGCGCTGGGCGGGCAAGGTCGCGCACGGCGGAATCCTCGCGATTCACGACCTGTTCCCCAACCCCGACGAGGGCGGTCAGGCCCCGATCACGATCTACCGCCAGGCGATCGCGTCGGAGCTCTTCGACGAGCTGCCGACGACCAAGACGCTCGGCGTCCTTCGCCGGCGCTAGAGTCCAGGGCGCCCGCTCGCGGGCCCGCGAGCGCTCACTCGCAACCCGTCAGCCCCTGAATCCAGAACCGCATCACCGAGATCGCCTCGAGATCCGGTACCGAGGTGCCGAGCGGCGGCATCCGACGCGCTCCCGTACGCGTCATGCGCCGAAGCAGGATGGACTGCTGGGGGACGCCGGGTACGAGCAGGCGCATCCCGTCGAACGTCTCGTCCTCGACCTGAGGCTCTTCGTCGCACACGCCCATGTCGGCCAGCGCCGTCGTCCGGCGCAAGTCCATTGCCGGAACGCCGGCGTTGCCGGGTCGGTGGCAGGGGGAGCAATTGACGTGGAGATAGTCCCGCGCGCGCGATTCGAGCGACGCCGCGCGCTCGTCCGGACGCCGCAGCCGATCGGCCGAAGCGAGCCCCGGGGCCCCGGGGTCGTCGAACACGCCGAGATCCGACCAGAGATCGAGCTGCGAGAGCCACGCCCCCGTCGCCGGGTCGACGACCCCTCGATGGAGTTGCGCCGTCTCGAGGCCCAACGTTCGACCGGCGGCTGCCGTGTGGCACTCGAAACAGTCCGATCGGGTCGGCACCGTCCACACGATGTCGTCGATCGCGACGAGACGCGATCCGGTTTGAAGCCACGCCTCCGTCTGCGCGTCGTTCCAACGATAGGTATACCCGCCCCAATCCCCGTCCGGATGACGCATGAACAGGCGCGTCTCGACGAGACGCCCACCCGCGCGGAACGTCTTGCCGAGGACCGTACCGACGGGAAGGTCCCAGTCCCCATCGTCGGCGACGCGAACGACTTCGTCCGGCGGCAAGGAGAGCCAGCGGTCCTTCGCGAGGTCGTCGCTCCAAAGGGGCAGGTTCACCTCGTACGGGAGGAGGTGTTCCGCGGGCCGCGTGGCGTCCTCGCCATCGACGCATCCCGTATCCGACAGCGCAGCCGGTAGATCGTCCGCACCCGCCCCGGGATTCGCGACCAGCCGCTTCAGGTTGCCCCCCCCGAGCCGCGTCACGACGTAGAGCTCGCCGTCGGGCCCTTCGGCGAACGAGCTCATGCTCTCGCCGGCTTCGAGGAGCAGCCGGGGCGCCGCGTCGGGAAGTGCGGGATCGACCGCCCACACCTTCGCATCGCGCCAATCGCCATAGACGAGCTTGCCGACGAGATCCGGCAGGGCGGCGCCGCGGTAGACGTAGCCGCCGATCACCGCGAGGCCTTCGTCGTGCCCGTACTCGACGATCGGCGGGACGGACGTCGTCTCGCAGGGCTCGATGCGGCATACGGTCCCCTCCCACGTCGGCCAACCGTGGTCTGCGCCGATCTCGATGCGATCGAGCTCTTCGGAACGCCCGCCACCGACGTCGCCCCCGAAGATCGAGCCCGTCGTGCGGTCCACGCTGAACTTCCACAGGTTGCGAAACCCGTACGCGTAGATCTCGGGGCGAACCACGTCGTCGTCCACGAAGGGATTGTCCGCCGGAATGCCGTAGGGAGGCGGGCCGTCGACGTCGATGCGCAACAGCGAGCCGAGAAGCGTCGTCGGGTCCCGCCCGTTCTCCCGCACCCCACCGTCGCCGAGACTCAGAAGCAGCATGCCGGCCCCGTCGAACTCCAGCGTCCCGCCGTGGTGGAACTCCGATGGGAGATCGATCCGCAGGAGCACCTGCTCGCCATCGACGTCGAGCCGCCGGTCCTCCCCGACCGGGAACGCGGACAGCTGCAACGTCGCGACCATGCCCGGCGTCTCGGGATGTCCGGTGAACGTCACGTAGACCCACGGGCGAGCGGGATAGGTCGGATGAAACGCGAAACCCAGCGCGCCGATCTCGAAGTTCGGGTGCTCCACGATCCGATCGGCGATGTCGAGGACGACGGTCGGCTCGACGGCCCCGGTGAAGGTGACGAGGTTTCCGCCCTGCTCGAGAGCCCACCAACGCCCCGCCTCGACGGGATCCGGACGCACGACGGTCGGACGATCGAGGTCGAGCCCCTCGGCGGCGACCTCGAGGTCGTACGGGAACGGGGAAGGCGGTCGCTCCGGCGCGATGCAGTCGCGCATGACGCGCGAGGGGTCCTCCCCGGCCGGGCCCGGGTCGCCCGAGCCTCCCCCCGAGCAGGCCACCGCGCACACCCCCACCACGAAACACGCGAGCAGGGTCGGGCTGCGGGTCGGCCTCCGCATGGGCGTCGACCGTGGTACTACGAATCCGGCCGAAGCCCCAACGCCGGGCCTACGGATTCGCCTCCACGGCGGACGAGGCGATCTCGTTCTCGTCGACCTCGTCGGCATCCGCCTCGAGGGGCGTGTCCTGGAGGTCGTCCCCCGCGAGGTCGCGGAAGAAGCTCGCCGTCGCCGTCTCGTCGGCGAGTGCGTCGGCGGCCATGAGCACCGTCGCCGCCGTCCACGGCGTCTGCTCCCCCTCGGGGTAGTGGATCCGATCGGGATGCGTCACGCCGGTCCAGTAGCCACCCTCTTCCGTCCGCAGCGGCTGCACCCACGAGAGGACTTGCTGAGCACGCGTCGTGAGCCCGGCCGCGTCCAGGGCGAGAACGAGCTCGCAGGTCTCGGCGACCGTGTACCACGGGTTCTCGATGACGCAGCGGCAGCCCACGCCCTCTTCGATGAATGCGTCGATCTGCTCCTGATCCTGGAGGCGGACGCGCGCCGCGGGCCCCCGGAGCGCTCCGCCGAGTACGGGGTAGTACCAATCCATCGAATGGCGGCCGGGGCCGCCGTTCGGGAAGTCCACGTCCTCGAAGCGTTCGATCTTGCGCTGCAGGACGAGGGCGAGTCGCTCGCGGGCGACGCGCCACGTCGAGGCGTCGTGATCCAGAAACTCGGCGATACGGATCGCACACACGAGACTTCCGTGAATCGAGGAGCTGCCCGTCACCAGCGGGTCGGTCCACGGCTTGCCGACGGGGTTCACGGCCCACGCCATCGCGCCGCACGACTGCTGGAGCCCTACGACGAAGTCGATGCCGCGGCGCATGGTCGGCCACATCTCGGCGAGGAAGTCGGTGTCGTTCGTGGCGAGATGGTAGTGCCACAGGCCGGTCGCGAGGTACGCTGCGTGGTTGGACTGGAACGTGCCGTCGACGATCTCGGCCCCGCTCCACTCGGCGACCCAGCCTCCGTTGGCCTCCTGGATCTCGGTCAAGTATCGGAACGCCGCGCGCGCCTCCTCGTAGCGACGCACGAGGGTGAGCCCCATCGCCGCATGGACGTGATCCCAGGGGTCGAACTTCCCGCCGGGCACCCAAGGCAGGACTCCGCCGGCTTCCTGACGATCCGCGATCCACCGCCCGGTGGCCTCGAAGTGGTCGGTGGTGAGGGGCCGCCGCCTGTTGCTCATCATGCGCTTCCTTTGACCGCGTAGAACACGACGCTCTTGCCGATCAGGGGGTTCAGCATCGACTCCAGGGCTTGCGTGAGCCACGGACGCTGCATGAGGTCCCAGACCAGGAACTGGTGATAGATTTTGACCGGCCACGCCTCTTCGTTCTCGAGCCCGAACAGGCACTTGAGCCACCAATAGGGAGAGTGGAGCGCGTGGGCGTAGTGCGTGCCCACGATGTCGTATCCGCCTCGCTCGATCATGTCGGGGAGCTTCTCGCCCCGGTAGATGCGGACGTGACCACCCGGCGAGTTCGGGTACTCGGACGAGAGAGTCCAGCAGACCGCCTCGGGCCCCTCTCGAGGGACGGACACCGCGAGCGTGCCGCCCGGCTTCAAGACGCGCGATACCTCGCGCAGAGCCGCCTCGTCGTGCTCGAGGTGCTCCAGCACCTCGGAGATGATCACGCAGTCGAACGCCCCGTCGGGAAAGGGAAGCTCGTAGCCGCTTCCCTGGATCGAGAGCCACGGGCCCGCACCATCGGTCGCACCGCCCAGCTCGAAGGCGAGATCGTCCATCTCGCGAAGAGCGTCGCGCGTCTCCTGCACTTCCTTCGCCCCCAGGTCCACTCCGATGGAGGTGACGCCGGGAATGCGGCGCGTCTCTCGAAGGTGCCGGCCGCCGCCGCACCCGACGTCGAGCACGCGGGCGCCCGGCTCGAGGCCGAGCCGCTCGAAGTCGACCGTCAGCACCCGAGGCTCTTCCGCTCCGCGATCGCCTCGCGGTAGATCTCGACACGACGCTCGGCCGCGCGCCGCCACGTAAACAGGGATTCGACGCGGGCGCGCCCGGCCTCGCCCATCGCGCGACGACGCTCGGGAGCGTCCAGGAGCTCCGCGATCGCGCGCGCGAGGGCCTCGCCCGACTTGGGCTCGACGAGAAGGCCGGCCTTGCCGTCTCGGCCGACGACCTCCGGAAGGGCTCCGCCGGTGGTGGCCACGACGGGGACCTCGCACGCCATCGCCTCTCCCGCCGGCAGCCCGAAGCCCTCGTAGAGCGACGGCACGCAGGCGATCGTCGCGCGGGCGTAGAGCTCCGCGATCTCGTCCGCCTCCACCTTCCCGGTGAACTCGACGGCCTCCTGGAGCCCGAGGCTCTCCAGATGCTTCTGCGTCGTCGTCTTTCGACCCGGATTGCCCACGGCGCGAAGCTTCAGGTTCGGCCGCGTCTTGCGAAGAATGGCCAGCGCGTCGAGCAGGTAGACGAAGCCCTTGATCGGCGAGTCGGCCGAGAGCGTGCACACGAGGAGCTCGTCCTCGCGCTGGATCTCGCGCCGCGGGTGGAAGACGTCGGTGTCGATGCCGATCCCGACGACCCGAATCTTGTCCTTCTCGATCCCGTACTCGCCCTGAAGGTCGGCCTTCGAGGCCTCCGAAACGGTCATGACCCTGTCGAGCGCTCGCGAAACCTTCAGCTGTTTCGGCAGGAACGTGTACCAGCGCAGCAAGCCGTAGCGCGTACGGATCCCCTGCGCGGACTGAAGCGCGATGCGCCGGTCGCGCGTCACCGGATGGTGGATCGTCGCGACGAGTGGGATGTCGCTCTGCAGGCCGAGGAGCGCGGGACCGAGCGTCTGGTTGTCGTGCAGGACGTCGTACTTCGGCCCGCTCCCGTTCATCTGGGTGAGCGTCCGCTTCACGCGCTGTGCGAACGTGAACGGCTCCGGGAAGCCCCCCGTGACCGTGCGGGCGTACTCCGAGACGTTGATGGGATCCCGAAGCTCTCGCATCGTCGGAAAGCGAAAGAAGGCCTTCTCGTTCCAGAGGTCGAGGCTGGGAACCTTCACCAGGTTCACGCCGTCGAGAAGCTCCGGATACGGCTGGCCGCTCCACACGTCGACCTGGTGGCCCAGCTGGGCGAGCTCCCGACTCAGAAGCCGCACGTAGATGCCCTGACCCCCCGAGCGAGGATTCCCCCGGTACGTGAGCAGGGCTATGCGGAGCGGATCTCCGGACATGCGAGCATCCTCGAAATCACGAGTCTTTTTGCAGAGAACGGGACGCCCGATCCGCCTCGCGGGAGCAAGGCGCTCCTCTCTCCAGCCGGGCCGACCCGCAGGCGATCTGGATACGTTTTGGTTCACGGGTTTGCAAACGTCGGGGGAACACCGTTCTACGTCCGCACGACCACGCCAGCCGCGGACTGGATGCGCTGGGCGCTTGGCTGATATGAAGAGCGACGCGAGGGCGCGAACGGATGTCGAAGACGAGATCGGCAGAGGGCCTCGTCGCCCTCGTGACGGGAGCCAGCCGGGGGATCGGCGCCGCGATCGCGCGCCGACTCGCGGCCGAAGGGGCCGAGGTGGGCATCGTCGCCCGCAGCATGGACGCCCACCCCCATCTGCCCGGAACGCTCCGGCAGACCGCGCTCGACATCCGCGACCTCGGTGGCCGGGCCGTCGCCCTGCCCGGCGATCTCAGCGACCCGCTCACGCGCCGGCGCATCGTCGAGGACGCGCTCGGACGGCTCGGACGCGTCGACATCCTGGTGAACAACGCCTCGGCGGCGTACTACATGCCCTTCGAGCGCTACTCCGAGAAGCGCTACCGCATCGCGTTCGAGATCAACGTGCGCGCTCCGTTCGACCTCGCACAAGGGCTGCTCCCCGGCATGCGCGAGCGGAGCCGGGGATGGATCCTCAACATCTCCGCCAACTCGGCCCAGCATCCGATCCCCAAGCAGTACGACGAGTTCCAGCGCGGGGGTGGTGGCCTGCTCTTCGGCATGACGAAGGCGGCCCTGGACCGTTTCAGCACGGGCCTCGCGGCGGAGGTCGCGGACGAGCCGATCTCGGTCAACTCGCTCTATCCGGTCGCCGCGGTCCGCACGCCCGGCACCGAAGCCCTCGGTCTTCTCCCCGACGATCCTACGCTCGTCGAGCCGCTCGAGGTCACGGTCGAGGCGGCGATGGCCATGTGCACGTGCGACCCGGGCTCCATCAGCGGGCGCGTCGTGAGCACGCGGGGCATCCTAGAGGAGCTCGGACGCAAGCCGCGTTCCCTCGACGGGTCGGCCGAGTTCGTCGAGTGACCCTCAGCCCTTCGGCGTCGGCCAAGGGTCGGGGAAGTCCCGCGGCACCGACAGGGACCATCGAGGCGCGCGCTTCTCGAGGAACGCGAGGACGCCCTCCATCGCGTCCGGTCTTCCCATGACGACGTGGTGGAGCGCCGTCTCCATGCTCTCGATCTGGTCGGGCTCCATCGTCCGAGACTCCCACAGGAGGCGCTTGCACACCGATGCCGACAACGGTGCCACGTTCGTCGCGATGTCGCGCGCCATCGCGAGCGCCGCGGGCAACACTTCGGCCGCCGGGAGGACTCGGGTGGCGAGACCGAGGTGCTCGGCTTCGTCGCCTTCGAATCGACGGCCGGTGAGGAAGAGCTCGGCCGTCTTGGCGAAGCCGATCGCGAGCGGAACGGTGAAGTGGGCGTAGGCGTCGGGCAGGACGCCGCGCCGCGTATGGAGAAAGCCGTACTTGCCCTCGCGCGCGAAGATGCGGACGTCGCACTGCATCGGGAGACTCAAGCCGATCCCCACCGCGTGGCCGTTTACCGCGGCGATCACCGGCTTGCGAAGCCGGAACGCCGGCGGATCGACCGGAGACGAGCTGAACGACGACTTGTCCTGCTCGCCGAACGTGTCGCCGCCGGTATCGGAGAAGTCCGCCCCCGCACAGAACGCGTCGCCGGCACCGGTCACGACGAGGACGCGAACGTCGTCGTCGTCATCGCAGGCGCGATACGCGCGCCCGAGCGATTCCCCCATGGCGCCCGAGAACGCGTTGCGACGCTCCGGGCGGTCGAGCGTGAGGAGCGCGACGCCGTCCTGGATGGAAACGGTCAGATCCCGGTAGGCCATGGGGAGCCCCTACCACGGCGAGCGGCCGCCGCACTCCGCGTCCGCGGGCCCCGTGCACCCACGAGGGGCCACGGGGCCCGCCGACGCGGAAATCGCGCCGGCCGGGCTCAGTCGCCGACGAGTCCGGACGCCGCGTCGATCGTCTTGGAGCCGGAATCGATGGCCTTCTGGCCGGAGCCGAGCCCCTCGACGACCCCGCCGCCCTTGACGGCATCCATTGTGTCCGACCCGGCCTGGATGGTCTTCTGCCCGTGGTCGATCGCCTGGTTGGCCTTGTCCATCATCCCGGCGCCCTCGACGACCTCGTCGCCGACCGCACCGGCCGCCTCGTCCGCCACCGCGCCGGCGGCTTCCTCCTTGGCGCCATCGACCTTGGCCTCGGCAGCCCCGGTCGCACCGTCCACCGCGCCCTTCACGATGTCGCCATGGGAGATGGCTCCGGCCGTGCCCGCCACCAACAAGGAGGCGCCAGCGGCCACCGCCCCCAGCGTCGTCTTCGCTCGCTTCATCATCATGATCTCCATCTTTCCTCGGTTCTTCGGGGGCGTTGAATGCGCCGCCGTGCTGGGGCCCGCCTACCGGACCGATGGTGGTGCCCTCATCCTATGACGAACGACGGGAGGCGCATCCTAATTCTCGAAATCAGCGCGAATACTTCGCGAATCCGACACCGTCGATGAATTGCAATGATGATTCCGAGCGCTAAAAGAAAGATATTCTCATGAGTACGCCGCGATTCCAGCTTTGGTCGTCGGTCGGCAAGAAGCTCCTGACCGGCATCACGGGCCTGGCTCTCATGGGGTTCATCGTCACCCACCTCGTGGGGAACCTGAACCTCTTCGTCGGGAGCGAGGCATTCAACGGGTACACCGAGGCACTCCACCAGCTGGGCGGCCTCCTCGTCGTGGCCGAGCTCGGGCTGGCAGGTCTCTTCCTGCTTCACGCGGTCTCGGCGATCCTGGTGTGGCGAGACAACTCCGGTGCCCGCTCGGTGCAGAACACCGTCGTCGCGAGCAAGGGCAGTCCGAGCAAGCAGACCGTGTTCTCGCAGAGCATGATCGTCACCGGATCGGTGCTGCTCGTGTTCGTGGTCCTGCACGTCGCGCAGTTCCGCTTCGGAATCTTCGGCGGCCTCGACTACACGACGACGCTCGACGGCAAAGAGGTGCGGGACCTCTACCGCCTCGTCGTCGAGACGTTCAAGAATCCGGCGTGGGTCGTAGTCTACGTCGGTGTGATGGTCCTCTTGGGCGGTCACCTGCGCCACGGCTTCTGGAGCGCGTTCCAATCGGTCGGCCTTCTCGACCCGATGCTCCGGCCGCTGGCGTACTCCGCGGGCGCGGTCTTCGCGGTCGCGATCGCCGTCGGCTTCCTCGTGATGCCGATCTACCTCTTCCTCTTCGCGTAGGTGAGTCTCCCATGGACGTAGAGATCGTAGATGGCTCGCTGAGTTCCGGATCGCCGGACGGCGACATCCAGACGAAGTGGGATCGACACCGCTTCGAGATGAAGCTGGTCAACCCCGCGAACAAGCGGAAGTACACCGTGATCGTCGTCGGCACCGGGCTCGCCGGCGGTGCCGCAGCCGCGACGCTCGCCGAGCTGGGGTACAACGTCCTGAACTTCTGCATTCAGGACACCCCGCGCCGCGCCCACAGCGTCGCGGCACAGGGCGGCATCAACGCCGCGAAGAACTACCCGAACGACGGTGACTCCGTCTGGCGCCTCTTCTACGATACCGTGAAAGGTGGCGACTTCCGCGCACGCGAGGACAACGTCTACCGCCTCGCGCAGTGCTCCGTGAACATCATCGACCAATGCGTCGCGCAGGGCGTTCCGTTCGCACGAGAGTACGGCGGCCAGCTCGCGAACCGCTCCTTCGGCGGTGCGCAGGTCTCGCGCACGTTCTACGCGCGCGGACAGACGGGCCAGCAGCTGCTGCTCGGCGCGTACGGCTCACTCATGCGACAGGTCGACGCCGGCCGGGTGAAGATGTTCACCCGCCGCGAGATGCTCGACCTCGTCGTGGTCGATGGCCACGCGAAAGGAATCATCTGCCGCAACCTCGCCACCGGGAAGCTCGAGCGCTACGCGGCCGACGCCGTCTGCCTCGCCACGGGCGGGTACTCCACGGCCTACTTCCTCTCGACGAACGCAGTGAACTCGAACGCGACGGCGGCGTGGCGTTGCCACAAGCGAGGCGCGTACTTCGCGAATCCTTGCTTCATGCAGATCCATCCGACGTGCATCCCCCTCTCCGGCCCGTCGCAGTCGAAGCTCACGCTCATGAGCGAGAGCCTCCGCAACGACGGCCGCATCTGGGTGCCGAAGAAGCAGGGCGATACCCGGCCCCCGTCCCAGATCCCCGAGGACGAGCGCGACTACTTCCTGGAGCGCCGCTACCCGTCGTTCGGAAACCTCGTTCCCCGAGACGTCGCCTCACGTGCGGCCAAGCTCGCGTGCGACGAAGGGTACGGCGTCGGCGCGACGGGACTGGCGGTCTACCTGGATTTCTCCGAGGCGATCGAGCGGCTCGGGCGCGACAACGTGAAGCAAAAGTACGGCAATCTCTTCGACATGTACGAGGAGATCACCGCCGAGAGCCCGTACGAGACGCCCATGCGGATCTACCCGGCACCGCACTACACGATGGGTGGCCTGTGGGTCGACTACAACCTGCAATCCACCATCCCCGGCCTCCACGTGCTGGGAGAGGCGAACTTCTCGGATCACGGCGCCAATCGCCTCGGCGCCAGCGCTCTCATGCAGGGGCTCGCCGACGGCTACTTCGTGATCCCCTACACACTCGGCAACTACCTCGCCGACACCAAGCCGGGCTTCGACGACACGAACGACCCCGCCTTCGACGAGGCGGAGACCAACGTGCGCGGCACGATCGATCGCCTCCTCGCGGCCCGCGGCAAGAAGACCCCGCGCGAGTTCCACTGGGAGCTCGGCCGCCTGCTCTGGGACCAGTGCGGCATGTCTCGCGAGCAGGAAGGGCTCCGCCAGACGGCGGAGAAGATCCGCGAGCTTCGCGACGAGTTCTGGCAGAACGTCCACGTCGCCGGCTCCGGCGAGGAGCTGAATCAGCACCTCGAGTATGCCGGGCGGGTCGCCGACTACTTCGAACTCGGCGAGCTCATCGCCGTCGATGCGTACAACCGGAACGAAAGCTGCGGCTGCCACCTCCGGCTGGACCATCAGACCGAAGAGGGAGAAGCCGTGCGTGACGACGAGAACTACTCTCACGTGGCTGCGTGGGAGTACACCGGAGACCTCTCGAAGCCTCGGCTGCATCGCGAGAAGCTCGAGTTCAACAACGTCCACCTGGCCGTGCGGAACTACAAATGACGGACGCCAAGAAGACCCGCTCGTACAAGCTGCGCATCTGGCGCCAGCCGGATGCAGCCAGCACCGGTCGGCTCGTCGACTACGAAGTGGCCGACGTCGACCCGGACTCCTCCTTCCTCGAGATGCTCGACCACCTGAACGAGACGCTCGTCAAGAAGGGAGAAGAGCCGGTCGCCTTCGAGAGCGACTGCCGCGAGGGCATCTGCGGCGCGTGCGGCGTCTGCATCGACGGACGCCCACACGGTCCGGTCACGCACCTCACGACCTGCGGCCTTCGAATGCGCGAGTTCGGCGACGGCGTGACGATCACCGTCGAGCCCTTCCGCGCGAACGCGTTTCCGGTCGTGAAGGACCTGATCGTCGACCGCTCCTCCTTCGATCGGGTGATCGAGCGCGGCGGCTACGTGTCGGTGAACGCCGGCTCCGCGCCGGATGCGAACGCCCTACCGATCAGCACCGACATGGCCGAGGATGCGATGGACTCGGCGGCCTGCATCGGCTGCGGCGCCTGCGTGGCCTCGTGCCCGAACGCGTCGGCCTCGCTCTTCGTCGGCGCCAAGATCCGCCAGATGAAGATCCTTCCCCAGGGCGACGTCGAGCGCACGAGGCGTGCTCTCGCGATGGTCGAACAGATGGACGCGGAGGGCTTCGGCGACTGCTCGAACCACGGCGAGTGCGAAGCCGCGTGCCCGAAGGCGATCTCGATCGAGAACATTGCGACGCTGCGCCGGGAGTACCTGCGCGCGGCGTTCCGTTCCTGACCCGGGAGCGGTGAAGAGACCGGCCTCGTTCGCTCCGGCGTGGTGGCTCCCCGGGCCCCACGCCCAAACCGTCTGGGGCCAGGTAGGCCGGTCGCGGAGGCTCGTCGAGTACGAGCGCGAGGCCGTCGAGACTCCGGACGGTGACGAGGTGATCCTCGACCACGTGCCGGGTCCACCGGACGCCCCGCGACTCCTGTTGATGCATGGGCTCGAGGGGAGCTCGTATTCGGTCTACATCCAGCATCTGGCCGCGCTCGCACGCGCGCGGGGATGGAAGGTGACCGTCCTGAACCTGCGCGGCTGTGCGCGCGACCCCGAGGACACGTGGACCTGGATTCCGAATCGGCGGCCGCGACTGTACCACTCCGGCGACACAGGAGATCCCGACTTCGTGATCCGGCTCCTCCGGGCCCGCGAGCCGGAAACGACCCTCGTCGCGGTCGCGGTCTCCGTGGGCGGCAACATCCTGTTGAAGTGGCTCGGAGAGAACCCGGACCAATCACTGGTCGCCGCGGCCGCGACCATGTCGGTCCCCTACGACCTCGGCGCGGCGTCACGCCACATGGAGACCCGCGTCGGCCGAACGTACCTCCGGTGGTTCCTCCCCACGTTGCGCGAGAAGATGCTCTTCGTCGCGGACCGCTACCCGGAGATTCGCGAGCGCATGGACGTGGAAGCGGCGAAGCGCGCCGTCGACTTCCACCCGTTCGACCACGTCGCGACCGCGCCGATGCACGGGTTCGATGGAGCCGACGACTACTACGAGCGCTGCAGCTCGATCCGCTTCGTCGGCCGGATCCGCACGCCGACCCTCTGCCTGAGCGCACGTGACGATCCCTTCCTCCCCGGACACGTCCTCGACCGCCTCGACCGAGAAGCCTCGGCGGCCGTACACCTCGAGGTCACACGTCGAGGCGGGCACGTCGGCTGGGTCGCGGGCGTACACCCGAGGAGCGTGCGGTATTGGGCGGAGGAACGCGTTCTGGACTGGATCGCGGCACGGATCGAGAGCGCGACGCCCTTGCCCTCCCCCCCTTCCCGTGGGAAGCCTCGGTCGCGATGAAGCCCGCTCGACTCCTTCGGCGCACCGCCGTTCTGATGCTCGCCCTGGTCGCGTGCACACCACGGCTCTCGTCGCTTCCCGCGCTCCCTTCTCCGTCTGCCGGAGAACACCGAACGGGTCAGTTCGTGTGGTTCGATCTCCTCGTCGACGATCCCGCCACGGCCCGCGCGTTCTACGGCCCCGTGTTCGGTTGGTCGTTCGAGCCGCTGGACGACGGACACTACGACACCATCGTCCACGACGGACGGGACATCGGAGGGCTCGTCCGGCACACGCCGGACGACGCCGACACCCCCGACGATCTCTGGCTGCCCTCCCTCTCGGTGGCAGACGTCGACGCGGCGACCGCCCGCGCGAAGGCCGACGGCGGGCGCGTCCTCGTCGAGCCCCGGGACATCGGAGCACGCGGTCGCCTCGCCGTCCTGCAGGATCCCGAGGGAGCCACGTTCGCCCTCCTCCACTCTCCCGGAGGCGACCCTCCCGCTCGAATCGACCGCGCCGGAGACTTCCATTGGGTTCAGCTCTGGAGCCGCGATCACGAGGTGCCGGTGGACTTCTACGACGACGTCGCGGGCTGGGACGTCGGCGAGGTGCTCACCCACGATCGCGTCGAGGAGGCGTTCTTCGAGGCGGACGACCGGGAGGTGGCGAGCGTGATCGAGCTCCCGTGGCCGAACGTCGAGCCCAACTGGCTTCCGTACGTCGCGGTCGACGACATGGAAGAGACGATCGAGACCGCGACGAGGCTCGGAGGGCGGGTCCTCGTCCGCGGGACCCACGTGGCGATCCTCCAGGACCCGAGCGGGGCCGCGATCGGAATCGGACCGGTGAGCGTCGACGACGGGCGTCCCCGATGAAGCGGCTGCGAAGCGTCGGAGGCGCCCTCGCCCTCGGCTCACTCCTTCTGTGGCACTCGGGGTGCTTCTACAAGAGCACCGAGTTCGAGCCCCCCGAGCGTCGTCGCCCCTACTACGAGGGAGTCGCGGTCGGCAGTCCGTGGTACGGGTTCCCCTACGGGCCTCCGGGCTGGTACCCCTCGGACGTCCAACTCGGCGGGGCCCGTCCGGGAGGTCGCTACTGAGGCACGCCTCGGCAGGAGCCATGGCGGATGCGCGGCCGGTCCCGCGCACGGCGCGGCCGTGCGCGGGACCGGCCGCGACCACGTGCGACGTCGATCGAGCGTTCTTCTCGCCCTTCGGGCCAGTTTCACGATGAGAGATTGACTTCCGACCCCGAAAGGCCCTGAAGTGGGCCCGGGAGGACCGACCATGAACAAGACCCTACTCGCGATCTCCACCGGCGCCGCCCTGAGCGCCCTCCTCGTCTCCGCGGCCCCCTCGGCGGCCCAACCCCAGGGGTTGGACATCGACAAGGTGCGCCTGGATCTGGCCTTTCAGCCGGGGCCCCGCACACCGGGCAGGCTGTTCATCCGCGGCGTGATCGACGACAACGACACGGAGAACATCGTCGCGGACCTCGCGACGAACACCGTGACGATTCGGGTCCAGGACTCGAACATGTTCGACCATACGGCGACGCTCGACGAGTGCACGACCACGTCACAGGCCGTCAAGTGCGTGAGCGACAGCACCGGCTTCCGAGTGAAGGCGTTCATCAAGCGCTGGAAGAATCTGCCCGACGTCTGGCGCCTCAATCTCCGGGTCAAGGACCTGACCGAGACCGAGACCGGGTTCGGCCCTCTCGAGGCGCCCGTGACGATCACACTCTCGCACGGCTCCAGCGTCCGAACGGACGTGGTCGCTCAGACCGGCGGCAACGAAGGCGACTGCAAGCTCAAGAAGGCCGGCACACGGCTGCGTTGCAACGCGAGATAGGTCCCTCCTCTCGTTCCCGGCTCACGGCTGCGCCGGGTCTTCGGGCCGCGGTCGCGGGCCGAGGATCTCCTCGAGATCCTTCGCGTCGAGCTTCTCCCGATCGAGGAGCCGACTCGCGAGGGCCTCGAGCTGGTCGCGTCGCTCCACGAGGAGTGCCTGCGCCTCCTCGTAGCTCCGCCGGATGAGCTCCAGCTGCTCTTCGGCGATCACCTTCTCGACCTCGGAAGACCTCGCCGCCTGCTGCGGTCCGAGGCCGAGGAAGCCCTCCTCCTGCTCGACGAGCGAGAGATTCGGCAGGCGCTCGCTCATCCCGTAGACCGTGAGCATGCTGCGGGCGATCTTGGTCGCCTTCTCGAGATCGTCCGACGCGCCGGTCGAAACCTGATCGAAGACCACCTGCTCGGCCGCACGGCCCCCCAGCAGGGTTCGGATCCGCCCGAGCAGCTCCGCCCGCGACATCAGGTACCGATCCTCGGTCGGCGACTGGAGCGTGTAGCCGAGCGCCCCCCGTCCGCGAGGCACGATGGAGATCTTCTCGACCGGGTCCGTGCCTGGCGTGAAGTAGCCCACCAGGGCGTGGCCGGACTCGTGGTAGGCGACGATCCTCTTCTCGGCCGGGTTCAGAACCCGCCCCTTGCGCTCCAGCCCGCCGATCACGCGCTCGAACGCGTCCTGGAAATCGACCATCTGGACCTTGTCGTGCTCGCGTCGCGACGCGAGCAGCGCCGCCTCGTTGCAGATGTTCGCGATGTCGGCACCGACGAAGCCGGGTGTCTGCGCACCCATCTTGTCGAGATCGACGTCGTCGTCGAGGTCGAGCTTCCGCGAGTGCAAGCGAAAGATCGCCTGCCGCCCCTCGCGATCCGGCCGATCGACGAGAATCTGCCGATCGAAGCGTCCGGGGCGCAGGAGCGCCTTGTCGAGGACCTCGGGCCGATTCGTGGCGCCCATGATCACGACGTTCGAGCGACCGTCGAACCCGTCGAGCTCGACCAAGAGCTGATTGAGGGTGTTCTCGCGCTCGTCGAAGCCGCCCTGCGCCATGCCCGGCTGGCCGCCTCGAGAGCGCCCGATCGCGTCGAGCTCATCGATGAAGACGATGCACGGCGCCTTCTTGCGCGCCTCCGCGAACAGGTCACGCACGCGCGCCGCACCGACACCCACGAACATCTCGACGAAGTCGGACCCCGACAGGTTGAAGAAGGGCACGCCCGCCTCGCCCGCGACCGCCTTCGCCAGGAGTGTCTTGCCCGTGCCCGGCGGCCCCACCAAGAGCACGCCCGTCGGCAGCTTCGCCCCGAGACGTTGGAACTTCTGAGGCTCCTTCAAGAACGACACGACTTCCTGCGTCTCCTCGATCGCCTCGTCGACGCCGGCGACGTCGGCGAAGTGGACCTTGTTCTCGGGATCCGCTTCGTAGACCTTCGCCTTGCTCTTCCCGATGTTGAGCGCACTCGGCCCCTGCCCCATGCGTCGCATGATGAAGCCCCAGACGAGGAACAGGATCCCGAACGGGATGATCCAGTCGAAGAAGAGGTTGCGGAAGAAATGCGACTCGATCTTCGCGCGAAACTCGACCCCGTGGGTCTGCAGCGTCTCGACGAGATCGTCGTCCTGGAGCGGGATGACCGTGAACTGGCGCTCGATCGCGGCCTTGCGCTCCGCCTGGAGCTCCTTGGCTTCGTTCTTCTTGGCGACGAACCAGCCCTCGAGGGCGGCCCACGACAGCGTCCACGGAGTACGGGTGTCGGACGTCTCGATCGAATCGGCCTTCGACCCTGCCTTCTTCTCCCCGTCGTCGTCCGGTCCCTTCATCTCGCCGTAGATCTCGTCCTGCGTCAGGACGATGGCCTTCACCTCGCCCTTCCCCACGCGAGTCAGGAACTCGCTGTACGGGATCTCCTTCACGGAGGGGCCCGAGAAGAACATCGACTCGAGGAACAGGATCAGAAGGAAGACCCAGAGGTAGTAGACGACCGAAAAGCGTGCCCTTTGGTTCATCCCGGCAGGTGTAGCGCGAACGGCGAGGCGAAGACATCGGTTCCCCACTGGCGGGCTTCGACCGGCCGCAGGCCGGCGCCTGCGTTGTCCGACCCGCCGTTTCCGCGATATCCGGAACGGATGAGATGACGGACGAGCGCATCCCTCCTGGCCGCGGCCGCCGGCCTTTCGCTGGCCGCCGGCTGCAGCGAGAACCAGCCCGAGTACTTCGCGCGGCTCGCGACGGACCTCGCGCCCGGGGGCCGGATCGCCATCCTCGACCTCCGGCCGGACGCCGGGTGGTTCCAGCGCGGGTTCGGCCACGCGACCGATGCGGCCCAGATCCTCGACGAGATGCGGACGGCCGGGTACGAGCCGGAGGACGAGCAGGACTTCGTCGAGCGCCAGAGCTTCCGGATCCTCGTTCGACGGCGCCCGGATCGAGCCGCGACCGGCCGAGAGAGAGAGCCGCTCCCCGGGACCCCACGGATTGTCAGTCCGTCAAATTGGACATCGCCCGGAATTGAGCTAGCCTTCCCTCCGCACCAGGTCACACGAGCTCGGGCCCACCTCTCCGCACCCTCGCGATCTTTCCACGCTCCTCTTCTGGTCCGGGGCGGCGGTCCACGCGCCCACGCCCGTGGCCGTCTCCGGCCTCCTCGACCCGAACTCGCGCAGCCCGGTGCAGGCCAGACCCGCTTCAGAACTCGTCCTCGGGAGGAGAAGAGACATGGCAGCACCGGATCCGTTCGCCGCAGTGAAAAAGCAGGCACAGCGTGCCCTCGCCGTCGTCATGGACGAGATTCGGCGCCGTGAAGCCGAGCTCGAGAAGCTCATGGAGCAGGCCGAGCAATGGCGCGCCGCCATCGCCGGGACCGGCCCGGCGACCCGCCGGCGGGCTTCGGGGCGGCGCTCCAAGGCCGGCACCAAGCGGGGGGCGGCGAAGAAGCGCTCGTCGGGCAAGCGGACGAACTGGGACGAGGTCCTGAAGGGCCTCCCCAAGACCTTCACGGTCGACGACGTCATGAAGCGGCCCGGCGTGAAGGCCCGCGGTCGCGCCCAGGTCTATCCGACCCTCACCCGCTGGATGGACGGAAAGAAGGTGAAGCGCGTGGGCAAGGGCAGGTATCAGAAGCTCTGACCGTCGCTCAGAACGGCCACCACCACGGGCCGTCGACGAGATCGTCGAGGTCCTCGCGACACGTCTGATACTGGTACGCGTAGCGCCGAGTCATCTTGGCGACGCCACTCGCGACACGCTTCACCGAGGTCTTGTTTCGGTGCGAGCCGCGCACGAAGCCCCGGTGGCCTTCGTGATACGAGAGGTAGAACGCGTAGGGATCCGATCGTGAGATCCCGTATCGACGCGCTCCTTCGTGCCCGTACCAGCCGATGAAGTCGACGACGTCCTCGAACTCGTCGCGGTCCGCGAAGCTCTCTCCCGTGCTCTCCTGATACGTGTCCCAGGTGCCGTCCAACACCTGCCCGTAGCCGAAGGCCGACGAGGGGCGCGGCCCCGGGAAGATCCAGAGGAACTTCGTGCGCGGCGGTCGCGCGTCCGAATCGAAGCCGGACTCGTGATGGATGACGGCGAGCTGCAGCGGAACGGGAACGCCCCAGTCTTCGGCGGCATCCCGCGACGCCTCGTACCAATCCGGGTTCTCCGAAAAGACCGCACACAGGTCGTGCGGCCGCGCCGGCCGTGCCGCGCTGCACGCGGCGAGCGCCAACGTGGCGAGGGGAAGAACCCATCGCCGCATTCGCCGGAGATCTTCTCGTCGCCGCGCCACCGACTCCACCTCACCGCATGCACCCCCGGGCGCGCACCCGGCGGTCCGTTTCAGCTCCGCATCAGGAAATTGCGCGCGATCACCACCCGCTGGATCTGTGAAGTACCCTCGTAGATCTGCAGCAGCTTCGCATCGCGCATCAGCTTCTCGACCGGGTACTCCTTCGTATACCCGTACCCGCCGAAGACCTGTACCGCGTCGGTCGCGGACTTCATCGCCCAATCCGCCCCGAGCGCCTTCGCGATCGCGGACGTGCTCGTCCGCTTGATCCCGTTGTCGACCTCGTATGCGGCCTTGAGATACAGCATCCGCGTCGCCTCGTGCGCCATCACCATCTCGGCGATCATGAACTGAACCGCCTGGTGTTGCGCGATGGGCACGCCGAACGTCTTCCGCTCCAGGGCGTACCCCCGCGACTCCTCCATCGATCGGCGGATCAGTCCCGCGCACAGCGCGGCGATCATCGGGCGCGACTTGTCGAATGTCTCCATCGCGATCGAGAAGCCCTGCCCGGGTGCGCCGAGGAGGTTCTCCTTCGTGAGACGTACGTCGTCGAAGAGCACATCGGAGGTGTCCGACGCGCGCTGGCCGAGCTTGTTCTCCTTCTTGCCCGTCGACACTCCGGGCAGATCGCGCGGGATCACGAACGCCGTGATCCCCTTGTGGCGCAGTGCGGGGTCGGTCGTCGCGAAGCCCGTGTAGAAGTCCGCCTTGCCGCCATTCGTGATCCAGCGCTTCTGACCGTTCAGAATCCAGTCGTCGCCGTCCTGCGTGATCCGGGTCTGCATTCCCGCGACGTCCGACCCCGCCTCGGGCTCCGAGCAAGCGTATGCACAGAAGCGAAAGTCTTCCGTGAGACTGCCGAGATACCGCTTCTTCTGCTCTTCCGTGCCCGCGATCATGAGAGGCAGCGAGCCCAGGTGGTTGGCCATCATGCTCGTCGCGATCGCACAGCAACCGTAGGCGAGCTCCTCGGCGATCAGGCGCCCGTCGGTCGTGGAGAGCCCGAGACCGCCGTAGTCCTCCCCGACCTCCACGTTCATCAGGCCGACCTCCCAGGCGGCCTTGAACACGTCGACGGGGAACTCTCCCGACTCGTCGTACTCCCCCGCCACGGGGATGATCTTCTCCGCGGCGAAGCGCCGCGCGGTGTCGATGAGTGCTTCCTGTGCCTCGGTCAGTGTCGGATCGAACATCGAAAAAAGGGTAGCAGATCGGCGGGTTCCGACCAGACGGAGACGGCGCCCCGAGAGGCCTCAGAGCGTGACCAGCCAGCCCTTCAGATCGGACGGCCACGGGCTCTCGAAGCGCAGCCGCTCCCCGGACCTCGGGTGGGCGAAGCCGAGACCGGCCGCGTGCAGGGCGAGCCGCGGCGCCCGGACGCCGGACCGGACGCCGTACCGCGGGTCCCCGCAGACCGGATGCCCGATGCTCTCGAGGTGGATCCGTACCTGGTGGGTGCGCCCCGTCTCGAGGCGCACCCGGACCAGTGTCGTGGCGTCACGCACCTGCAGGATCGAGACGTGGCTCACCGCCGGTCGTCCGGCGATCGCCGCGTCGATCCGGCCCGGGGAGCCGGACAGGCGCCCGTCCACCACGGCGAGGTACTGCCGGTCGACGTCGTGCACGCGAAACGCCGCGGAGAGGGCGCGGTTCGCGGCCTCCGTCTTCGCGAGCACGAGCAGCCCGCTCGTCTCGAGGTCGAGCCGATGGACGACCCAGTGCCTCGACCGGGGGGCGGTGCGACGCTCGAGCAGGTCGGCCAGGTTGTTGCGATCGCTCTCGGGCGTGGGTGCCGAGAGCAGGCCGGAGGGCTTGTCGACGACGACCACGTCGTCGTCCTCGTGCACGACGGAGAACGTCGGCAATCCCGCGGCGTCGCGCGCTCGCGCCGCTGCCCCGAGCTCCCCCGACGCGCGCTCCAGGGCTCCCCCGACGTGCACCTCGATCCTCTGGCCCGGCCGGACGCCCCGCCCGAGCACCTTGACGCGCGCACCGTCGACGAACACGCCGCCGAGCTCGATCACGACACGCGCCTTCCGCCGCGAAAGTGCCGCAACGTTCCTCGCCACCGCCTGGTCGAGCCGCAGGCCCGCCTCGTCCGGCGAGACCACGAAGACGGCACGCTCGGCGCTTGCTCGGCGGGGCGGCGTACGCGGCGGACGATCGGAGGGCGATGCACTCACGCACGAGATGGTCGTCGCCCACCGGGCTCGCCGCAAGTCGGAGTGGCGGCTATGGTCGCGGGATGCTCGAGAGGGTCTTCGCGCTCGAGGCGCACGACACGAACGTGCGACGCGAGCTTCTCGGTGGCGCGACGACCTTCGTCGCGATGGCCTACATCATCGTCCTGAATCCGGCGATCCTGAGCTTCGCGGGATTGCCGACCGGCCCCGAGACCATCGCGACGATCCTCACGGCGGCGTTCGGAAGCCTCCTGATGGGTCTCTGGGCGAACCGGCCCATCGCCGTCGCACCCTACATGGGTGAGAACGCCTTTCTGGCGTTCGGCCTCGTGAGCCTCGGCGTCACCTG
Organism: bacterium; assembly: GCA_030430245.1. GTDB lineage: Bacteria > Desulfobacterota > Binatia > UBA12015 > UBA12015 > VGTG01. The sequence goes on along the minus strand of JAUIFY010000022.1, from coordinate 6,111 downwards.
GCAGGAACGGCTCGGGACCGTCTTCCTCGCGGGCATCGCCTTCGCGCTGCTCGTCGCGTTCCGCGTGGGCCCCTGGCTGGCGCGCTCGATCTCGCCTTCGATGAAGCACAGCTTCGGCGTCGGGATCGGCCTGTTCCTCCTCCTGCTCGGGCTCCATCAGGCCGGCCTGGTCGTGAGTGCCGCACGCGGCATGCCGGCCGACACCCTGGTCGATCCGTCGACGGGACTGCTGCGCGCACCGCCCGTACCCCTCAAGATCGGGAACCTCCGAGATCCGCGCGTGCTTCTCGCCATCGGCGGCCTGCTGCTCACGGTCGTCCTCCAGGCGAGACGAATCCCGGGAGCGGTCTTGATCGGCATGATCGGCACCGGTGGCGCGGGCTACGCCCTCGGCGTAGGAGCCGCCCCCGACGCGATCTTCGCGCTTCCGTTCTCCGGGGAGCTCTCACTCGGCCCCGTCGCTCTGCAGCTCGACGTCGCGAGTGTCGTCCGCCTGACGTTCCTCCCGATCCTACTGACGCTCTTTCTCGTGAGCGTCCTCGATACCGTCGGCACGCTCGTGGGGCTCGGGACCGCCGGCGAGATGCTCGACGAGCACGGCGATTTTCCGCGGATCGAGCGACCCATGATGGTCAGCGCGCTCTCCTGCATCTTCGGGGGACTCGTCGGCACGTCGACGAGCGGAGCCTTCATCGAGTCGGCCACGGGAATTCGCGAAGGCGCACGCACCGGCCTCGCGGCCGTGACCACCGCCGCCCTCTTCCTCCTCTCGCTCTTCTTCGTCCCGCTCGTCTCTCCGTTGCAGCAGCTCGAATATGCCTACGCGCCCGCGTTGATCTCGGTGGGCGTCGTGTTATTGAAAACGATCCGCGGCATCGAGTTCGACGACCCGACGGAGCTGGTTCCCGCCGTCGCCACACTCACGATGATGGTGTTCACGTACAACATCGCGAACGGAATGACGGCGGGGCTCACCCTCTATCCCGTCCTGAAGCTCGCGACGGGTCGGGTGCGCGAGGTGCCCGCCGGCGCCTGGCTTCTCGCCGGGGCCTGTGCGCTGTACTACGCGTTCGGCCTTCCGCACTAAACACGCTTCCACCCTCACGCCAGCAGTCTTGACCCGTCGATCACGGACGCCGATGGTCTACCGGATGGGTTGGCTGAGGCGCCTGGTCCGGGCTCCGGCGTTTCACTTCGTGATCGCAGGGCTCCTGCTGTTCACGCTCGACCGGTGGCTGCAATTCCAGGAGGCCGTCGCCGAGCGGGATCCGGCGAACCGCCCCGTGGTGATCTCGAAGGCTCGCGTCGAACGCCTCCGGCGCGACTTCCAGCGGCGGCACGGGGTTCCCCCCACCGACGCGGAGGAGAGCGCTCTCCTCGGGCAGGAGATCGACGAGGAGCTCCTCTACCGCGAAGCGCTGTATCGAAACCTCGACGTCGGAGACCGCAGCATTCAGTGGTGGCTCGTCAAGAAGATGCGGTTCGTCGCCGAAGACCCGGAGAAGGACGAGGTCGAACTCTACCAGCAAGCGAAGGAGCTCGGCCTCGACGACGACGACGTGGTCATCCGGAGGATCCTCGCGCAGAAGATGCGCCTCGTCGCCGAGTTGGCCGAAGGCCCGGTCGAGCCCAGCCCCGACGAGGTCGAGGCCTACTTCGCCGAACACGCGGACGACTGGATCCGGCCCGCGCGCGTGAGCATCCGGCACGTCTTCCTGAGTCGCGACCGGCGCGGCGATGCCCTCGATGCGGACGCCGAGGCCCTGCTCGCGGATCTCGCCGACGCGGGGCCGGACGACGCGAGCCATCTCGGAGATCCGTTCCCGCTCGGGCGCCAGCATCGCGCCCGGTCGGAGGTTCAGCTCGCGAAGCTCTTCGGACCGGAGTTCGCCGCACGAGCCATGCAGCTCGAAGTGGGTCGCTGGGTCGGCCCCGTGCCGTCGGCGTACGGAGCACACCTCGTCTACGTCGACGAGACGATGCCCAGCGAGCTCTCCGAGCTCGAGTCGGTGGAGAACCAGGTCCGTCGGAGACTCGCCGCCGAGAACCGCGCCGCCGTGCTCGAACGCGAGCTCGCGCGCATGCGCGACCGCTACGAGGTCGTCGTCGAGAAGCCCGAAACCCGAGGAGGGGCCGGTGCGTCCTAGCCTCCCGATTCCGCTGCGTCCCACCGGCCGGCTCGCGCTCGTGGCTCTCCTCGCCTGCGCCTCGCTCCTCCCGGTCGCGTCGCCGGTCCGCGCGCATCCGCTCGCCCCCGCGTTGCTCCAGATCCGCGAGCTCCCCGACGACCAGGCCGAGATCTCCTGGAAGACCTCCATTCTCCAGGTACGCGGCTCACGCGTCGTGCCCGACCTTCCCTCCAGCTGCACCCCGATCGGCACGTCGAAGGTCGCGGAGGAGGGGGACAGCGTCACCGAGACCTTCACCGCGACGTGTGCGGACGGCCTGATCGGCAAGACGGTCGGAGTGAGTGGGCTCGGGGACGGCCGGAACGACGCATTGCTGCGCATCGCTCTGCTCGACGGCCGGGTGATTCAGGAAGTCCTCCGGGCCGACAGCCCCACGTTCTCGATCCCCGAGACCGGTCGGCCCGCGAGCGTGTTCACGGGCTACGTCCGACTCGGGTTCGACCACATTCTCACCGGGCTCGACCACCTGCTCTTCGTCTTCGGCCTGCTCCTTCTGGCCACGTCGACCCGACTCCTGATCGAGACGATCACCGCGTTCACCGTCGGCCACAGCATCACCCTGTCCCTCGCAGCGCTCGGCATCGCCAACGTGCCGTCGGGCCCGGTCGAGGTGCTGATCGCGATCAGCATCTTCGTGCTCGCCGTCGAACTCGCCCGCGGACCGAAGACGTCCCCGACGCTGTTGCGCCGCTTCCCATGGATGATGGCATTCCTCTTCGGCCTCCTGCACGGGCTGGGCTTCGCTGGCGCGCTGCGTGAGATCGGCCTCCCGCCGGACGACATCCCGCTCTCCCTGTTCTCGTTCAACGTGGGGATCGAGGTGGGTCAACTCGCGTTCGTCTTCGCGGTCCTGCTGCTCGGCTTCGTGCTGCGACGGGTCTTGGAGCGTCTTCCGGCATGGTCCGAGCGCGTGCCGGTCTACGGGATCGGCTGTCTATCCGCGTACTGGGTGCTGGAGCGGATCTCGGAAGTCCTCCGCTGAACGGGAGCGCGCGCTCAGTCGACCAGGCTCGCGAGCAGTCGGCGCGCCGCGTCGATATTCGGGACGCGCACGTCGGCCATGCTCGTTCCGCCACCGACGTGGATCGTCGTGCCCTGCCCCGCTAGCGCGGCGAACAGCTCCTCGTCGTTGCGGTCGTCGCCCATCGCGACGACGAAGACCCCCGGGGGCGACTGCGCGAGAAGGCGCGGCACCACGATGCCCTTGTCCACTCCGGTCTGCCGGACCTCGATGAGCTTGTCGTCCGTCACGATCTCGACCGGCTCGTTGCTGAGCAGCTGACTCAAATGGAGCGTGAGCTCGTTGGCCTGGAACGCACCGAACTCGGGCTCGGCCATGCGGTAGTGCCAAGCGACGGAGACCGTCTTCTCTTCGATGAGCGACCCCGGCGTGCGCGCGGTGAAGTTCTCGAGAATCTGCAGGACCTGGTCGCGCCATTCCTGAACGGGAACGTCACCGCCCTCCCAGACCACCGCACCCTTCGCCCGTTCCCAGAAACCGTACTCCGCGTGAAGATGGATGGGGATCTCACCGAAGCGCTGCTCGATCACGTCGCGTGAGCTACCGCTGACCACGTGGATCTCGGTGCGCGGCCGTGCCGCCAGGCGACGGAGCAGAACCAGCAGGTCCTCGTCCGGCTTCGAGAGCTCGGGGGCACTCGCGAACGGGACGAGGGTGCCATCGTAGCCGAGGACGAGCAGGAGATCGTCCGCGCTGCGCATCTCGTCGCAGAGCCGTTCCAGCCGGGCCGGTGGCGTCGGGGCGAACGCCGAGGGATCGCTCCGATCGGTCGCCTCTTCGAGGCTCTCCAGGTACGAGCGCACCCAATGATGCACGTCGTAGGAGAGGACGCGTCGTCGCAAAGCCCGCATGCGCGCAAGCCGCTCGTCGGCGGGCAGGGTCAACGCGCGATGGATGATCTCCGATGTTCGATCCACGTCGAACGGGTTCATCATCACCGCCTCGGCGAGCTCGGAGGCCGCGCCGGCGAACTCGCTCAGGACGAGGACGCCACCGTCGTCGGTGCGCGACGCGACGAACTCCTTCGCGACGAGGTTCATTCCGTCCCGCACCGGCGTGACGAGAATGACGTCGGCCGCGCGGTAGAGGGCCGAGAGCTCGACCTCGTCGACCCCGCGGTACAGGTAGTGGATCGGCGCCCACTCCGGCGTGCTGAACGCGCCGTTGATCCGACCGATGGACGCTTCCACCTGGCTCCGGAAGTCCTGGTACGCTTCGACGGAGGTGCGCGAGGGCACGGCGACCTGGGTCATCCGCACGCGGCCGTGCATCTCAGGATGATCGTAGAGGAACTTCTCGTAGGCGAGCAGACGCCGGCGAATGCCTTTCGTATAATCGAGGCGATCGATCCCGAGGATCATCGCGCAGTCGTCCATGCCGCGGAGCTCGCGGACCCGCGCCTGCACCTCGTCCGACTCGGCGAGCTTCGCGAACTTGTCCGTATCGACGCCCATCGGGAACACGCCGAGCCGGACCTCTCGCTGATCGTGATAGACACGATCGACGTTCGAGGGGATTCCGAGGACACGGAGAAGCGAAGACGCGAACGAGCGCATGTAGCCGGCCGTGTGGAACCCGACCAGGTCGGCTCCCAGCACGCCCTCGAGCAGTCGCTCGCGGTGGGCGATCGTCCGGAACAGCTCGGACGCGGGGAACGGGATGTGCAGGAAGAAACCGATCCGCGCCTCGGGAAGCCGGTCGCGCAGCATCTGCGGCAACAGCATCAGCTGGTAGTCGTGTACCCAGATCAGGTCCCCGTCGTTGTAATGGCGACACACCTCGTCGGCGAAGCGACGGTTCGCGCGCTCGTAGGCGTCCCACCCCTGTACGCGAAGGGGCATCTGGTCGAGCAGATGATGGAACAGCGGCCAGAGCGCCCCGTTGGAGAAGCCTTCGTAGAACTCCCGCAGATCGTCGGGCGGGATCCAGACCGGAACCGCCCGCAGCTCGTCCAAGCGCCGCTCGAGCGCGGCATGCTCGTCGTCGGTCAGATCCTGGACGTCGCCCGGCCATCCGATCCACAGCGCGTCGGACTTGGAGTGGGGGCCGGACAGCCCGGTCGCGAGCCCGCCCGGGCTGCGCTCCACATGGATCTTTCCCTCGACTCGCGAAACGGCGATGGGGAGACGGTTGGCGACGATGAGCAGACGCGACATGATGGCGACGGAACCGCGGGAGGCCTCGAACGATCGGATCGGCGGTTACAGCCTTTAGTCGTAGCGTGTATGGCTGGATAAACCCAGCGCGCCAGGGAGTCGAGGAGAGGGATGCGGATGAGGACGTGGGCAGTAGCAGAGCGACGTGAACGCGGCGGTCGAGAGTGAAGGACCTCGGTTTTGCGAACGCGGCCATCGCGCTCGCCGCGGGAATGCTCGCGCAAATCCTCGCCGTGCGGATGGCGGTCCCGAGCATCGTCTTCCTGCTCGTCGCGGGCACCGTGCTGGGCCCCGACGTGCTCGGATGGCTCGACCCCAACGCCTTCGGCGCCGGGCGCGCGGACCTCGTGACGCTCGCAGTGGTCGTGATCCTGTTCGAGGGCAGCCTCGAGCTCGACATCAACCGACTCCGCGCCCAGCAGAGGAGCCTGCTCCTGCTCATTACGCTCGGGGGGGCGCTCTCCATGGCCGTCGGCACCCTCGCCGCGTATTTCGTGCTCGACATGCCCGGATCGGTCGCGATCCTCTACGGCTCGCTCATGATCGTGACCGGGCCGACCGTCGTGAAACCGCTGCTCTCGCGGATCAAGCTCGCGCGGCGCGTGCGCGAGCTGCTCGTGAGCGAGGGCGTGCTGATCGACCCGATCGGGGCGCTCGTCGCCCTCGTCGCCGCCGAGTGGGTGATCGGACAGCAGGGTCTGGTCGTCTCCGGAGGCCTCGTCGTCTGGCGACTGATCCTCGGTGG
>JAUIFY010000021.1 GCA_030430245.1 bacterium | reverse complement strand
CGATCTCGGTGAACACGCTTCGGGCGCTGGTCGCCGCCCAGTGGCCGGGGAACATCCGCCAGCTCGAGAACGTGATCGAGGCGGCGACGATCCGGGCCGCCAGCCGACAGGAAGAGCAGATCGAGGTCTCACACGTCTTCCCGGGAAACCGGGGTCCGTCGGGAAACGACCCGCTCACCTTTCAGGAGGCGACCCGACGCTTCCAGTCCGAGCTCCTGCGGACGACGCTCGTGGAGACCGACTACTCCGTCAACGAGGCAGCGCGGCGCCTCGATCTCGCGCGGAGCCACGTCTACAACCTGATCAAGGCGTTCGGTCTGTCCACCAAGCGGAAGCTCGGCCAGTAGCCGGCAGCGGCGCAGGGACGAAGGCCGCGAGCGCGAACATCTCGAACACGTCGAGCCGATCGGCCCGCCCTTCGAGGTAGCGACGCCGCTGCTCCTCCGGCGACAGATCTTCGAGCAACGACCAGCCGCTGCGGCCTGCGAAGCGGGCGATCTCCCCCGGGCCGAATGCGGCGTGCATCGCCTCGCCCCGGGTCTCCGTCGCCAGCCTGACCTGACGCCGCTCCCTCTCGCCGCCCCCCGAGAGCGGGGTGTCGACCTGGTAGTCGAACACCAGCTCGCTCCCCTCGGCCGCGCAGTCGGCGATCTGCCGGAGCGTCCGCGTGACGCTCGGCCGGGTGAGGTAGTGCACGACGCCCAGCCACGAGAAGAAGGCCGGCTGGTCCTCGTCGAAGCGTGCGTCGCGAAGAACCTCGCGCACCGATCCCGTTTCGAAGTCGATCGGTGCGTATCGAACGCAGCTCGGCGGCGGCTGGCCGAGATCGCGAAGCCTCTCTCGCTTCGCCTTCTGATTCTCCGCGAGGTCGAGCTCGAAGATGGTGATCGGAGGATCGGACGATGGCCGACGGAGCGCGTAGGTGTCGAAGCCCGCCCCGAGGATCACGTACTGACGAACCCCGCGCCGGATGGCCGCAGCGAGGCGGTCCTCCGCGTAGCGAGATCGAACCAGGACCTGCGTACGCGCCGAGCGCAGCGGCCAAAGCGCCTGCACGACGCGAAAGGCGAGGGGAAACCGCAGAAACCCGCGAAACGCCGGGTCGAGGATGTCGAAGGCGATCGGGTCCTCGAAGATCGACGGGCGATCGTCGAACCGCAGATGAGCCGCGCGAAACATCGTCGCGTAGTCCGCGGTCGTGGTGCGACGTCCCGCGTCCATCAAGCCCGCCCCGCGTCGGACGAGAGACGCCCGTCCAGGACGAGGTCGTGCCCCGACCATGCCTGGAGATCCTCCGCGACCAGCGGCGCGCCCGAGAGCCGGAGCAAGTCGACCAGGTCGAATTTTCCGCCGGTCGAGCTCAGCTCCGGGGCCCACGCCGGTTCCCGACGAAGGAACGAGCCAGGATCCGCGGCGACGACGCCGATCAAGACCTCCGCGAGGATGCGCGCGCCCACCCCCACGAGCCGAGCCCCGTCGTGCGGGGGGTCTTCGGCTTCGCTCAGCACGTACACGAGAAGAGGGTCGTGCCCCGCTCGAACGGGCGGAAGCCCGAAGGCGCGTGCCACGTCCTGGCCCGACGGCAGCCCGCAGCGCCAACCCTCCACGAGGGCTCGCAGAAGAAGAGAGCCCCCCTCCGCGGCCGGGTCGTGCACCCATGCCGGCAGGTGCGTATCCAAGCGCCGACACCGCTGCGGCACCGAGCCTTGGATCGACACGAAGCGATCCCACTGCACGCTGCAGCCCGCGGGCAGCATCCGACCGCCCCGGAGATCCCCGCGCGAGGCCCCTCGCGGGGCGCCGACGCGGACCGGACGTCCAGCGACGAAGTCACTCAAATCGTATGCCGAGCGGTGAAGGCTCCAGAGCGCGAGCGCACCTCCGAGCGCGAATTCGAGCGGCAAGGCGTCGCGCGACCCGCCGAAGACGGAGAGCCGGGCCGTCGCCGACTCCCCCGGCCGCGGCCAGAGCGCGGCGACCAGCTCCTCGCCGACCAGCCTCGGGAGGAAGTCCCGAAGAACCACCCATTGGACGTGCCAACGCACGAGCCGCTGGGCCTCCCGCAGATGCGCGGCCAGCGATCCGCCCCGGCGACGGCGGACCCAGTCGACGACGCGGTTGTGGAACCGCACCAGGGCCAGGTGAAGCTGAGCGGTGACGAGGTAGTCGTCGTGGCGTGGCTCGCCGATCAGCGCGCGCCCCTGGGCGTTGCGGGGTAGATCGAGGTCTCCCCCCGGGCCGTACGGCGTCTCGACCAGGAGTCGAGCGCCGTCCTCACGATCGTACAGGTAGGGCTGGTCCGTCTCGCCGCCGTACAAGCCGACGAGGTCGAGACGCGGAGGCCGCCCGCCTCCTTCCTGGAACGGGTCGAGCCCTGCCCGAAGCTCCCGTTCGACGAGCGACCCGAGCCACGCGTACGCCGCAGGAAGGCACGGATGATCCAACTCGGCGTCGGCGAGGTCGGCTTCACTCTCGACGAGACTCCCCGCCAGCTCTTCGAGATAGGCGAGTCGGTCCGGGACGCCGCGGCCCGGGGGCTCATACGCCTCGAGATCGGGAAAGAGCCATGCGTCGAGCGGCAACGCCGCGCGTCGACGCGGAAGTGGGAAGGCATGATCCCATGCGCCCTCCGAGAGCCCCATCCGCAACCTCCTTCATGTTCGTGTCGTTCGGGTATGGAACGTGAGCCGCGACCGTGAACGCAAGGCCGGTGCCACGCCTCGGTGCCACGGCCGCGCTCGATTCGGGCGGGACGCCACGTCGACGACACGGGCGTTCGTACGTCCGAGAGGACGGCGGAGTCCACTATTCCAGACTCCGCCGCCCGAACTCATCGCCCGGTCGCAATCACGAGGGCGAACGAATCCGCATGCACGACACCCCGTCGGCGACCGGCTCGGCCTTCGGTCGCTCCTCCGGGATGTAGTCCTCCTGAATCGCGGCAAGCCGCTCGTCGGAGCTGATGAGCCAGAGGTCGTCGTCCACGTGGGGACGCGTGTTGAGCTTGGCCGGAGGAGGCTCGGGGGTCAGAAGAAAGACCGTCACCTGCTTCTCGCTCTCTCCCACCATGATCTCGAAGTGCTTGAGGCCATTCACCCAGTACGTGACCACGGGCTTCGCAGGGTCGCTCTGGAGAGCCAGCTCGGTCGCCTTCACGTAGCCCTGGATGATGATCTCGGCCTTGTGGGGCTCCTTCGGGAACCACGCGATCGGGTCTCCCTCGTCCCCCAGGGCCTCGCGGGACGCGTGGGCCAGCTGATCGGAGCCTTCGAGAATGCCGCGCGACTCGCCGAGCGCGGCGATCTCGCTGGCGTTTTTCAGATCGTCGATGAAGTGTTGCCGTGGGTTCGACATGTACTTGTCGATCCTGCGGAAGATGTTCCCCTTCGAGAGGGGACCGGGAATACGGGGCATTGCGATGACCTCCTGTCGCGCACGGACCGCAGGGGCCCGCGCCAGGTAGGGCGAGGCGCGCGACGCGTTCTAGAGGGAGATGCCAGCCGAGTCCGCAACGCGAGCCGCGCGCCGTTCGAAGCCCGTCATCCTCGCCTCCCGGAAGAAGCTCGTCGCCTCCCGTAGGAACTCACGGGCGGCGTCCGGTCGGGGCTTCGCCTCGCGGCGGAGGAGCAAGGTGGCGTAGTCCATCCGGCTCCGTCCGCGCTCCGGCACGACGCGCTGCTCGTCCGCGATCTGGATCGCCTCCAGGAAGCGACACTCCGCGTCGTCCCACCGTCGTTCGAGTGTGGCCGCCATCCCGCGGACGCGCGGGATCAGAAACGGCCAGGCGGTGGAGAAGACCATCCCACGGCGGTGCGCGAGCCCGAGCGCACGCTCCGCACTCGCGGAGATCGAGTCGGCCCCCGAGAACCACGCGATCTCCACCTCCACACACAGAGGAGTCACGAATGCGAAATCCAGGCCAAGTGGTCCGGGCTCGAACGGCGATAGGTCGACGACGAAGTCCGCCTGGAGATCGGCGCCCCCGTAGGCCTCGATGAGCGTCCGATAGCGCGTGATCGACTCGGCGAAGAAGGACGGATCATCGAACAGGAGACCGGGCTCGAGCACCCGCCCGATCACCGCGTGGGCCTGGTCGACCTGGCCGAGCAGGGCGTGGGCCGACGCCAACGCGGGCAAGGCGATCAAGCCGGACCAGCCATAGTGCGCACGCCGCATGACTTCGGTGCACTCGGCCGCGTGTTTCTTCGCCGCCTCGAGGTCTCCCTCCAGAGCCGCCAGCTGCGTTCGGTTCGCGAGCGTGAGCGAGAGGTTCGACGGACTGTGGACGAGCCGGTTCAGCCGGTCGGCCTCCCCCACGACCCGACGCGCCTCCCCGAGACGACCGAGGAGTTGCAGGACGAGGGGCGCTCTCTGGAGCGCGGCCTCCTCGCGAACCGCGTCGCCGATGCGGCGGGCGTCCACTCGAGCGGACTCGAGCATGGCGAGCGCCCGCTCGGGCTGCAGCTGCTGCAGCTCGGCGAAGCCGAGCTGACATCGGATGTCGGAACCGAGGCGAGCGTCTTCGGCCTCGTCGGCCAGGAGGAGAGCCCGGCGGGCGCGCTCCGCCGCCTCGAGCGGCTCCTGCTTGGCCCAGTGGGCGAGTGCCAGCGTCCCGAGAATTCGGGCGCGCAGAGGTGTCTCCTCGGAATCGAGCTCACGCAGCGCCTCCTCCAGCGGCTCCGTGTCGTGGATCTGCCCGAGAGTCCCCTGCGCGATCTCGGTCGCGAGCTTACCCTCGAGCGCCTCCGCCCGTCCGTACGCGTCGCCGGCCTCCCCGAACTGCGCAGCCGCGGCCTCGTACTGCTCGAGGGAGAGCCCCGTGTCGGCGACCTGCCGGTGCACCTCCGCGGCGCGCCGGCGAAGCTCGGCCTCGGCGGCCTTCGAGAGCCTCCCCGCCTTCTCCGCGGCGGAGATCGCCGCCGTGTAGAGGTCGGCCGCCTCGTTCCACGCGTAGGCGTCGACTGCCTGGCGGGCGGCCTCGGCGGCATAGGCGAGCGTCTGAGCCGGATCCGCGGCGGCCCCGGCCCGAACCAGATGATGCGCGATCTCCGCGATCGCCGGATCGAGGTCGTCCGCATGGATCTGCACGAGCCGCGCCGCGATCTGGGCGTGGATCCGTCGCCGCCGCGCTCGGCTCGGGCGTCCGTACAACGCCTGGCGGATCAGCGGATGCGTGAAGCGAAACGCGTCGACCTCCTCCGTCACGAGGTCGTGCCCCATGGCCTCTTCGATCAGATCGAGGAGCGCGTCGGCCTTGGTGCCCGCGACCGCGGTGAGCTGATTCAGATCGAAGCGATCGCCGATGAACGAGGCGATCGTCAGGAGGCGGCGACACGGCGCCGATGCCGCCTTCGTGCGCTCGAGGATCGCACCGGCGAGAGTCCGCGGCAGCTCGACCGTGTGGCCGATCCGCAGGGTCGTCGTACCGTTCTTGACCACGAGCGCCCCACTCTCCTTCAGAGAGTCGATCGCCTGGAGCAGGAAGAGCGGATTCCCATTCGTCGCGGCACGCATCTCCCGCACGAGTCGAGTCGCCGGCCGCGGAAGGCCAGCCGCCGAGAGGAAGGCGTACGTCGCCGTCTCGTCGAAGGGCTCGAGGCGGAGCGGTGCGACTCCCGCCTCGTGCAGAAGACGGTCGAGCGTCGCCGCCAGCACCTTCGAAGCGCCCAAGGGTCGGAACGACGCGACCAGCAGGAGCCTGGCTCCCGTCTGCGAGGCGTCGTCGTCGCGGATCGTCACCATGGCGCGGAGCAAGAACTCGAACAGCTCGATCGAGTCGGGATCGGCGCCTTCGAAGTCGTCCAACAGGATCGTGAGCGGTCGCGCCATCGCGAGACGACAGAGCGCGCGGAGGAGCCCGACGAACATCGACCGCCGGTCCAGCGCCGAGGCGTGGAGGAACGCGCGCCGGGAGGCGTGCGGGTCGCGCGCGGCGGTACCGCCGAGCGCCCCGCGCCCCGTCTCTCCCAGCCGCAGGAAGCTCCGCAGGACGCCTGCCTCGGACTCCGGCAGCTCGGGGATCCGCGGTGCGAGCGGCAGCAGCGCGTCGAGGAAGGGCTGGAAGGCCGTGGTCGTGTCCGGACGCGTGTGTCCGAGGGTGACGGTCCCGCCGCGGCGCTGCGTCTGCTCGGCGATGCTTCGAAGGACGCGGGACTTCCCGGCGCCGGCATCCCCCGAGAGAAGAAGCGACTGCGGGATCGCGCGCTCGTGCGCATCGCGAAGGGTCTGACCGATCGCCGCCATCTCGCGGTCCCGGCAGACGAGCTCGGCCGGTGCGCGCGTCGACCGGGCCCGGGACGAGGGACCCGCGACGAGGAACGACGCCCGCGCGAGACCTTCGAGCGCGGCTCGGATGTCGCCCGCCGCCCGCGGACGCACGGCCGGGTCGGGCGCCAGCGTGGACGTGATGAGATCGCCGAGGGCTTCCGGGACGGCCGGGTTCGACTCCGTGACGCGAGGTGTCGGCCCCTCGCTCTTCGCATTCAAGACCTCCGACGGATCGAGCGAAGCATGCGGGGGAAGGCCCGTGGCGGCCTCGTAGAGGATGCACCCGAGCCCGTAGATGTCCGCCGCACGCGAAGGCGGCCCCCCCCAGGCTCGCTCGGGCGCCATGTAGGCGAGCGTGCCCTCGAAGGTCGCCCGACCGCGGTGCGCCCCGTCGTCCGAGCCCCCGACGGCGAGATTCGAGAGCCCGAAGTCCGCCACGTGAGCGATGCCTTCGGCGTCGAGCAGAACGTTGGCCGACGTCAGATCGCCGTGCGTCACGTCGCGCGCGTGCAGGGACTCCAGGGCCTTCGCGAGCTGGAGCCCGAGGCGTACGATCGCCGGCGTGTCGACCGCCCCTCGGAGACGAAGCGTGAGACTCCCGCCGGGGAGGTACTGGGAGATGATGTAGAGGCCCCCGGTCGCCGCCGTGCCGGCCGGAGGCTCGATCACGTCGTAGATCGAGACCAGATGGGGTAGGTCGCCGATCCGGGCCATCGCCCGCGCCTCGCGAAGGAGAGCGTCGCGCGTGCCGTTCAGCGACGAGTACGCGGCCACCGCGACGGAGCGCTCGAGCGTGCTGTCGATCGCCAGGTAGACGGATTTGTTCCGGCCGCCGCCAAGGCGATGCGAGAGGACGTAGCGTTCGGGAAGCTCCGGGAGCTCTGTAGAGGACATGGGGGCCAGGAGTGGGCCACCGCATCCGACACCTCCACCCCACCACGTTGGCCGCAGGGCACTGGGTAGAACGGGAGTGGGCCCGGGGTCAAACCTCCGGGCGCTCTTCCGCGCTGGCCGTTGCCAGTGATCGAGGGCTCTCGAGCCGCGAACGGACCCAGGTCCGCCTCCGGGTTCAAACCCCCCGCGGGATCGGATAGGCGTCTTGCTCATGAGACTCGCAGAACTCCGCTGGATCCTCGCGACCGCCCTCCTCGCTGCCTGCGGCGACTCGAGCACGACCGGGTCGCCCACGGACGTCCCGTCCTCGACCGACCCCGGGACCGGCGCGTGGCAGGTGGTGGCGCCGTCGGACGTGCGAGAGGAGTGCCGGCTGGACCCGGACCTCCTCGCCGCGGCCGACCGGCAGCTGGACCGGCCGTGGGCGATCGTCCGGTACGGGAAGCTCTGCCACGAGTTCTACCCGTCGGGATCCGACGGGCCGACGCACCTCTTCTCCGCGACCAAGACGATGGCGGCCACCGTGACCGGAATGGCCGCGTATCAGACTCGGGATCTCGAGCGCACGGGACGCAAGACGGGACCACTCCAGGACACCGACCGCGTCGATCACTGGCTGGATTCGTTCACCTTCAATCCCGACGCACGGATCGCACACGTGCTCGGCATGGTCGCGTTCAACGAGGACCTCTCGTACGGCGCGAAAGAGCACCGCTACGACGCCACGGGCGACCGCGAGATCAACCGGCTCTCCGACGTCATCAACACCGCGATCGCACAAGACCCCGACCGGCTCGGAGGCGACCTCGAGGAGTTCTGGCAGAGGTTCATGGTCCAAAAGCTGGGGATGCGCGATTCGAGATGGACGAACGGCGAGCGCGACAAGATCTTCGGGTACACGTGGTTCGGCACCGTTCGCGACATGGCGCGCGTCGGGCTGCTCCTCTTGAATCGCGGCGTGTGGAACGGCGAACGCCTCCTCAGCGAGGAATGGATCTACCGACTCACCCATCCCTCCTTCGAGGATGCGAACACGAGCTACGGCTACCTGACGTGGCTCCAGGCGAACTCGAACCATCACTTCGGTGGGATCCTCGGCGGAGCGAAGTTCCAGGCGCCGCTCGATCCGTGCCAGCCGGCTGCGATCAACGCGACGTTCCCGCACGGGATCTCGCAGGCGACGGATTGCAACTACGAGGCGCCGTGGTCCTGCGAGCAGGAGTTCGACGTGGGCGTGTGGACCGCGAACGGGGCCGGCGGGCAGCTGATCGTCGGGATGCCCGGACTCGACCTCGTGCTCGTCGTGAAAGACCTCGGCAGCAACGCGTTCTCGGGCCTTCTCTGGGGGCCGGTCCGCCCGGCGCTGGTCGCGGAAGATCCCCGATTCCGCGGAGACGACGCCGCGTTCTGCGCCGCCTACGGCGCCGGCGGCTACGCACCCGACCTGACGCGGTAGCGGAGCTCCTACGACTCCGAGCCGGACCCGCCCTCGTCCGGCCCTCCGCCGGTGCTCCCCGCGCCGGCCGCGGCCGCGGCCGTCGCGACGAGCTCCGTGCCCGACTCGGCGCGCCTCTCCTCGGCGACGGCACGCGCTTCCTCCTCCTGGAAGAAGAGGTGGACGCCCACCCGGAACCACGGCATCCGCACCCCGGTGGGGATCTGGGCCGGCAGGAACGCGAAGATCTCCTGGCTCCAGAGCGTGCTCTCGCCGGCCGTCACCTCGAGAAAGTGGTCGGGGGGCTCGGCGAACTTGAGCTGGCCGCCCCGGCGTCCGGGAGTCGCGAACTTCGGAACCGATGCGTACGCGCGTACCGAGGCCTCACGAACCTGGAACGCGAAGAAGGTGGGCGACGCCGGCTCGACCTCCCCACCGTCGTCGACGAGCCACGCGGCGAGCCCCGGAGGCGCGGGCTGGAGGTCCCACTTGTAGGTCCAGAGGACCTCCTGCTGCTGATCGTTGATGTCCATACGGACTCCCGGGCGCGGGCCGGAGCCCCCCGGATGAACCGCGCCGTCGGGGCCGGTTATGCCGCATCGGGAAGCCGAACGCCATGCTCGATCGGGGCCTCCAGGCCGATCCGCCGAGGCCGCCACGGCCTCCCTGACCGATCGAACAGCACAGGCGCGGTGACCTCCGGGCCGGCGCGATCCGGGCGCGGAGGACCGCCCGGACGCGGGGGTGCTCCGGAGGACCGGGCTCAGGCACTCCGGAGACGAACCCGCGGATGCGAGAGGACGAGGTCGGCCGCCTCGTCCACCGACGGCGCGACCGCCGCCCGGTCGTCTGGTCCCCGCGGCTCGTAGAACCGGGAGTCTTCGCTCGTGAGGAACGCAATCGTCGGCACCCCGAGGGCGACGCCCAGATGCATCGGACCGGAATCCGGCGTCACGAGCACCGAAGCGCGTGCGAGAGCCGCCGCGAACACCCGCAGCCTCTGCGGCGGAAGCACGCTGCCCTGCGCACCGACCGCGTCCGAGAAGAGGCTCTCGTGGTGCATCTCTTCCGGACCGAGGCACACCACGAAGCGTGCCTCGGCGAGCTCGAGACGGCGGAGGAACTCGATCCAGCGATCGTTCGGCCAACGCTTGTGCAGATGCCCGCCGACGAACACCGCGACGAAAGGCGCCACGGCCCCGTTCGCCGCGACGAGCCCCTGGGACCGAAGGACGTCGAGTGCCGCGACCGCTTCGTCGTCTCCGACCTCGTAGAGGGGCCGATCGGAGCACGGCATGCCGAGAGCCGAGCCGATCTCGAGCGCGTCATCGTAGGCGTGCATGCACACGGGGCGCGGAAACAGAACGTTCAGGAAGCGCTCGCCCTCCCCTTCGAAACCGATGCGCCACCGCGCTCCGCTCAAGTAGGAGTACAGCCCCCCGGAGAACGATCCCATCCCGGCCTCGACTGCGACGTCGAACCGCAGCGCGCGCAAGCGCCGAAACAGCGCGACGAACTCCCACGGCCGGCGCACGTAGCTCCGCGACATCGGATGGATCTCGTCGATCGGCATCCCGGCGAGAAGGGGGATGGTCGTGTCGCCCGTCAAGTAGTCGAGTCGGGCGCCGGGAAAGCGCGCTCGCAACGCCGGAATGATCGCGTTGGTCATGAGCGTGTTGCCGATGCGGAAGTTCGGACGGACGAGAAGGACGCGCTCGACGTCGCGCACGTCGTCCAGGGGTACGCGGGCGGCCCGTGGGAGCAGCGCCTCGAGGAGCCGCCCGAACGTCTGGCGCCCCGCGCGTCCGGTCGCGTGCCCGACGCGTTGTCCGCTCGCGCCACGCAAGAGTCTTCGCTTCACATCCATCGGCGGCGCCGTCGTGGCTTCTCGTCCCGGCTCGGGGATTCACCGAAACGTACGACGAGCCATCGGCGCTCCCGGCAAGGAAGAGCGGCGAAGGACCGCGGGTGTTTCGAGCCACTCAGACGCCACGAGGGGCGTCGAGGGCCGGCGAAGGTATCGGCGAATCTCCGCTCGGGACCCTAGCCACGGGGCCGCAGGGGGGCAACCACGGCCGGGGGGCCTCGACCGGCGCTCCCCCGCCGGCAAGCGCGCCGACACGGATCTCCTCCCGATGGGCCGCCGGGAATCAGCGGGTCGCGACGACCACGCGAACGGGTCGCTCGACCCCATCGTGGAGGACGAGGAGAACGACCTCCTGCCCGACGGGCAGCATGCCGACGCGGGCCCGCAAGTCGGCCGACGACCGGACCGGCTCACCGTCCATCGCGACCACCACGTCGCCCCGCTCGATGCCCGCGCGCGCGGCCGGCGAGCCGGGCGACACCTGGCTCACGAGCGCACCCGTCTTTCGCGGCAGGTCCATGGCCTCGGCCAGGTCGGGAGTGAGGGTCTGGACCAACAGGCCCACCCGCCCGCGCCGAACCTCGCCGTGCTCGATGACCTGTCGCATCACGTTCCGGGCCATGTTGCTCGGAACGGCGAACCCGATCCCGACGTTGCTCCCACTCGGAGCGAGAATGGCCGAGTTCAGTCCGACGAGCCGGCCACGGCTGTCGACCAACGCGCCCCCCGAGTTCCCCGGATTGATCGACGCGTCCGTCTGGATGAAGTCCTCGTAGCCCTCCGGCATCAGGCCCGTGCGCCCGAGAGCACTGACGATGCCCGACGTGACGGTCTGGCCCAGTCCGAACGGATTCCCGATCGCGACCACGAAGTCGCCCACGCGCAGCCGCTCGCTGTCGGCGAACTCGATCTCCTGCAGGCCGGACGCCGCGATCTCGAGCACGGCGACGTCCGTCTCGGGATCGCTACCGATCCGACTCGCGACGAACCACCGCCCGTCGACCAGGGTGACCCGCACCTCCTCGGCGTCGGCGATGACGTGGTGGTTGGTGAGAATGATGCCGCGATCGCCGTCCACGATCACGCCCGAGCCGGCGCTGACGACCTCACGGGAGACGGGCTCGTCGACGTCGTCCGGAATGCCGAAGAACCGCCGGAAGAAGGGATCGCCGAGAAGCGGGTTGCTCCGCGCCTGGACGCGCGAGCGCACCGAGATGTTCACGACCGCGGGCGTCACCCGCTCCAGCATGGGCGCGATCGTGAAGACGCCCTCGGCCTCGTCGAACCCGCCCGGCGCGCCGAAGACGCTCGCGCGCGGCGCGCCCGCATCGGGGGCGGTCCGAGGTGCGACGGCCCCGGAGCAGGCGGCCAGGACCACGGCGCACGAGATCGCCCACGCGGCTGCGGCGACTCCATTCCGGTCCTGGCTCGACATCCTCCTCGCCCGCAGGGCTACCAGAGGAAGCAGCCCGGCTAAAGGTCTCGGGCGCCGGAACCGTCGAACTCGGTGTGAAAGCCAGGGAAGAGACCTTCGAGACCGAGCACGCCGAGGCGCTGCCCCGCCCGATCTTCCGCGCGAACAACGAGCGAGCACGCTCCGAAGCCATCCACCGACGGCGCCGGACCCACCAGCGACGAACCGAGGGCTTCAGCCGCCGGCGCTCGTTGCGCCGCCCCCGCTGACCCGGCCCCAGGCGGGATCAGGCCACCACGCGGATCGGTGCGACCGACGGCTCCGGAGTCGCCTCCGGGAGCGACGCCGGCAGATCGACCGAGAAGGCGGCACCGCGCCCCGGCGCGCTGTGCACGGTGACTCCGCCGCCGAGAGCCTCCGCCAGCTGGCGGACGATCGCCAAACCGAGGCCGATCCCCCCGCCCGCGCCCGTCTCGACCTGCTCGAAGGCGGCGAAGATCTCCTCCTGTCGGTCCTTGGGGATCCCGCGCCCCGTATCCGTGACGGTGAACCGGCACCGCTCGCCGTGACGGTGCGCGCGAATGCGGATCGTCCCCCGCTCCGTCGCGCGCGCCGCGTTCGTCACCAGGTTGCTCAGGATCTGACGAAGACGGAGACCGTCGGTCTCGATCCAGTCCCCGCGACAGGCCGTCTCGACGCGCACCGGCTTCTCGCGGACGAGAAGCCGCGCGCCCTCGGCCACCTCCTCGAGCAGCGGCCCGAGCTCGACCGTCCCCGGGCGGACCGCCACGCGTCCGGCATCGAGGCGAGAGAGGTCGAGCAGCTGCGTCACGAGTGCGTCGAGCGAGAGCCCGTAATCGCGAATGCGCCTCGCGAGCTGCGCGCATGCCGCGGGCTCCGTCGACGGGTCGAGAAGCATCTCGGCGTAGCCGAGGATGACGTTCACCGGCGTACGGATCTCATGCGACACGTCCGCGACGAGGCGCGATCGCTGCTGGACGGCGAGCTCCGCACGCCCGAGCGCCACTCGAAGGTCCGACTCCGCACGCCGCAACGCCACCTCGCGCTGGAGGGACTCCGACCGAGACGCCTCGAGCGACATCACCCCGAGGCTCGAGAGAACGGTCACGGCCGAGTACGCGAGGAAGAGATACGGCCACGGCAGCGACGTCGGCACGCCATACCCGAAGAGGCACACGAACCCGATCAATCCGGTCGCACACAGTGTCAGGTGATGCCGCAGCCGCAGCGGGAGCAACACCGGCATGGCGGCGACGAGACAGGTGAGCGCCGCGAGGGCGACCGCCGCATCGCCGCCGACCAGCGGAGGGTACGCCAACATGGACGAAGCCATCCCCACGGCCCAGCCGGTCGCGATCGCACCGACCCGGTCGGGACGCGAGCGCGCGAGGCCGATCGCGACGCTCGACAGCCCCAGCTGCACCCCCAGAACGAGGAGGTAGACGTTCGCTCGATCGGGGAAGTAGAAGAGCTCGATCGGGAGCGCCGCGACCAGGAACCCCAGGACCGACAACGCCGCGAACGGAAAGCGCTCGTACACGATCTGGCGCGGGGCCGGAGACGGGATCCTCGCTCCCGCGTCGTCTTCTCGAGTCAGGGGCGGCATGGAGCTCGACACATCCTCTCGAGGCGGTGAGGTGCGTGGGCTCGGCGCGAGCGACGAGGGGGAAGGGTGGAGACCGCCTACGCAGAAAGGTTGCGCGGACCGACTGGATTGCGCAAGCGAAAAAACTCGCGCGCCAGCTGCGATGGCGTCTGCGATCTCGACCGACCCCGCGGTGTCAGCCGTGCATCGTCAATCCACCGGAAACACTCAGGGTCTGCCCGGTGATGAACGCGGCATCGTCCGACAGCAGAAAGACCACGGCGCCGGGGACGTCGTCCGGGCGCCCGAGCCGCCCCATCGGAATCGCTCGCTCGAGCGCCGAAGCGAGCTTCCCGGTCGCGTCGAAGCTGCGAAAGAGATTCGTATCCGTCGGCCCCGGGCAGACCGAATTCAGGGTGACGCCCTGAGCTTCGCGACCTCGCGCGCCCCCTGTCGGGCATCCCCTACGTCTCGCCACCCCTCGTACGCAACGCCGTGCTTGATCGGGTTTCCGCGCGAGGTATGAGAGGTCCATGCGCTTCTCGTTTGCCGAGTCGATGTGCGACGTCTCGCACTACCCCCCTCTCGCCCAGGCCTGTGAAGAGACGGGCTGGACGTCGTTCGTGGTGCCCGACAGCATCTGCTACCCGGAGGTGTCGGACTCGAAGTACCCCTACACCCCCGACGGCAACCGCGAGTTCCTCGACGGCAAGCCCTTCATCGAGCCGTTCACGTTGATCCCGTGGCTCGGCGCGGTGACCGACAAGCTGCGCTTCACGACGTTCGTCGTGAAGCTCCCCGTGCGGCATCCGGTACTCGTCGCGAAATCCGTCTCTTCCGTCGCCGCGGTCACGAACGACCGCTTCGGCTTCGGCGTGGGACTGAGCCCGTGGCCGGACGATTTCCGCATCATGAACACCGAGTGGACGGGCCGCGGCACGCGGATGAACGAGATGATCGAGATCATTCGCGGGCTGATGGCCGGCGGCTACTACGAGTTCCACGGCAAGTACTACGACCTCGAGTCGATCAAGATCTCTCCGACGCCGAGCGTGCCCGTTCCGATCCTCATCGGCGGGCACTCGGAGGCCGCCCTGAAGCGGGCAGCACGGCTCGGCGATGGATGGATGCACGCCGGCGGCGACGCGGACGAGCTGAACGGATACCTCGCGCGCCTGAGCGAGCTCCGCCGCGAGTACGGCCGCGAGCACGTCCCGTTCGAGATCCACGTGATCTCTCTGGACGCCTACACGCTCGACGGGGTGAAGAGGCTCGAGGACGCGGGCGTGACCGACGTCATCGTCGGGTTTCGGGATCCCTACACCCAACCCGACATGCCGCTTCAGCCGAAGCTCGACGCGCTGCGCGGCTACGCGGATACGGTGATCGCGAAGGCCTGAATCTCAGACGTTCGCCATCATCTTCTGCCAACCGAGGACGCGGGAGAACGCGGGCACCTGCGAGGCGAGAAGAAGCTGGCCGACCGAGAGGGACTCGGACTCGCCGAACCACGTTCGTGCGAGCTCGCGGAGCTCCTCGTCGGCGGCGCCGGCCTGGATCACGTGGCGGATGCCGACGCGTCGGTCGGCCAGCGATCCGAGCGCAGCGAGCTGCCGGCGACGACTCCCGGCGCGCTCGATCGCGCGGCGAACCCGGACGACGCTGGGGCGCCCGTCGGCGCCGAGCAGCAACGTGCGCACGGCGCGGCGCTGCACCTCGGGGAGAAGCTCCCGGACCGTGACCGCGTCGCGCCCCGGGAAGACCTCCCGTACCACCATCGCGAGAGACGGGTCGGCAACCCCCGCCGCGATCGCGTCGTACGGATTCAGCTCCTCGTCGAGGACGTCGCGGAGCTCGTCGACCAGCCGTCGCTGCTCGCTCTTGTAGCGAAGCAGAGCGCGGACGGAGGGGTCTTCGACCGCCAGGCGCAGCTGCTCGGCACGCAGGTCGGTGCCGTCGAAGTGCTGCTCGACGAAGCGTCGATACCATTCCAGTGGCAGACCAGCGTGGCGCGCGTCCTCGACCGTCACGATCTCGCCTTCCAAGGGGGCGAACTCGCTCCAAAGACGTCGCGCCGCGCGCGATGGACCGAACCATCCTCCGGGCGACGTCCGGAGGCCCGACGTTCCCCCTGCCCCGGTGCCCGCCATCGTGCCCCGAGAGAACCAAACGGCGGGCCGGCCGTGCAAGCCCCCGCACGCCCGCGATCGAGCGGCGCCGCCCGGGGTTCAGGGCTGCGAACGAACGGCCGATGTCTCCGGGGACCCCCACCACCTTGACGGCCGGAAGCGAACCGACGTAGCCACGAGGGGCGGCCGACCGGCCGCGGGAGGAGCACCCATGGAGATGCAGACGGGCACGAGTGGTTACAGCTACAAGAGCTGGGTCGGCCCCTTCTACCCGGAGAAGACGAAGCCGGCCGACATGCTCGAGTACTACGCGAAGCAACTGCCCACCGTCGAAATCAACAACACGTTCTACCGGCTGCCGAAGGAGAGCGTGCTCCAGGCCTGGGCCGCGAGCGTCCCCGATTCCTTTCGGTTCACGATCAAGGCTTCGCGACGCATCACGCACTTGAAGCGACTCAAGGGCGTCGAGGACGAGATGGAGTACCTCCTGCGAGTCACCACCTCGCTGGGCCAGAAGCTCGGCGCCCTCCTCTTCCAACTGCCGCCCAACCTGAAGTGCGACCTCGAACGACTCGACGCTTTCCTCGCGCTCCTGCCCGAAGGCGCCCCGGCGGCTCTCGAGTTCCGCCACGAATCCTGGCTCGACGAGCCGGTCTTCGAACGCCTTCGTTCTCGAAACGTTCCGCTGGTTCACGTCGACGACGAAGACGACGCGCCGAACGACCTCGTCCCGACGGCCGACTGGGGCTACCTTCGGCTGCGCCGCCCGAACTACGAGGAGACGGCACTGCGCGCGTGGAGCGACCGGATCTCCAAGCTCCGGTGGGAACGCGCCCTCGTTTATTTCAAGCACGAGGACGACGGCGCCGGCCCCAGAATGGCGGCGCGCTTTCTCGAGGTCGCTGGCGCGCCCGCCAAGCGCGCGCCGGCCGCCGCGACTCCCGCAGAGAAGCCTGCAGAGAAGAAGCGGCCCGCGCGAAAGAAGAAGGCAGGCTGACCTATTCCGTCATGTCCTTGATCTTCTGATCCAGCTCGATCTGCGCCTCGTTCTTCGGCGGCGGGGGCGTCATGATCTTCGTCATGTCGCCGTCCACCTTGATCTTGCCGGACATGAACGCCTGCATCACGGCCGCCTGGTCGCCGTCGACGACGAGCGCACGCGCCGTCTCGTAATCCGTCGTGATCGTGACCTCGGGGTTGTCGAGGTGACCGCGCCCGACGATCGGCCGTCCTTCGGTGGTGTCGGTGTGCATCGTCACCGTTCCGTCGCCGAAGGGGACCCCGGTCACGTTCTGATTCAGGCGCATCTTCACGATCGGCGGTGGAACCTTGTCGGAATACTCGTCGTTCAGCGCGATCAAGGTGTCGAGCCACTCGTCCGAAAGGAATGGGTGCTTCGCCATGGTTCTCCTCCGTTGCTTGCGTTCCCGACCCCGAGCGGATCGGCACGCCCCCGTTTACTGCGACCACGGGCGACACGCCAGCGCATGGCCGCCCCCGAGTCGTAGGGCCGGTGCGATCGGTCCGAGAGACGCTCGACAGGGGGAGACCCATCCCCGATAGTCCCGACGTGGGACGCGGTCCGGAGATCGTCACGTTCGGCTGTCGGCTGAACACGTACGAGAGCGAGGTCATGCGCGATCTCGCCCGTCGGGACGATGCCGCCCAAGACGTCGTGATCATCAACACCTGCACCGTGACCGGCGAGGCTGAGCGGCAGGCGCGACAGGCCATCCGCCGTGCGCGCCGCGAGCGTCCCACCGCGCGAATCGTCGTGACGGGATGCGCCGCACAGATCTCGCCCGAGCGGTTCGCCGGCATGCCCGAGGTGGACCGGGTCCTCGGAAATCGAGAGAAGATGCAGGCGGACCGTTGGACGGAGGAGGCCGCGCATGGCGAGCGCGTCCAGGTGGGCGAGATCACCGAGCTGCGGGAGACCGCGGCGCATCTCATCACCGGGTTCGACACGCACACGCGCGCCTTCGTCCAGGTTCAGAACGGCTGCGACCATCGCTGCACGTTCTGCATCATCCCCTTCGGCCGGGGCCCGTCGCGGTCGGTGCCTCCGGAACGAGTCGCCGAGCAGGTTCGCGTCCTCGCGGCCGGTGGTGTCGGCGAAGTCGTCCTCACCGGAGTCGATCTGACCGACTACGGGCGCGCCCACCCGAGCCATCCACGGCTGGGCACACTCGTACGCCGATTGCTCCGCGACGTCCCCGAGCTGCCCCGCCTGCGCCTCTCTTCGATCGACCCGAGCGAGATCGACGAGGATCTCTGGTCGGCGCTCGGCGACGAGCCGCGCCTCATGCCGCACCTCCATCTGAGCCTTCAGGCGGGTGACGACGTCGTCTTGAAGCGAATGAAGCGGCGCCACCTCTGCGACGACGCAAGACGCGTGGTCCACCGCGCCCGTGCACTTCGACCGGACATCGTGTTCGGGGCCGACGTGATCGCCGGGTTCCCGACCGAGACCGAGGACATGTTCCAGAACACCGCCGACCTCGTCGAGGAGCTCGGCCTGGTCTACCTGCACGTGTTCCCCTACTCCCCGCGAAGCGGAACGCCGGCGGCGCGCATGCCCCAGCTCCCGACGACCCTGCGCAAGGTCCGCGCGGCTCGCTTGCGGGCCATCGGCGCACGTGCGCACCGGTGTCTCCTCTCCTCGAAGTTGGACGACGTGCACGAAGTCCTGATGGAGTCGGGCGACGTCGGACGAACGCGCGACTTCGCCCGGGTTCGTGTCCTCGGCGGCGCCCCGCCGGGCGCGTTCGTCGACGTGCGAGCGGACTCGGTCGACGGGGAGAACCTGCTCGGCCGAATCGCGCCGCCCGACACGCGACCGCGGGCCACGGCCTGAGCGGGCGGCTGCGGTGCCGACCGAAACGCTCCGCCGCGCACGCGGCCTGTGGGCCCTGGTCGTCCTCTCCCTGTCCCTCCCCAGCGCGTGCAACCGTTCCCCCGACCTCTCGGAGCTCGCGCACGCGCGCTTGCGCGAAGCGTCACGAGCGGCCGGCCTCGCGCCCGCCGCCTCCCGGACGGCGGGACCCAGAAGCGACTCCCTCGCGAGCCCGCTCGCCGAGGTCCTGGTCGAGGCGGCCCCGCTGCGCATCTCGGTGCGCGACCTCCGTTCCGGCGAAACGGTCCTCTCGTCGGCCGCGGGCGTGGGCGCGTGGATCGAGCGCGGCGAAAGGATCCTCGCCCTCGGCCACGTCACCGAAAGCGAAACCGACGGAGACGCGATGCGGCTCCGTGTCGCCGTGGACGGCGGGGATTCCGTCGAAGTCACGATCCGCTTCCTCACCGCCCGTACGATCGAGGTCTCGATCGATCCCGGCCCCACCGACGAGCCGGTCGAAGCGATCGGCGTCGCGTGGGCGACGCCACCCGACGAGTCGTTCTACGGGCTCACGCAGCGGCTCCGCGACTCGCCTCCCCTGTCGCACTGGGCCGACATCGGGATCCCCTACGACGAGCTGTTCCCTCCGGAAGCCGGAACCCTCGACCGCCGCGGCGAGACCGTAGAGATGTACGTCCGGCCGACCCAGTCGCTCTACGCTCCCTTCTACCACTCCTCCCGCGGCTACGGCGTCGCCGTCGACGGGACGACCCCTGGAGCGTTCGACCTGGCCGCCTCCCACGACGGCGTCGCGGCCTTTCGGTTCGAGACCGGCACCACGCAAGACGCGCGACGACTCCGATTCCACGTGTTCCTCGGCCCCGACCACGCGGAAATCCTCGACGAGTACACACGCCTCACGGGTCGACCGATCGTCCCTCCCGAATGGGTGTTCCTCCCATGGCGCTGGCGCGGGGAGCTCGAGCACGGCCCTCCCGCAGAGCTGGACGGGACCCGGATGAACGCCCAACTCGTCGAAGACGTGACGATGTTCGAGCGCTACGGCATTCCGGCCGGGGTCTACCTCCTGGACCGTCCGGTTCTGGCCGGCGAGTACGGGTTCGGCAGACTCGCGTGGGACGAGGAACGCCTCCCCAACTTCCGGGAGTCGCTCGCGGCCCTCCGCCGGCGCGGGTACCGGATCGTCGTGTGGAGCTCCACGTGGATGTGCGGAGATGGACCCGACGACAACGGCACGGCTGCCGCAGACCGGGGCTTCCTCGCACCCGGCCACGACGGCGGATGCTCGGACGCCGGCGGTAGCGTCCTCGACGTCACCCACCCGGCCGCGTACGCCTGGTGGCGTGACCGGCTCGCGGCGTTTCTCTCCGCCGAGGACATCGACGGCATCAAGCTCGACCGCGGCGAGGAGTACATCCCCTCCACCCGATCCGACATCTGGGCGGATGGACGGCACGGGCGCGAAGTGCACAACGACTACGTGGTCCGACAGGCCGAGCTGCACCGTGAGGCTCTCGAAGCCGCCCGTCCGAACGGCGACTTCGTCCTGGCGAGCCGTGCCGCATGGTCGGGTACCCAGGACGACTCGGTCGTCTGGGGCGGCGACATCCCGGGCTCCGAGGCGTTGGGCTTCGGCTTCGGGACGGACCTCGGCCTGCGCGCGGCGATCATCGGTCAGCTCCGAGCCGCCTTCCTGGGCTTCCCGATCTGGGGCTCGGACACCGGCGGCTACTACGAGTTCAAGGACCGGGAGGTTTTCGCGCGCTGGATCGAGTTCAGCACCTTCTCGGGCCTCATGGAGGTGGGCGGCGTCGGCGCGCACGCCCCCTGGGACATGCCCACCGAGCCGCGCGTCGACGAGGAGCTGATCGAGATCTACCGACGATACTCGGAGATCCGCGTGGCGCTCGCGGACCATCTCGCGAGCCTCGCCGCCGAGGCCGGTCGCAGCGGGATGCCCCTCGTGCGCCCCATGGTGTTTCACGACCGCACCGATCCCGTGCTGCGCGACCTGTGGGACCAGTACCTCCTCGGTCCGGACCTCCTCGTGGCGCCGGTCTGGCGCACCGGGGAGCGAGAGCGAGAGGTCTACCTTCCCAAAGGGCGGTGGCGGAGCTGGTGGGATGCCGCGGACGAAGTCGTCGCCGGCCCCCGAAGGGTGACGGTCGCCGCGCCGCTCGATAGGATCCCCGTGTTCGTGCGGGACGGCGCCGACGTACCCACTCCGCCCCGCTGACGCTCACGCCAATCCGGAGGAGTTCACGATGTACGACCTGCAAGCCCTCGAAGCCATCAAGCGCCTGAAGTACAAGTACATGCGCTGCCTCGACCAGAAGCGCTGGGACGAGATGGCCGAGTGCTTCGTCGAGGACGCGACCGCAGCCTATAGTGGCGGAAAGTACGCCTTCGAGGGACGCGACGCGATCATCGCGTTCTTCCGTGAGTCGATGGGGAGCCCGAAGGTCCTGTCGAGCCATCGCGTCCATCACCCCGAGATCGACCTCACGAGCGACACGACTGCGACCGGGCACTGGGGCCTCGAGGACGTCTACATCAACGAGGAGATGGGCATCACCGTCCGCGGTGCCGCGTACTACGAGGACCACTACGTGAAGGTCGGCGACGCGTGGAAGATCAAGCACACGGGCTACGAGCGAGCATACGAGGAGATGGAGTCGCGCAAGGACATGCCGTGGCTCTCGATCACGCAGCGATTCGGGCAGGCGCAATGAGAGCGCCTCGGAGCGCGTCCGCCGTACATCGGGTCCACTAAAGCCGAGTCGCCCCTGCGCCGATGACTTCGTCCAGGGAGTGTGTCCGGGACCAGGTCGGTGTCGGCATCGCTTCTGCTGGAGGCTGGGATGGGACGAACGCTTGCGGCTCTGAGCTTTTCGATGATGCTCACCCTCGGTACGGCCCACGCGGCCCACGCCGACGAGATGAACGGCGCGGGTGCGGCCCAAGCCGTCCAGCAGGCGATCCTCGCCGAGCCGGGCGGAGCCGAGCGGGTCCTGTCGCTCCAAGACGACGCGAACGTGAAGAGCCTGATGCGGGATGAGGCGGTCATGCGCGCGGTGCGCTCGGGCAACTTCGGCGCCCTCGCCGGCGACGCGCGCGTCCAGGCTCTCATGCAGAACCCGACGGTCCGCAGCCTCACCGCCGACCTTCAGCGCTGACCCGCCTCCCCGACGGCGTCCGGCGCACACCCGGCGAGCCGGTGGTGTCGGGAGCGGCCCTCGCGCGACCAGGCGGCCTCCGGGCACGCCGGAGGCCACCTCGCGCTCGCGCTACGGAGAAAGGGAGTCGAGAGGCTCGGAGCCCGGAACCGTCAGATCGACGTACTGCGCGCCGAAGAGAACGAACATTTCGTTCTCGGTGCTCTCGCCGCCCGTGATGTTGCAGGCGTCGCAGAAGCCGTCGCCCGCACCCGGTGACGTGTCGCACGCGGCGTCGTCGTCGACTCCATTGCAGGGCTCACCGACCATGCCGTCGTTGACGCACGCGACCGGCACGCAGTCGCCGACGATCGCCGCGGCGATCGGAGGCACCCGCGACTGGCGCGTGACGAGATCCGTATCGAAGGAGCCGTCCTCACGAAGCCCGTTGTTGAACGTGGCGCAGTACGTCACGGTCCGATCCGCGCGGTCCGGCGAGTCGAACGCGAGGGGTGGGTCGTAGCGCTGCTGCACGGGATCCGAGTAGTCGAAGCTCTCGTAGATCTGCGTGCCGTCCGGCATCGTCACCCAGTAGTGCTCGCCGTGCTTGTGCGTGTGGGCGAACAGATGGAAGACCCGCGACCCGATCGGGAAGACGTGATCATTACAGAACGTCTCCTTCGTGAACGGCGGGTTGTTCGGGCGGAAGATCGCGCTGAAGTTGCTGATGCGCGCGGCGGCATGAACCCGGTTGACGGCGTATCCGAAGTTCACCCGACCGTTCATTTCGTGGTCGGTCGTCGTCAGGTTGAACGCATGGGTGTTCCAGTACATCACGCCGCGGATCGGGAAGAGCTGGAACACCCCGTCGGCGAACGGGAAGCTCGCCTGGGCCTGCCCGGCGCCACCGACGATGACGGCGGGTCGCGGCGAAGGCGGTCCGTAGCCCGCACACGCGAAGGAGGGCACGAGCTCGCTCGCGCACACGGAGTCCTCACCACACGCCCCGACATCCTTCGGGGCACAGGTCTCACCCGCGCGATCGCCGCCGTGACAGGTCCACTCCCCGAACGACTCGTGCGTCACGTCGATTCCGCCCGGCGCGATGTTGAGCGGCGAGTAGTAGAGGAGGAGGTGATGGCTCTGCGGATCCTGCCGCAGCTCGAAGCCGCCATACGTGAAGAAGTCCCCGCTCTCGTCTTTGAATTCGGCCGGGACGATGTCGGAGAAATCGTAGTAGGTCGCGAAGCAGCCTTCGTACTCGCTGCTCGCCTCGAGATTCCACGGCGGCAGGACGAACTGGACGCCTTCCTCCGGAGCCGGCGGCGGCAGGGGCTCGATGGTGATCGGCTCCGGGTCCGGCACACAGCCATCGATGAACGGCTCGGTTCCCGCCACCGTGCCCTCGCGTGGCGCACCGCCGAGAATCCACGCGCGGACCAGCCAGAGATCGTCGTCGGAGATCGCCGGCAGGCCGACCGGCATCGGGGAGCCCGAGATCGGATCCTGCAAGGCGGCGGGATCCGTCGCGGCCGCCAACTTGTGCCACAGGTAGCTCCGGTTCTTGTCGCCGGGCTCGATGTAGTTGTAGGTACTTCCGGTCGCCGGAACGCCGTAGATGTTGTCGTACGCGACCTCGGGGGAGAGCTCGAGGCCCCCCGACGCCGCGGATCCGTGACAGACGTCCTGCGTGCAACCGTGACGCTCGAAGATGACGTCCTGGATGGCCGCGAACGTGCCCTCGTACTCGACGTCACACTCGGGATCGGTGGGGTCGGGCGGCTCGGGGTCCGTCGGCTCCGGATCGGTGGGATCGGGCGGCGAAGGCTCGAGCGGGATCTCGACCGATCCCGTGGGACCGGTTGCTCCATCGCCGCATCCCGACGCGAGCAACAGCGCTGGCGCGATCAGGAAGCAAGCAAACGACCTCATCATCGACGAACGATCCATAACGGCGTCACCCCCGGGCACTCGTCATTCGGCGAGAGTGCCTCCACCTCAGAGTTCGCATACCCCACCACGAGCGGGCAACGACGTCCCGGGAGGGAGGGCGAGACCACCGGCGCACCGGTCGCCTGACGAGGCTGAACGGTCGCATCCCGCCACCGCCGGCCCCCACTCGCGCGCTCGGTGGAGCCCGTTGGCTCGCCTGTCGACCCGTTCGCCCGGCGTGGGCCGATCTCGCACGGGCGTGCGTTGACAGCTCTCGCGGTGGCTCCGTAGGTTCGGGGATTCGCGCAACGCCGCCCATCGCCGAGCCCCCCCGGCAGGAGTCCACCCCAGCATGCTGATCTTCGACCCGTCCTTCCTTCGCAACGCCACGGCGATCCTCGCCACCCTGGTCCTCGCGTCCGCCTGCGGCGACGACGGCACGACCGGAGACTCGGGATCGCCCGGCCCCAGGCCCACACCGGCCCCGGAGCCGACGGCAGCGCCGGGGCCCATGGCCGACTTCGAGGTGACCGGCAGCGTCGAGCAGGTGTACCTCGTCGGCGCGACCCCGGGCACCGAGCTGCGGCTCCTCGGCCCGGACGACGTCGTCGTCCAGACCGGCACCGCAGACGAGAACGGCACGCTCATCTACCGCGACGTCGCGGCCGCCACGGGCTACCGCGTCGAAGCGTCCGACGGCGCCTCCTCGCCCGCATTCGAGGTGAAGACCCCCGACGACGTCCCGTCTCCGGAGTTCTATGCCTCCCAGACGATCGGACCGGGCTACGGCTACCTGGAGACCCGCGACGGCACGCTCCTCGCGTACAACGCGTTGCTCCCCGGTCCCCCGGAGAACGGCCCCTACCCGACGCTCGTCGAATACTCCGGATACGACCCGGCCAATCCCGACGCACCCCAGCCGAGCTCGCTCATCGCGAGCGTCTTGGGCTACGCCGTCGTCGGCGTGAACATGCGCGGAACCGGATGCTCCGGCGGCACCTTCCAGTTCTTCGAGACGCTGCAGACCACGGACGGCTACGACGCGATCGAAGCCATCGCCGCACAACCGTGGGTGATGGACAACGAGGTCGGGATGATCGGCCTCTCCTACCCGGGCATCAGCCAGCTGTTCGTGGCCTGGCGACAGCCCCCGAGCCTGGTGGCGATCGCACCACTGTCGGTGATCTCCGACACCGGTCGGGGCACGCTCCGCCCCGGAGGAATCCTGAACAACGGATTCGCGATCTCCTGGTCCGAAGGACGTCGCAACGACGCGATGGTGGGCGGCCAGGCCTGGTCGCGACGGCGGATGGAAGAGGGCGACCAGGTCTGCATCGACAACATGCTGCTGCGGGGACAGACGCCCGACATCCTCGAGATCATCGACCAGAACGAGTACTACGTCCCGGCGGTGGCCGACCCGGTGTCGCCCGACACGTTCGTCCACGAGATCGAGGTTCCCACCTATCTCGCCGGCGCCTGGCAGGACGAGCAGACGGGCGGCTACTTCGCGAACATGCTCGACAAGTTCACCGGGACCGACAAGGAGCGTTTCACGCTGGTGAACGGCGCACACACCGACCAGTTCGGCCCCGCGGTGTTCGGCCGCTGGATGGAGTTCATCGATCTCTACGTCGGCAAGAGGATCCCCGCACGCTCGGGTGCGGTCGGCGTGATCCTCGACGTCCTGCGCAACGACATCTTCCGGGTAGACTCCATCTCGCTCGAAGAGGAGCGATTCGCCGACGTCGCCACGTACGAGGAGGCACTCGCCCGGTGGGAGTCCGAAGCGCCCGTGCGCGTGCTCTTCGACAACGGGGCCGGCGATCCCGACCAGCCCGGCGCTCCCTACCCCGGCTTCGAAATGGAGTTCGCGGCGTGGCCGATCCCCGAGGTGAAGCCCACGGCGTGGTACCTCGGGGATGGCGGCACGCTGACCGCGGACGAGCCGACGAGCACGGACGGGGCGGACTCCTATCTCTATGACCCGTCACTCTCGCAGAAGACGACCCTCGAATCCGGCAGCCCCTGGGAAGCCCTGCCGCCGTACGAGTGGGTCCACCGCGACGAGGGCACGTTCCTGTCCTACACGAGCGACGCGCTCGACGACGACACCGTCATGGCCGGCTCCGGCAGCGTCGATCTCTGGCTCGCGTCGGACGCGACCGACACCGACCTCCAGGTGACCCTCGCCGAAGTGCGACCGGACGGCATCGAGTACTTCATCCAGGGCGGCTGGCTGCGGGCGAGCCGCCGGAGACTCGACGACGCGGTCTCCACCGAGCTCCGCCCCGTCGGAACACACCTCTTCGAGGACGCGGCGGATCTCCCCGAGGGCGCCTTCACCCTCGTCCGGGTGGAGCTGTTCCCGTTCGCACACGCGTTCCGGGCCGGGAGTCGGATCCGGCTCTACGTCGAGACGCCCGGAGCCACTCGGCCGGAGTGGCAATGGGAGACGCTGGAGTTCGACGAAGACGTGACGAACACCGTGGCACGCGCCATGGGCATGGCCTCGCGGGTCGTCCTGCCGGTGATCCCCGGCGTCGAGATCCCGACCGCCTTCCCGCCATGCCCGGCCCTACGCGGTCAGCCCTGCCGCCCGGCCGAATAGCGGCATTCGACGCTCTCGAACTCGCTTTTCTGCAAGCATATTTCTCGCTTGTTCAGTTCGAGACGGGCGTGCTACCCGACGAATGCCCTATGTATTTTCGGAACGGCTCTGGCCGGTCCGAATTGTCGGACGAGCCCCTTCCGAATCCTGCGACCGCCTTGGTCAACCCCGCCATCCAGACTCGGCTCGTCACCGGAGGAATCAGGTGCCTCGGTTGAACGCAACTCACATCGGACTCGGAATCCTCGCGGCGGCCATCGCCGCGGGCCCGGCGGGCGCCGCCTCGGCCCCCTCCGACTTCTGCACGGGGAACCCGTGCACGATCAGCGGCAGCGTCGCAGCCGACGCGGGCTCCGTCGTCGATTTCGGCGGCCGCTCGCTGGTCCTCGATGGCAGCGCCCGCGTGACGATCGGGCCCGGCGCACTGCCCCGGGTCCTGACGTTCATCGCGGCCGACATCACGATGCAGCCCGGGGCGCAGATCCGGGGGTTCGATGCGGACCGCGCGGAGGTGACGCTCCAGTCCGAGACCGGTGCCGTCCGGCTCGAATCGTCCGGCAACACCCGTTCCGAGATCAACGTGAAGGCCAACGAAATCGACGGCGGCAACATCGTCATCCTCGCGGCGACCGACGCGATCATCGGCGGCCGGCGCACCGCGAGCGCCCAGGGCGAGGATGCCACGGCCGGCTCCATCGAGATCACCGCCGGCGGGATTCTCACGATCTCCGAGGAGATGACCACCGAGGGCAGCGGCCTCTTCGCCGGCGGCGGCGACATCAGCGGCACGGCCGTCGGCGACATCACGATCACGAACAAGGTGTTCGCCGAGGGCTCCGACTTCGGTGGCGGAGACGTCTCGTTCATTTCGACCGCCGGCAGCATCACCGTCTCCGAGCTGATGTCGAACAACGGCGGCAACCCGGACGGCGAGGCCGGCGAATTCACGTTCGAGGCCGCCGGGAACTTCCATCTGACGGCGAACGGCGAAATCCGCGGCAAGGGTGGCGCCGGCGCCGACGACGACTGCGGGGACGGCGCGCCGACGCTCATCGACACGGGCGCGGACCTCATCATCGACGGCTTGGTCTCGATCCCTGGAGGATTTCAGTGCTTCGGGGGCGACTTCGAAGCGACCGTCGGGAACGATTTCATTCAGAACGGCAACGGCAGGATCGAGACGGCGACCGGCGGCGGCTTCGGCGCGGGCGGCACGGTCACGATCGCCGCGGCGCGCAGCATCACCGCGTTGAAGATCGACTCGTCTTCGGCCGGCTTCGGTGGCGACCAGGAACACACGGCCGGCCTGTTCATCGACGTTCTCGACAAGCTGAATGCGAAGGCGACGGGCGCCGAGGGCGTCGGAGCGCGGATTCGCCTGACGTCCTGCAACGTGAACATCCTGGCGCCCGACGGCGAGCTCGACACGCGCGGACCGTTCGCGTTTCCCGAGTTCGGCAAGAACATCCTCCGCGTGAGCGGCGCGGCCACCATCTCCGGCGACATGTACGCCGCCACCGAGAACGAGATCCAGCATCTCGGCCCGGCGCCGGTCGCCACGGGCACGATCGACCCGGCCCCGATCTTCATCTTCGACCCGCAGCCGCCCGAGTTCACCCCGCTTCTGCCGTGCGCGAATACCTGCGGCGATGCGAGCGTGGAATCGCCGGAGATCTGCGACGACGGCAACATCGCCAGCTGTGATGGCTGCTCGGCCGACTGCACCCGCGTCGACGACGTCTGCGGCGACGGCATCGTCGAGTGCGGCGAGCAGTGCGACGACGGCAACGCCGTGCCGGGCGACGGCTGCGAGAACGACTGCACGCCCACCGGACAGTCCGAGACCGGCGTCCTGATCGAGGGACGCGGCAAGAAGGTCGGCTGCCAAGCCGAGTGGCTGGTCCAGATCGCGGACCCGGACACCGACAAGAAGGGCCAGCCGTCGGCCAAGCAGACCTGCATCGACGGCGACCCACGCTGCGACGCCGACGGCGAGATCAACGACGAGTGCGTCGTCCTGGCCGCTCCGTGCGTGAACGTCCCCGACGAGGATCTGCCCGAATGCGATCCGTCGAAGCGCGTCGACAAGATCGTCTTGAAGAAGCCCCTGCCGGGCTCGAAGAACCCGCAGGACGACGCGAACGCTCAGGCGCTCGTCTCGAGCCTCCTCACCCTCGGCACGACCCTGGAGGTCGACGGTGACACCGTGCAGAGCGGACCGCCCGTCTCGGGCACGACGGTCTGCGCGCCGACCGTGGATCTGCAGATCCCGGTGAAGGGCAAGTCGACCAAGCGAACGTTCAAGCTCCGCACCACCAACGAAGAGGGGCAGGTCGGTAAGCGGGGCCAGCTTCAGGTCAAATGCGAGCGCAACAACGCGGTCTGCGGCGACACGATCGTCGAGCCGGGTGAGACCTGCGACGACGGCAACGTCGATGCGTGCGACGGCTGCTTCGAGTGCCGCACCGAGATCTGCGGCAACGGTCGCATCGACTGCGCCGAGGAATGTGACGACGGCATTCTGAACGGCACCGAGGACAGCAGCTGCAGCCTCGAGTGCACCCAGTTGCCACCCGATCTCCGCATCCCCGGTGGCGGCTCGAAGAAGACCGACTGCATGTGGCAGTGGTCGATGGACATGGGCGCGGGCGACCTCACCATCGACAAGCGCGGCGTCCCGCGGAACAAGCAGATCTGCCGCGACAACAGCCCGTTCTGCGACTCCGATCCCACCCCGGGCAACTGTCGGGTGCGCGTGTTCGGATGCGCGGGTGCGGAGAACGCCGCGATCTCGTGCACCGGCCAGGCGGTCGACACCGTGACCGTCCGGCGGCCCAAGACGACGGCCAAGAAGGCTCACGAGGCCGCGGCCCGCGGGACGCTCGACGCCGCCATCGGAGCGATGGACCTCCCGACCGCGGCGGGTGTCGAGTCCTGCACGACCGGCATGGAGTTCGACATTCCTCAGGGCGAGAAGCTGCGGCTCTCGTTGAAGGCCTTCGGCGCCAAGAAGGACGGCGACTCGCTCCGAATCTTCTGCGAGTGATCCCGGGCATGAGGTCCGCCAGGGCCTCCGCCCACGAGTGGATCGCCCGGGTTCCCCACGGGAGCCCGGGCGATCCGGCTTTTCGGCCTTGCCCGGTCGACGCCGGGACTGCCATCCTCGAGGGGTCGAGAAGACCGCGGCCCCTCTCTCCCCGTCCACACCCTCCCCGCGCCCCCGCCGACTCCTCCGCTTCCCCGGGCGGTCCCATCTCGGTCCAAACAACGAGGAAATCGTGTCAGCAGTCGGGAGCTCTTCTCCCGGACGGCTCCACCCGCAGCATCCCAAGGAGAAGGGTCCCCGATGAACGCCAAGACGCTCGCGAGCGCCGCCGTCCCGGCCGCGCTCGCCGTTCTCGCCACCGCCTCGGCAGCTCGAGCCGGCCTCGACGCCGGCGCCTGGCCGATGTTCCAGCACGACGCGCAGCACTCGGGTCGTACGACGGTCGATGGCCCGCAGGGGCCGAGCCCGCAGCTCGTCTGGGAGTTCCGCGGCGACTCGCGCTTCCGCGCCGCCGCCGTCGTCGACGCGGACGGGATCGTCTACGCGCCGAACGGCAAGCGCCCCTTGACGGCCATCGATCCCGCGACGGGCGAGGAGCTCTGGTCCTCCAACGTCCTACCCGTCGCCGGCAAGGGGAAGGTGGGGCTCGCAGACCGCTCCCAGCCCGCGGTGTCCGACACCGGACGGGTCCACCAAGGCGCGCGCGACAACAACCTCTGGGTGACCGAGACTGGCTCGGAACCGGGGGATACGGCCGGAGAGATTGCGTGGACCTTCCACGTCCCGCACGACGGCGACGTCACGATGTCACCCACGATCGCCTCGGACGGAACGATCTACATGGGGTCCGAGGCCCTCGGAGCGGGCTGGTTCTATGCGATGAACCCCGACGGGACGCTCAAGTGGCCCGACAGCGCGAACGTCTCCGAAGGCAAGGTCGTCCTCGGCGGGAGCCTGAAAAACGTCTCCGCGGCCCTCACGCCCGACGAGTCCATCGTGTTCGTCTCGATCAAGACGGAGGCGATCGCCCTGAACGCCGCCGACGGCAGCGAACGGTGGCGCCGAACGATCGCGTCGAAGGGCTTCGGCAGCCGCACACCGAACTACAGCCCGGTCGTCTCGGCCGACGGCTCGACCGCGTACTTCCAGTCCAAGGACGGGCTCTGGGCCTTCGACACCGACACGGGCGCGGACGTCTGGGCACAGCCCTTCGTCCCGCCATTCCCGGTCGGCAGCGGGAAGAAGGAAGAGATCAAGTCGGCCCCCGCCCTCGGTGCCGACGGGACGATCTACATCGGTGCGTCGAAGTCCAAGAAGTCGAGCCACTTCTACGCGCTCGATCCGACGGACGGCAGCGTCAAGTGGCACCACGAGCACACCGAGAAGGGCCAGTACAACAACAACCAGGCTGCGATCGGAGCGGATGGCACGGTCTATGTCGGGTTCGGCAAGATGCTCTATGCGTTCGAGGGCCAGGGGAACGGCTTCGGCGGGAGCACGGTGAAGTTCCAGATCTTCGTACCGGGCAAGTTCGAGGCGGGACCGATCATCGGCGCGCCCGGGACGCTCTACGTCGGCGTCAGCAAGAGACTGTACAAGGTCACCGACTAGACGGTCCTCGGCGGCCTCGCTCCCTCCCGAGGCGCTCGTTCCCGCGTGCCCGGAGTCCCGAGTCGTGCGACCGACGCGCCCCGCGGCGAAATGCCGGCTCGTGTCAGACCGGCCAGTGCGCTAGCCTTTCCGGTTCCAATGAAGGACGGCGAATCAGGGGTGCTCGAACGCGCTCGGCAGCTCGTCTCGGGCGCGCGCGCCTACCGGTGGAACCGGGGCGACCACGTTTCGAGCGAGACCCCGATCATCATCGGCGGGTGCGGACGCAGCGGGACCACCCTCATGCGCGTGATTCTGGACTCGCACTCGCAGATCGCCTGCGGGCCGGAGTCGAACGTGTTCCCGTCGCCGAACCGGCTCAATCCGGGAAGCCCGGGCGCCGAGAAGCTGGCCAGGAAGTTCGAGATCTCCGCGAGCGAGATGACCGAGCTTCTTCGTTCGTCGTCCACCCGCGCGGAGTTCGCCGACCGGTTCTTCGATGCGTACCGGAGGCACGCCGGCAAACCGCTGTGGGCCGACAAGACGCCCCGAAACATCCAGGTCATGCCCTACATCCTCGAGCACTTCCCCAAGGCCCGGTTCGTCCACGTGATTCGCGATGGGCGGGACGTCGTATGCTCGCTCCGCACCCACCCGCGACACCGCGTGATCGACGGCGAGATCGTCAAGCTGGACACCTGGAATCCGATCGAGGACTGCGTCGGACGCTGGGTGAAGGACGTCGGCGACGGCCTCGCCTACCGGGGAGACCCCCGCTACTACGAGCTCAAGTACGAGAACCTCGTGACCGAGACGGAACCGACCCTGCGCGGTCTCTTCGAGTTCCTCGAGCTCCCCTGGGAGCCCGCGGTGATGAGCTTCCACGAGGTCCAGTCGGCGTCGCGCGATCCGGTGAAGTTCGCGCAGAACCCCGAGGCGACGAAGCCCCTGCAAACCTCCTCGATCGGGCGGTGGCGCAAGGACCTGAGCGAGGAGGACCTCGCCTACGTCCTCGGGGAGGCGGGCCCGCTCCTACGAACGCTCGGCTACCTCGACGACGCCACGCCGACCCACCCCGCCTCCGCCTGATCTCCACCGCTTCGAGATGCTCGACAAGTTTCGCACCCTCCTCGGCCACACCTTGATCTACGGCCTCGGGAACTACGGCATCAAGGTGATCGGGTTCCTCCTCATCCCGCTGTACACCCGGTTTCTCTCGACCGGCGACTACGGGATCATGGCCCTGGTCTCGATCTACACCCAGGCGCTCTTCATCATGGTCAACATGGGGCAGAGCACGTCTCTGTTCCGGTTCTACTACGACCACGACACGCAAGAGGGACGCGATCGGGTCATCGCGTCCTCGCTCTGGATCCTGATCCTCTTCTCGCTGCCGATCGCGGCCGTGCCCCTTCTCGCGCCACGGTTGATCTCGGGCTGGGTGCTGAACGACCCGACGTACTGGTATCTCATCACGATCGGAACCGGCACGGTCCTCTGCAAGGTCCTCCTGCGGATGCCGTTCCAGATGATGCGTGCGGCCGACCAATCGAAGAAGTACGCGATGTGGTCGATCGTACGGAACGGTCTGACCACCGCGACCGCGGTCGTGCTCGTCGCGTTCTTCGCGATGAAGGCAACCGGCGTGATCCTCGCGCAGTTCGTGGGCGAGTTCACCATGTGCCTCGTCCTCACCTGGCCCGCGCTGCGCGCGTTCAAGGCGGGCTTCCACTGGGAGGGCATCAAGGATCAGCTGAAGTACGGCCTGCCCCTCGTGCCGGCGGGTGCGGCGGCCTTCATCCTCGACCTGACCGACCGCTGGTTCATCAAGGAGTACTACTCCGTCAGCGAGGTCGGCATCTACGCGCTCGGCTATCGATTCGGCGAGATCATGACGTTCGTCGTGACCGCCTTCCAGCTCTCGTGGCCGCAGTTCATCTTCCGCAACCAGAAGGAGGAGAACGCACCCGAGCTCTACGCGCAGATGGCGACCTACTACATCGCGTTCTTGCTCTTCCTCTGGCTCGGCCTTTCGGCCTTCAGCGACGATCTGATCCAGATCATGGCGACCCCGGCGTTCTATGCCGCCGCCACCGTGGTTCCGATCATCGGCTTCGCGCTCGTCCTCGACGGCATGACCTTCATGGTGAAGGTCGGGATCCTGATCACGAAGAAGACATACTTCCGCACGATCACGATCTTCATCGCCGCGGGACTCAACGTCGGGCTCAACTTCCTCTTGATCCCGACGTACGGCATGGTGGGCGCCGCATGGGCGACCCTGGGTGGGTTCTTCGTGCAGGTGACGCTCACCCTGTGGTTCTCGCAGCGGCTGTATCACGTTCCGTTTCCCTGGCTGAAGATCGCCTGGATCGTCGGCGGTGCCCTCGTCACGTTCTTCCTCGCGCGATCGATCACCTTCGACTCGATCGCGGCATCGATCGCCTTCAAGTCGGCGATCATGCCACTCTACCCGCTCGCGCTCCTCGCGAGCGGCCTCTTCGCCCCGAAGGACGTCGATCGCGGCCTGACCTTCGCCGGCGAGAAGGCTCCGAAGGCGAAGCCGCTTCTCGAGAAGCTCCGCCCTCTCGTTCGCTACATCCCCGGCGAGTAGTCCCGCGACGGATCACGCCGGCAGTCGCGGCTGCCGATCGCGAACGACCGCGCGCGCATGGTCGGAACGTCGCTCACGCGACCCACGCCGCCTCCGAGTGGCGCCCGTCCGGGCCGGTGCCTACAGTCCCCAGCATGATGGATCGAGACGCAGTCGCAAAATTCCAGTTCGCC
This sequence comes from bacterium, assembly GCA_030430245.1. Lineage (GTDB taxonomy): Bacteria > Desulfobacterota > Binatia > UBA12015 > UBA12015 > VGTG01. The sequence goes on along the minus strand of JAUIFY010000021.1, from coordinate 3,806 downwards.
GGGCAAGACATCCCCTGGCTGCTCGACCTCTGGGCGCGGACCAAGCCCGACCACCCCCTCCTCATCTGGGAGCCGAAGAGCGGCGAAGAGCGCCGCTGGACCTATCGGGAGTTCAACGACGAGATCGCGAGGATCGCGGCCGGACTCCACGCCCGCGGCGTAAGGAAGGAGGACAAGGTCCTGATCCACGCCGACAACTGCCCCGAGATGGTGCTCGCCTGGTACGCGTGCGCGAAGCTCGGGGCCGTCGGTGTGACGACGAACACTCGAAGCGTCGGAAGCGAGCTCGAGTACTTCGCCAGCCACACGGGCTGCGTCGGCGCGATCACCCAGCCGCAGTACGCGAAGCTCGTCGCCGACCACGCAACCGACCTGCAGTGGATCGTCGTGACCAGCGACAACAGCGGCGAACCGCCGACCCCCGAGCAGGCTGATCACGGACGGCCGAGATTCTCCGAGCTTGGGGCCGATCCCGCCACGCTCCCGAGTCGTCCTCCCGAACCGATGCTGCCCGCGGGAATCCAATTCACCTCGGGCACGACCTCGCGCCCGAAGGCAGTGGTGCACACACACGCGAATGCGCTCTGGGCCTCGCGTATGGGACCGATCAACATCGACATGCAGACGGACGACACGTACCTGATCTATCTGCCGTTCTTCCACGTGAACGCGCAGAGCTGGTCGATGTGGACGACGCTCGGTGTCGGAGGAACCGTCGTCCTGCAGCCGAAGTTCTCGGCGAGTCGATTCTGGGAGGTCATCCAAAAGCACGGCGTGACCCACATCTCGCTCATCCCGTTCGTCTTCAAGGCGGTCGCTTCGCAACCGATCCCCGAGCACAAGCTCAAGGTCGGCGCATTCGGTCTCGTCATGCCCGAGCTCGAGGGATGGCTGAAGCTCCGCGTCGGGGCATTCTGGGGGATGACCGAGACCGTCATCCACGCGACGCGCGCGGACTTCCAACAGACGTATCCGAACGGATCCATGGGCAAGCCCACACCCGGCTACGAATATCTGGTCGTCGATCCCGAGACGGGAAGGATCTGTGACGACGGCACGATCGGGGAACTCTGGGTGCGCGGCACGCGCGGCATTCAGCTCTTCCTCGAGTACTACGAGAACCCCGAAGCCAACGAGAAGGCCTTCACCGAGGACGGCTGGTTCAAGACGGGCGACATGGTCGTGCTCGGCGAAGGCGGGAACTTCTTCTACCGCGATCGCGACAAGGACGCCCTCAAGGTCGGCGGCGAGAACGTATCGGCACGCGAGGTCGAGGACACGTGTCGGCAGGTCCCCGGAATCGGCGACGTCGCGGTCGTTGCACGATCCCACGAAATGCTCGACATGGTCCCGGTCGCGTTCGTCGTGAAGGGGCCCGGCGCACCCGACAGCGACGACGAGCTCAGCGCCCAGATCATCCAGCACTGCAAGGAGAACCTCGCGGACTTCAAGGTCCCGCGCGCGGTCTACGTCGTGGACGACTTCCCGAAAGCCACCCTCGACAAGGTCGCCAAGAACAAGCTTCGCGAGCAAGCCGAGAACATGGAGCTGCCGACGTCGTGAAGTTCGTCTGCCACCTCGCGTTCGGGCCGACCCACCACATGGGGCCGGTGGCCCGCGCCCTCGAGGAGAACGGCTTCGACGACGTCGCGCTCTCCGACCACGTCGTGCACCCGGAGCGGATTGCGACCCCCTACCCGTACACCGCAGACGGCAAGCCCCGCTGGGAGCCCTTCACCGATTGGCCCGACCCGTGGGTCTCGATCGGGGCCATGGCGGCGGTCACGGAGCGCCTCCGCTTCGTGACCGCCGTGTACGTGCTCCCCATGCGCAACCCGTTCGTCGTCGCGAAGGCGATCGGCACCGCGGCCGTGATCTCGAAGAACCGTGTGACGCTCGGAGTCGGCACGGGCTGGATGGAGGACGAGTTCGATCTCCTCGAGCAGCCGTTCCGACGCCGTGGGAAGCGGACGGACGAGATGATCGAGGTCCTTCGCAAGCTCTGGGCCGGAGGGATGGTCGAGCACCACGGCGAGTTCTACGACTTCGATCGTCTCGAGATGAGTCCCGCACCGACGGAGCCGGTTCCGATACTCGTCGGGGGACTGTCCGAACGCGCGCTTCACCGTGCGGCCTTCGTCGGCGACGGGTGGATCTCCGATTGGCACACGACCGAGGAGCTGCGCAGGTACATCGAGCGGCTCACCGAGCTACGCAAGGACTCTCCGCGCGCGAGGACACCCATGACGATTCTGGTTTCGTGCATGGATGCCTTCGACCGCGAGGGATACGCGCGCCTGGAGGACATCGGCGTCACGCACGTCGCGACGAAGCCGTGGGCGTTCCACGGCGCCGACGAATCGGATCTGCCGGCGAAGCTCGACGCGATCAAGCGCTTCGCGGACGAGCAGATCAGGTAGGATCGCCGACCGAGTCGGGCTGACGCGCGAGAAGATCCTCGTAGCGCTGGAGGATCTTCTTCACGTAGCGCGTACTTCTCGCGCGCGTCGCGCCGAGCCGCGCCGCGCGCGTGGGGCCGAGGTTGTACGCACCGATCGCGGTATGCGGATCCCCGAAACGCTCTTCGAGCTGGTTCAGATAGTGGAGACCGACGCGCACGTTGAAGTCGGGATCGTAGAGCGAATGCGCGCCCTCCCACTCGAGCCCGGCGTCTTCGGCGACGGCGCGCGCCGTGCCAGGCTTCACCTGGATCAGGCCGATCGCACCCATGCGACTACGCGCGTTGGGCCGACACGTGCTCTCGATCTCGATCATCGCCTGCACGAACAACGGATCGTAGCCGTGGCGACGCGCCTCGCGTTCGATCGTCTCCGCGATCTGCCACCGTCGCTTCTCCGGCAGGGACTCGCGACACTCGGACAAGGCATCGTAGATCGTGCCGAGCGCGTGCACCGGCTTGGTGACGAGGATCTCGGGGACCGCCTGCGCCTCGCCGAGAACCCGCGGGAGCGAGAGCAATGCGAGGCCACTCAGGACGACCACCCCCATTGCCTTGAGGGCGCACCTGTGCACAGACCCAGCCCCTGCAAGAGAAATCCTGCGAAGGGCGCGCCGAGGCCGCGGAGCATTCGCCGCGGCCGGCTCAGACCCGGTGTCGCCGGGTCGAGCGTCGAGGCCGCTCGGAACAGACACAGACTATTCAGACAGACGAGAGGACGCGCTGAGAACCAACGCGATTCAACGAGACTAAGTCATGGTCGCCCGTCGGAACACTCCAAATCGACTAATGGGCACCAAAAGCACTTCTCATAAAGCCTGGAATGACTCAGCTTTTTCGCGAGCGGCGGTCGTAGGCCCGCAGCGCGCCGTCCACATCCATGCCGGACTCCATGGCAGCCTCCCGGAGGTAGGCGGGAATCGCGGCCTCGGCGCGCACCTTCCCCACGCGGCCGCTGCCGGGATCCGGCAGGGCGAGCCGCCAGGCGTGGAGGAGCAGCGAACGATCGGCCCTCCGCGCGACCGACGCCCGCGTATCGGGGGGACGCGCTCCTCCGTAGACCGTGTCGCCCTCGACGGCGCAGCCGAGCGCCGCCAGATGGGCGCGGATCTGATGAAGACGTCCGGTCTCGATGCGACACGCGAGCAACGAACGTCCACCCGATCGCGCAAGCGTCTCCCAATGCGTCACGGCCTCGGCGCCGCGAGAATCCACCACGCTCACCCGCAAATCACCGCGTCGCACTTGGGAAAGACGCATGCGAGCAGTGCCACGTTCGCGCGACGGCGAACGATGGACGATCGTCAAGTATGTCTTCTCGACACGGCGCGTGGCGAAGGCATCGCGC
>JAUIFY010000020.1 GCA_030430245.1 bacterium | reverse complement strand
GGGCGCCCACGCTCCCGACCGACCGCGTTCACCGCATCGGCGAGGTCGGCGAGCGAATCGACGAGTGTCCCGTCGAGATCGAAGACGACGAGACGGGGCTGGCTCGACTCGGGCAGGGGGTCAGACGGAGAAGGACGAGCCGCAGCCGCAGGTCCGATCCGCGTTGGGGTTCGTGAACTTGAAGCCGGCCCCGTGCAGACCGTCCGAAAAATCCACGACCGTGCCCTCGAGATACTGCAGATGCTCCGGGTCGACGAAGACGCGCACGCCGTCGTACTCGGTCACGAGGTCTCCGGCCTTCGGAGCGTCATCGAAGCCCAGCGTGTACTGCATGCCCGAGCATCCGCCATTGACGACCCCCACGCGAAGGCCCGCCCCCGCCGGACGCTTCTCCTTCGTCAGGAGCACGCGCACCCGGTCCACGGCCGACGGAGAGAGGCCCACATTCCCTGCAGGGACCGACGCGGACTCGCTTCCGCTCCTGTCGACAGACTCATCCATCTCCAAAAAAGCTAACCACGCTCGGATCTACAGTCAAGCTGCCGCAATTCCGATAGACTGTTCGCAGGACGCATCCTGGACCGAACGACCGGAGATCGGAGCGAGGACATGTCGCGGACGGCGATTCTCGATTCTCATCCCACCGAGTTCTTCCGCGGACTCGTGCGGGACGCGATGGGCGAACAAGGCTTCGAGTCGGCCGAGGAGACGGAGTTCTACCTGGTCGCACTTCTCGAGGCGCACGTTCGCAGCCAGGGAGGGCTGCTCGATCGCCCACTCGCGTTGACGTACCTGGAAGCCGAGGCGGGAGCGCCGGCGGAGAGCTTCCAGCGATACAAGAAGGTCGGGGACACCGCGCTCTTCGTGGCCGGTCTCTTCGTCGATTGCCTCGAGCGAACCGTCGTCCAGCCGACCTACTACGTCGAGCTCGGCCAGCTCGCCTACCGGCGGATCGCCCAGGGGGGCACGGATGGGATCCGGGAGATGTTCGACGTCCTGGCGACCGAGTTCGCGGGGCTCGTCGGCGTCCTCGGGGCGATCAGCACGCGGGAGCTGTTCGCGAGCGACCGAGACACGCTCCGGATCTACAAGCGATGGCTCCTATCGCGCGGCGATGCGGACGCAGCGGAGCTCGTCCGCCGCGGCATCATCCCGGGCGAGCCCAGCAGCTTTCAGCACTGAGTCACCGGGGTCCCGCGACCGAAACGGCGGATCAACCCGCCGCGCGGACGGATTCGTCGGGGTGGGGCTTGCGGGCGATCACGACGGTGAAGAGCGACGTCGGTGAGGTCTTGAACCGCCGGACGTCCTCCAGCTCGACCTCGTCCAGGAGCTCGGACGCCCCGAGCGTCGTCCGCCACCCGAGGCGGCGGGTGATCGGATCCAGACGGTCGACGACCGACGCGACGAGGCGGCGCGGGCTCCGGAAGTGGTTGATGATCACGAGCCGTCCCCCCGGCCGGCAGACACGGGTCATCTCGCGCATCATCGCCTGCGGGTCGGGAACGACGCTCACGACGTGAAACGACGTCACGTAGTCGAACGAGTCGTCCGGAAAGTCGAGCGCCTGCGCGTCCCCGACCGCGAGCTCCACGTGATCCATGCCGCTCCGGTCGATCTTGCGCTGGGCCCGCGACAGCATGTCCTCGGCCAGGTCGACCCCCAGGACGTCGCAGTGCGGCGGATACGCCGTGAGCGAGAGACCCGTTCCGACACCGACCTCGAGGACGCGGCTTCCTGGCTCGATGTTCATCGAGCCGATCACCTGGTCGATTCGCTTGGCGAAGACGTTGGAGAAGATCCGATCGTACAAGACAGAGAACTGCGAGTAGATCTTGCTCTCGTGCGCGAGCGCCGTCGACGAAATCATCAGCTCCTCCCTCAGAAGCAACGCCTGGAATGCGACGAGAACCGGGTGCGTTGCACACCCGACCGACGGCCATCCCCGAAACGCGGCCGCCGAGACGTCGAGAACGAAAGCTCAGGCCGCCGTCGCACCTCGCAGCTGTCGCTTGAAGGAGGCGATGTCCTGTTTACGGAAGCGCCACTGTCTTCCGGCCTTGAACGCAGGCAGGATCTGCTTTCGAGCGTACTCGTTCACTCGATCGGGGCTCATGTCGAGCAGCCTCGCAACGTCGCGACTGTTGAGAAGTGCGTTTTCTCTTTCCAACATGACTCGAAATCCCCTGATTAGGGTGCCGAGTGGCTAACATGCCCTCGCAGATACGGTCAACCCGACCTCGTTCCAGCTCCCAACAGGGTACCATTTCGGTGGAATTCCAACAACTTACGATGTCGGAACGCGAATGACGCAGTGCGCGACCGAAAGCGCTGAGAAATCAGACACCTGCCGCGTCTCACATGCTGAAACACGGTTCGGAGAGCCCGACCCGACGTTCCTGCCGGGATCGCTCGCGCGCCTCGCCCGGCTCAGATGCTGACCCGCTGAAGCTGCCGCCGGGCCAGCCGGAAGTCGTAGTAGATCCGCGTCCCGAAGACCGCGGTCACGACCGTCGTCGCGATCCCGATGCACAGGGTCACGGCGAAGCCCTTCACGGGGCCCGAGCCGAACTGGAACAAGATGAGTCCCGACACGAACGTGGTGATGTTCGAGTCGCGGATCGCGGCCCACGCCCTCTCGTAGCCCGCCTCGAGCGCCGCGCGCGGCGTCTTGCCGAGGCGGAGCTCCTCCCGGACGCGCTCGTTGATCAGCACGTTCGCGTCGACCGCCATGCCGATCGTCAGCACGATGCCGGCGATGCCCGGCAGGGTCAGGGTCGCGCCGAACGCGGCGAGGAGCGCCATCAGGAAGATGACGTTGAGCGCGAGAGCCGCATCGGCGAGGATGCCGGCGCCGCGGTAGTACCACGCCATGAACAGCACGACGAGGAGACCGCCGACGGCCAGCGAGATCACGCCCTGACGGATCGAGTCGCGGCCGAGCGAAGGTCCGACGGTGCGCTCCTCGATGATCTTGATCGGCGCGGGCAGCGCTCCGGCGCGCAGCACGATCGCGAGGTCGCGCGCCTCCTTGATGTCGAAGCTTCCCGTGATCGAGGCCCGCCCGCCGCCGATCCTCTCGCGGATCACCGGCGCGGAGAACACCTTGCCATCGAGCACGATCGCCATGTTTCTCCCGACGTTCTCCGCCGTGAGAGCCTCGAAGTCCGCGGCACCGGAGTCGGTGAGGATCAGCTCGACGTAGGGACCTTCCAGCTGGGTCGCGGGGCGGACCCGCGCGTCCGCGACCGCGGCGCCCGTCATCTGCACCTTCTTCTCGAGGACGTACTCCCGCGGCCCGCCGCCGGCGTTCGGCGAGGCGGGCAACGTCATGGTCTCGACGCCCGAGCCGGTGTCGGTCAGCTGAAACTCGAGCACCGCCGTCTTGCCGATCAGCTCCTTTGCACGCTGCGGATCCTGCACACCCGGCAGTTGCACCACGATGTCGTTCGCGCCCTGCCTCTGAATGATCGGCTCGGCGACGCCGAACTGGTCGATGCGGTTACGGATCGTCTCGAGCGACTGCTCGAGAGCGAGGCGCTTGATCTGCTCGATCTCGCGCTTGGTCGGCGAGAGCTCGATGTCGGCGAGCGAGCCGCCCGTCGACGAGATCTCGAGGCTCGGGAACCGGGTGGCGACGAACTCGTCGAAGGCCTGCCGCTGGTCGGCGGACTCGAGGTGGACGGTGAGGGTCGTGCCCGCGTGATCGACGCTCTTCACACCGATGTCGTCATCGCGAAGCTCGCGCGCGATCTCCTCCCCGGTTCGGCCGACGTTGTTCTCGACGGCCTTGTCGACCTCGACCGTGAAGAGGAGGTGCGTACCACCGCGCAGATCGAGTCCCAAGTGGATCGGGTCCTCGGGAAGAAACGACGGCCGCGAGCCCTCGGGCAGGACCACGGGCAGGAGGTAGACGATGGCGCCGATCGTCGCCGCGAGGAGCGCGGCGAGACGGTAGTTCACGTTCCCGGGATTCATGCGGACTTCTCCTCGGCCTTGCCTGGACGGTTCACCTGGCCGACTGCGCTTCGCGCGAGCTTGATCTGGACCTTCGGGGCGATCTCGACCTGCAGGTCCTTCTCTCCGAGCTTCACGATCTTGCCGTGGATTCCGCCCGTCGAGACGATCGGGTCGCCGACCTTCAGGTTGTCGAGCATCTCCTGGGTCTCCTTCGCCTTCTTCTGCTGCGGACGGATCAGGAGGAAGTAGAAGACGACCAGGATCAGCGCGAACGGCGCCATCTGGACGAGCGCGCCGGCCTGCTCGGGACCTCCGTTCATATGTTCATCTCCCCTCCCGGCCCGCCGCCGACGGATCGAGGCCGCCGACCGACGCCAGGAACGCCGCCGCCTCGTCCGCGAAGCGGCCCTCGTCGAGAGCGGTTCGCAGTCGAGCCATGCGGCTCAGATAGAAGTGCAGATTGTGCGTGGTGAGCGCCCGTGCGGCGAGCATCTCGTTCGTCACGAAGAGATGACGAAGGTACGCGCGACTGAAGCGGCCGCACGCTGCACACGCGCACGCGGGATCCAACGGCGTCGTGTCCTCGCGGTGCGTCGCGTTCTTGATCGCGAGACGCCCCGAGGCCGTGAACGCCATTCCGTTCCGGGCGTTTCTCGTCGGAAGCACGCAGTCGAAGAGGTCGAATCCCATTGCCGTATACCGGACCAGCTCCTCGGGGGTACCGACGCCCATGAGATACCGCGGCCGGTCTTCCGGCAGCAGATCCACCGTGTGGCGCGCGACCTCGTAGGTCACCTGACGATCTTCCCCGACGGAGAGGCCGCCCACTGCGTATCCGTCGAATCCGAGGTCGGCAAGCTCCGCAGCGCTCTGCGAACGGAGCTCCCGATCCATCCCCCCCTGGACGATCGCGAAGACGTGCTGATCGTCCCGCGTGCGGGCCGCCCGCGCGCGCCTCGCCCAGCGGGTCGTCCGGGCGAGCGCACGCTCGACGTCGGCACGAGGCGCGCCTCCCGCCACACACTCGTCGAGCACCATCGCCACGTCGACTCCCAGATTCTCCTGGACCTCGATCACGTCCTCCGGCCGGAAACGGTGCCGGCTGCCGTCCACGTGGCTCTTGAACTCGACCCCGGACTCGTCGACGCGGCGCAGCGACTGGAGGCTGAAGACCTGGAACCCGCCGCTGTCGGTCAGGATCGAGCCCTCCCATCCCATGAACCGATGGAGTCCGCCGAGTCGGGCGATGTGGCGCGCTCCGGGGCGGAGCTCCAAGTGGTAGGCGTTGGAGAGGATCATCTCCGCGCCCAGATCCTCGATCTCCCAGGGCGCCATCGCCTTGACCGCCCCGTAGGTCCCGACCGGCATGAACGCGGGCGTCTCCACCGTGCCGTGCGCCGTCCGGAGCCTCCCGCGGCGGGCGCCGGTGCGGGGGTCCTGCCCCAACACCTCGAAGCCGAGGGCCGGCGCGGCGGAGCGTGGGGAGGCCATCTCGACAACGGTAACAAGGAGCCACCCCGAATGCCGCGAGCCTCAAGGGAGGATCAACATCGCGTCGCCGTAGCTATAGAACCGGTACCCCTCGTCCAGCGCGGCCCGGTACGCCGCCTCCGTGCGATCCGTGCCGGCGAACGCACAGACCAGGGCGAGGAGAGACGACGAAGGCAGGTGGAAGTTGGTGAGCAGCGCATCCACCGCGAAGAACTCCGCGCCCGGCGTCAGTACGAGGTCGGTCACCCGCATGCCTGGGGGCCAGCCGGCGCGTGCCGCCGACTCCAGTGCGCGGGTCGTCGTCGTCCCCACCGCCACCACGCGTCCCTTCCCCCGCGTCGCCTCGACCGCGCGGCGCGTGGCGGTCGGAACCTCGTAGCGCTCGGGCTCGACGGCGAGCGCATCGCGGCCCGGCTGCCCGGCCAGAAACGTGGCCGGACCGACGTGGAGAACGACCTCGGCGCGCTTCACGCCACGGCGGTGGATGCCGTCCAGCAGGCGCTCGGACAGATGGAGCCCTGCGGTCGGCGCCGCCACCGACCCGGCCTCGCGCGCGAAGACCGTCTGATAGCGCGCCCGGTCCTCGCCGGTCGGCCCGTCCGGCCGCAGGATGTAGGGCGGGAGCGGGGTCTCCCCGAGGCGTTCGGCGAGCTCGATCGCGTCGACGCCCGCGGGGAAACGGACGTCGACGCGTCCTTCGGAGATCTCCACGATCTCGATCTCGTGATTCGTACCCCCATCGCGCCCACGAAGGCGGAGCCGCTCCCCCGCGCGAAGACGGCGCATCGGCCTGGCCATCGCTTGCCACCGGCCCGGCTCCTCGTCTCGCTCGCCGAGAAGCAACACCTCGACCCGCCCACCGCTCCGACGCTCCGCTCGAAGACGCGCCGGGAACACGCGACTGCGGTTCACGACGAGGAGGTCGTCGGCCGCGAGCAGCTGCGGGAGATCGACGATCCGTCGGTGCTCGAGGGGAGCCGCCCCGCTCTTGCGCACGACCAACAAGCGGGCGCCGTCGCGCTCCTTCGCGGGCTCCTGCGCGATTCGCTCTTCGGGCAGCTCGTAGTGGAAGGGGCTACGTCTCACTCTGGCCCTGATTCTGGGCGTCGACGAAGGGACGGAGGAGATCGATCGGCACGGGGAAGAGCGTCGTCGAGTTGTTGGGTCCCGCGACCTCCGTGAGGGTCTGGAGGTAGCGCAACGTCAGCGCCATCGGATGCTGGGCCAGGACCGCGGCCGCGTCCGCGAGCTTCTGCGACGCCTGGAACTCGCCCTCCGCGGCGATGACCTTCGCGCGCCGCTCGCGTTCGGCCTCGGCCTGGCGGGCGATCGCCCGCTGCATGTCTCCCGGCAGGTCGATGTCCTTGATCTCGACCGTGGAGACCTTCACGCCCCACGGCTCGGTCTGCTGGTCCACGATGGTCTGGATCTGCTCGTTCACCTTCTCGCGCTCGGCGAGGAGCTCGTCCAGCTCGACCTGACCGCAGACGCTCCGCAGCGTGGTCTGCGCGATCATGTTCGACGCATAGACGTAGTTCTCGATGGCGATGACCGCGTTCTGGGGCTCGACGACGCGAAAGTACAACACCGCGCTGACCTTGACCGAGACGTTGTCACGCGTGATCACCTCCTGCGCCGGGATGTCCATCGTGACCGTCCGCAGATCGACCCGCTGGATCGACTCGATCAGGGGAATCACGATGATGATCCCGGGACCCCGGACGCCGACGACGCGACCGAGGCGAAAGATCACCCCACGCTCGTACTCCTGCACGATCTTCACGCCGCTCAGCACGAGCAGCACGATGATGACGACGAACACCATCGTCGGAGTCATTGATCCGTCCTTTCCGTTTCCAATGGAGCCACGCGGAGCGTGAGTCCGTCCACTTCGACGACGCGCGCCGAGTCTCCCTCTTCGAGCACCACGTCCGACCGGGCCTGCCAGAGCTCGCCGTGCACGAAGACCGTTCCCTTCGGATCCATGCGACTGCGCACTTCACCGATGCTGCCGACCAGGGCCTCGCGACCGGTCGTCGCCTGCCCCCGCATCGCCTTCACCACCAGAGTCGCCAGGACGAGCATCACCAGCCCGACGGCCGACGCCGCGCTCCCGATCAGCGTCCGGTCGACGTAGACACCGGGCTCCGACGCATCGAAAAGGAACAGCGACCCCAGAACGAACGCGACGACACCGACGCCGCCGACGATGCCGAAGCTCGGAAGAAAGAGCTCGGCGACGAGCAGACCGAGCCCGAGAAGCAGGAGCAGCAATCCGGTCGTGTCGATGGGCAACACCTGGAACGAGGCCATGGAGATGGCGAGACAGAGCGCTCCGACGAGCCCCGGCACGAGGGTGCCCGGATTCGAGAGCTCGAGGTAGAGCCCCAGGAGGCCCGCGAGCATCAGCAGGTAGGCGATGCTCGGATCGGCGAGGAATCCCAGGACCGTCTGCCGAAGCGACATCTCGATCCGCTCGATCTTCGCGCCCTTCACGTGCAATACGCGCTCTTCGTCGCCGACCATCACGCTCCGGCCGTCGGCCTGCGCGAGCAGATCGGAAACGTCCGTCGCAATCAGGTCGATCACGTTCTTGTCGAGCGCCTCGCGGTCGGTCGCGGAGATCGCCTTTCGGACCGCCTTGGCCGCCCACTGCACGTTGCGGCCACGCTGCTCCGCGATGGCCTTCGCGAACGAGGTCGTGAAGCTCTTCACCTTCGCGCCCATCGCGCCGGCGACGTCCTGCCCAGACCCCTGCACCGGCGTGCTCGCACCGATGTTCGTCCCGGGCGCCATCGCCGCCACGTTCGCCGCCATCACGATGAAGACCCCGGCCGACGCAGCGCCGGCTCCGGCCGGTGCGACGTAGGCCAGCACGGGAACGTCGGCACCGAGCAACGCCTTCACGATGGTCCTCGTCGACGACAGGAGTCCGCCCGGGGTGTCGATCTCGATGAGGAGCGCCGCCGCGCCGCGTTCCTCGGCCACCCGAAGTCCATCCTCGATGTAATCCGCCGCGGCCGGGCTGATCGCGCCCTCGACCCGGATCAGGACCACCAGCGGCGTCTCGGCCGCCGCCGCGCGGGGCGCCGTGCACAGCCCCACGCCGACCGCCAGACCGAGCGCGAGCCGGAGCACCGCGGCGGCGAGAGTGCGCGTCACGCCGCACTCATGCCGAGGCGCTGCATCACCTGCTTGATGTCTTCCCACACCTCTCTCTTGAACGCCGGGTTCCGAAGCAGATGGGCCGGGTGGAACGTCGGCATCAGCGGGACTCCGCGATACTCGTGCCACCGACCACGGAGCCGCGTGATCGGAGTCGTCGTCTGCAACAGCGTCTGCGCGGCGAACTTCCCGAGCGCGACGATCACCTCGGGTTGGACGAGTTCGATCTGCCGGATCAGAAAGGGCGAGCACGCATCGACCTCCTCGGGCTCGGGATTCCGATTGTCGGGCGGCCGACACTTCACGACGTTGCAGATGTAGACCTCGGAGCGATCGATCTTCATGCCCTTCTGGATGATGTCCGTCAGGAGCTCGCCCGCGCGCCCCACGAACGGGAGTCCCTGCCGGTCCTCGTCGCGCCCCGGGCCCTCACCGACGAAGACGATCCGCGCGTCGGGATTCCCCGACCCGAACACGAGCTGCGTCCGCGCTGCGGAGAGCCGACACCTCTTGCAATCGCCGATCTCGGAGCGAAGTCCACCCAGGTCCGTCGCGACGAGTCCCGACGCGGGCGCGCCCGCGTCGCCGGCATCCACCGCCGCGGGGGCGGATGCCCCTTCCCCGTCCGGCACTTCCCCTGCAGCGGCACCGCCCGGCCACGGGAGCCCCGGTGGAATCTCATCGACTCCCGACAGCGCCATCCACTGCACGTGCGCGGCGAGGTCGCGCGCGAGGCTTCGCGTGTCTTGTGACATCTACGGCGAGATCCTACGCTACCCAATGAAAATGTCACCACTCGGATTCGCCGTCGCCGTCGTCGCATCGATCCTGGTCCCCTCGGACGCGTTCGCGTGGGGCCCGGTGACGCACCTCGTCCATGGGGCGATGCTGCTCGAACGGCTCCCCGCCCTGCCCCCGGACGTCGCCGCGCTCCTGACCCGTTTCCCGTACGAGTACCTCTACGGCTGCATCGGCGCGGACATCGTTCAAGCGAAGAAGTTCACGAAGAGCCTCTACACCCACTGCCACCATTGGAACACCGGCTGGGAGGTGCTGGAGGGGGCCACCACCGAGGCCGAGCAGGCGTTCGCGCGAGGCTACCTCTCCCACCTCGCGAGCGACACCTTTTCCCACAACTACTACCTGCCGGTTCGACTCATCCGGAGCTTCCGGAACTCGTCGATGCGCCACGTCTACTGGGAGGCACGCTTCGACGCGAACCAGCCCGAGGAGCGATGGCCGTTGCTCACGCTGATCGCGTCGAACCTGTACCCCCATTGCGACGAGCTCGTCGAGCGCATCGTCGAGCGCACGCTCTTCTCGTTTCGCACGAACAAGCGTATCTTCGACTCGCTCCTGGCCCTCCAGCGACTCGAATACTGGCAGTCGATGATGCAGAAGGCGACCGACAGCCGGCGCCACCCGCTCCCCCGTGAAGACATCGAGCGCTTCAACGGCCTGTGCGCGAACGCCATCGTCGACCTGATGCAGAACGGGAAGGCGGCGGCGTGCCAGGCCGACGACCCGACGGGCGCCGAGAATCTCGCGAGGGCGAAGATGATCCGCAAGCGACTCCGCACGCTCGCCCGACGCGGAGCGCTCGACGACGCCCGCGAGCAGCAGATCCTCGCGGCCGCCCTCCCCTCGATGGAGGACGCCCTCAGACTCTAGCCCGGCTGGGCGTCCCGATCCGCCGCGCGACTCAGCGCGCGCGACGCTTCTTCGTGCGAGCGACCCGCTTCTTCGACGGGCGAACCCGCAGGGCCGCGATCCTGTCGAGGATCGCGTCGGCGACCCGGTCCTTCGACAAGAGCGGGAGAGCCTCGCTCCCGGCGCGCGAGACGAGGGTCACGACGTTCGTGTCCACGTCGAAGCCGGCGCCCTCGGCGCTCACGTCGTTCGCGACGATCAAGTCGAGCGCCTTCCGCTCGAGCTTCGCCTTTGCCCGCTCCTCGACGTCCGTCGTCTCCGCCGCGAACCCGACGACGAGGCGCCCCGGCTTCCGTACGACGGCGGAGGCCACGACGTCGGGCGTCGGCTCCAGAGCGAGCCGCATCGCGCCCTTCTTCTTCGCCGACTTCTGGGTCTCTCGCTTGGCAGGGCGGTAGTCGGCGACAGCCGCCGCAGCGACCACGACCGTCGCGCTGCGGCTCCGTCGTCGCACGGCGACGGCCATCTCCTCCGCCGTCTCCACGCGCACCGTCTCGATGCCTCGCGGGTCCGGCAGTCCGCACGGACCGGCCACCAGCACCACGCGCGCGCCGCGCCGCGCCGCCGCCCGCGCGACGGCGAATCCCATCTTGCCCGACGAGCGGTTCGACAAGAACCGAACGGGATCCAGAGATTCGCGGGTGGGCCCGGCCGTGACCAAGACCGCTTCGCCCTCCAGGTCGTCCGGAGCCACGGCGGACCCGACGGCCTCCACCAGGACGTCCGCGTCGGGCAGTCGCCCCGGGCCCTCGTAGCCGCAGGCGAGCGCCCCCTCGTCGGGCTCGACCACGGTCCATCCATGCTTCACGAGGCGCGCGAGATTCTCTCGAACGAGAGCGTTCTCGTACATGTGGACGTTCATGGCGGGCGCGACGACCACCGGCGCGCGGGTCGCGAGCAGCACGGTCGTCAGAAGATCGTCCGCCATGCCGACGGCCGCCTTCGCGATCGCGTTCGCGGTCGCGGGCGCGATCAGCACGACGTCGGCCGTGTCGGCGAGATCGATGTGCCCGATCTCGGACTCCTGGGTGAGGTCGAACAAATCGGTCGCGACCGGCTCGCCCGAGACCGTCTGAAGCGCGAGAGGTGTGACGAACTCGCGCGCGGCCCGCGTGAGTACGACACGCACCCGCGCCCCCTCGCGGCGAAGCGCGCGAACGATCTCGGGCGCCTTGTACGCGGCGATGCCCCCCGAGACGCCCAGGACGACCGTCTTCCCCTCGAGCATCACGAAGCCTCCTCCGACGACGCCACGTTCCGCATGTCACCGAGCGAAAGGTTGAGCCGAGACATCGACCACATGCCCATCGCGACGATGACGATGAGCTGCACGATCCAGCTGAGGACGCCGAACGTGAACCCCATGGACTTGTCGACGTCGAACAGGCCCAACGCGAGCTCCGATCCCGCCCAGAAGACGCCGATGAACCCCGGAGCCGACGGAACGGAGACGGCGAGCGCGACGATCACCGTCGTAGCGAATCCCAGTGGAATGAGGGGCGCGGCCACGTCCAAAGCGAGCGCGACGGCCATGAAGCCCGCGGCCGCGTCGATCCAGATCAGCGCGGAGTAGAGAAACACCGGCACCAGGACCCGGAGGTCCGCCAGTCCCGAGAGGCTGTGGAGGAACCCGCGCCCGGCCTCGTTGACGATGCGTCCGAGGAACGCCGGGAGCCAGCCGGCGACCACGTCGAGCTGTTTCTCGAGCCACGGCGCGAGGCGAATGACCACGATGATCCCGAGGAGCGCCACGCCCACCCCCGCGAGCACGACGTTGGTCTTGCCTTGCAGGAAGTCCGCCTGCGGCACGAGCGCGAGGGTGATCACGCCGATCAGGCCGAGCATGATGAGGTCGCACACGCGCTCGAGTGCGACCGTCGCGAGCGCCGCGGGAATGCTCACGCGCCCCGCCCGGGCGACCACGATCGGCTTGATCGCCTCGCCCGCGCGCAGGGGCAGCACCATGTTGCCCATGAAGCCGATGTTCGTCGCGTCGAACACCGGCGTGTCGCCGAGCGGTCCGAGCGTCTCGAGGAGGATCTTCCAACGCAGCGCACGCAGCCACAGCGACGCGACCGCCGCGAGAGCGATCGGGCCAATCCAGATCCAGCGTGCGTCTTGCAGATCGTGCAGGAACTGCCCGAACTCGACTCCGTGCAGGCTGTACCACAGAGCCGCCGCCGTGATGAGCAGCGAGACCGCGATCTGAACCGCGCGACTCACGCGTGGGGCGCCGACGTCCGGGCCGCCCCGAGACCGATTCGCTCACCGACGGTGGTCGCGAGCTCGTGGAAGATGCGCGCCGCCTCCGAATCGGGCGCCGCGCAGACGATGGGCTCGCCTGCATCACCATGCGCGCGGACGTCGGGCTCGACGGGTACACGCGCCAACAGCGGCAGGCCCGACGCCTCGGCGACGCGCTCACCGCCCCCGTGACCGAACAGCGCCTCCTCGGCACCGCACGCGGGACACCGGAAGTGGCTCATGTTCTCCACCACCCCGAGCAGCGGAACCTGGACCTGGGCGAACATGCGCAGTCCGCGGACGACGTCGCGCACCGCGACCTCCTGCGGCGTCGTCACGAGAAGCGCTCCGTCGAGCCGCACCTGCTGCGCGAGCGTCAGCTGGGTGTCGCCGGTTCCCGGCGGCAGATCGATGACGAGAACGTCGAGCGCCCCCCAGACGCAGTCGCGCAAGAACTGCTGCAGGAGCCCCGCGACCATGGGACCGCGCCAGATCACCGGCGACTTCTCGTCCAGGAACAATCCCATCGAGATACACTTCACGCCGTGACGGACCACCGGGTGAAACTGGTTGCCCCCGGCGGCCTTCGGGCGCTCCTCGGTACCCATGAGGATCGGGAGACTCGGCCCGTACACGTCCGCATCGAGGAGCCCGGTCGCGAAGCCCGCCGCGGCGAAGGCACACGCGAGATTCGTCGAGACCGTCGACTTGCCGACACCCCCCTTCGCGCTGGAGACCGCGAGAACGGCCCGCACCTCCGGCAAGAGGTCGGCTTCGGGCGTCGGGGCAGCGCGCGACGCGCCGGCGGGCGGAGACGCGGCCGGCGCGGCCGTCCGGATCTCGCACGCGAGCCCCAGGGGGGCCAGGGCGGCCTCCATGTCGCGCCGCAGGTCGTCGGGTGGCTCCGTGCGGCCTCCGGGCAGCCGGAGGTTCACCCGCACCCGTCCGTCGAGGAGCTCGAGACCCGCGATCATGCCGAGCGTCACGATGTCGCGGGGGAAGCCGGGGTACGTTACGGAACGGAATGCTTCCCGCGCGCGTTCGAGATTGGCCTTGTCGTCGCTCATGGGCCTGTTACCCGTAACATAGGGGTTTCGGCGCGACCAAAGACACGCCGGCACGCCAGATGAGCACGACCTCCATGACACTCCCTTCGACCGGAACCGCACCGCGAGCCGCCTCGGCATCGCCGCTGGAGCTCGTGGCCGAAGAGATGGTGCTCGTGGAGAAGCGCATCCTCGAGCTCTCGACCTCTCGCGAAGAGACGTTGACCGAGATCGCGAGCGAGCTGATCTCCTCGGGCGGGAAGCGCGTCCGCCCGGCGTTGGCATTGCTCGTCTTCCGCGCCGCCGGGGGCGGCGACCCGACGGACGTGATCGACATCGGAGCGGCGCTCGAACTGATCCACTCGGCGACCCTGCTTCACGACGACATTCTCGACTCGGGCATGACCCGCCGGGGGAAGCCATCGCCGCTCGCCCGGCATGGCGTCGGCCGAACGCTCGTGACGGGCGACTTCCTCTTCAGTCGAGCCTTCGGCGTCGCGGGCCGCTTCGACGCGATGATCGTCGGCTGGGCCACCGACGCATGCACGCAGCTCTGCGAGGGCGAGATCCTTCAACAGCGCTACCAGCACAACCCCGAGGTCACGGTCGACGCCTATCTGCAGGTCGCCGAGGCGAAGACCGCCTCGCTCTTCAGCCAGGCGGCGCGCATCGGCGCTCATCTTGCGGGGTCGCCGAAGGGCCTCGTCGACGCGATGTACCGTCTGGGCTACGAGATCGGCATCGGCTTCCAGATGGTCGACGATCTTCTCGACGTCATCGGGCCCGAGGATCTGATCGGGAAACCCGTGGGGAGCGACATCCGCGAGGGCTCGCCCGCGCTCCCGACCGTCCTCGGACTGCCCCACCTCCCCGCGCTGCGAGCCGCCTTTCTCGCGAAGGAGCCGGACCGCGCCATGATCGACCGAGCGATCGAGGAGCTGCGCGACTCCGACGTTCTCGCCGAGGTCCGGAGCATCGCCACCGGGCGCATCCGCGTGGCCCGCGAGCAGATCCAGCTGCTCCCGCCGTCGGAATTCCGCGACGGGCTCGACCAGCTCTCGGCGATGCTGCTCGAGCGGACCGCCTGACGGGCGAGCCCATGCCTCGAGATCGCTTCGGACGCGAGATCGACTAC
Source organism: bacterium (assembly GCA_030430245.1). Classification (GTDB taxonomy): domain Bacteria; phylum Desulfobacterota; class Binatia; order UBA12015; family UBA12015; genus VGTG01. The sequence continues at coordinate 22,771 of JAUIFY010000020.1, read as the reverse complement.
CTCCGGATCTCGCTCACCGACCACTGCAATCTACGCTGCGTCTACTGCATGCCGCTGACCGAGGTGAGCTACGCGCCGCCCGCGACGACGCTCACGCCGGACGAGATCGAGCGGATCGTGGTCGCCGCGGGTTCGGTCGGCTTCCGCAAGATCCGCCTCACCGGGGGAGAGCCGACGCTCCGCCCCGACCTCGTCGACATCGTGAAGCGCGTCGCCCGGGCACCGGGCATCGAAGACGTCGCCATGACGACCAACGGCATCCTGCTCTCCCGCATGGCCGTGACCCTCAAACGCGCGGGGCTGACACGCGTGAACATCCACGTGGACAGCTTGAACGAGGAGCGCCTCTCGCGCGTCATGCGATGGGGGAAGTTGTCGGACATCCAGCGCGGAATCGACGCGGCGGTCGACGCGGGCTTCAGCCCGATCAAGCTCAACTGTGTCGTGACGAAGGGGTTCAACGAAGAGGACGTCGTGGACATGGCCCGGCTCACGCGCGAGCGGGACTGGCACGTGCGCTTCATCGAGCTCATGCCGCTCGGCGGTGGTGAGTGCGCGAAGATCTCGCTCGATCGGTACGTATCGAATGTCGACACGAAGCGTCGGATCGAGGACGAGCTGGGGCCCCTCGAAGCGATCCCCCCGATCCACCCGGCCGACGAGTCGAAGAACTACCGGTTCGCCGAAGGACGCGGCGTGGTCGGCTTCATCAGCCCCGTGTCGGAGCCCTACTGCGGAAGCTGCAACCGGATGCGCCTGACCTCCGACGGCCGGTTCCACCTGTGCCTGCTGAAGGACGACGAGCTGGACGTGCAGGCTGCGATCCGTCGCGGGGCCGACACGGCCGAGCTGGGCCGGATCCTCCTGCGCGCGGTGGGAGAGAAGCCGACCGGCCACGACCTCGCCTCGGGACGCTCGACGCTGGACCGCTCGATGCACCACCTCGGAGGCTGATCGGTGGGCGACCGCCCGGACGCAGCCGAGCTCGTCATCGTCGGCGGGGGGCCGGTGGGGCTCTTCGCCGCCTACTACGCCGGCTTCCGGGGGCTTCGCACGGTGGTGCTCGAGGCGCTGCCGTTCCTGGGAGGACAGATCTCCACGTTCTACGCCGACAGCCTGATCTACGACGTTCCGGGCTTCCCGGAGATCCGCGCCGGAGACCTCCTCGACCGCCTCGAGACCCAGGCGCGCGGCTTCGCGACGACCGAGATCCGGCTGGGCACGCGGGTCACCGCGGCTCCCCTGAGCGCACGCCACCGGTCCGTGTCGTGGACACGCGAAGAGGACGGCGCGACGGGGGTCCTCGACGCGGACGCGACCCTGCTCACGACCGGCATCGGACGCTTCGCTCCCCAGCCCATTCCGGACCCGGAGATCGAGGGATGGCGAGACCGGGGGCTTCACTACCACGTCGCGGACACCGACGCGTACCGCGGGCGTCGGACGCTCGTGGCGGGCGGTACGCAGCGTGGGGTCGAGCTCGCTCTTCGACTCGCCGACTCGGGCGCCGAGGTCTCCCTGATCCACCGGCGCGATCGCCTGGCGGTCCCCGACGAGTTGCGCCGACGATTCGCGAGCGCAGCGGTCCGCTTCCTCCCCCACCGCGAGCTGGTCGGTCTCGAAGGAGGCGCAGGGGTCGAGCGAGCCCTCCTCCGGGACCGCCGCGATCAATCGACCGAGACACTCGAGACGACGGCCGTGTTCCCCTGCTTCGGCTTCGCCGCCCACCGCGAGGACCTGCCAGGGGTCGAGGTTCCCGCGACCGACGGGGCGCTCCCGGTCGACCCGACCATGGGGGTGGGCGACCGCTTGTGGGCTGCGGGCGACGCCGCCACCTACCCGGGCAAGGTGCGGGTCCTGGCGGCGGACTTCGGCGAGGCTTGTACGGCGGTCAACAACATCACGGTCGCCCTCTTCCCGGACGCCCCGCTGTTCCCGGGCTACAGCTCCCACCGCGCCGGCGAGGCCCGCCGGCCAAAGTAGGCTGCACAGGCCGGAATTGGATGATATCCTCCGGCATTCGAATGACCGCCGAAGACATCCAGCAGAAGATCGAGGCCACGATCGAGGGAGCCACGGCCGAGGTACGAGATTACACCGGCTCCGGAGACCACTTCGAGGTCCTGGTGGTGAGCGCTGCCTTCGAAGGCAAGCCGCTCGTCAAGCGCCACAAGATGGTCTACGCCGCCCTCGGCGCGGCCGTCGACGGCACGAACATCCACGCATTGGCCCTGAAGACCCTGACGCCCGAGCAGGCGTCACGCGCCTGAGCAACCGACCAGGCCGAGGGAGAAGATCGAATGTCCGACAACACCGCAGACCGAATCCGTAAGACGATCGACGAGAACAGGATCGTCATCTACATGAAGGGCACGCCGACGTTCCCGATGTGCGGCTTCTCCGCCGCGACGATCGAGGTCTTCAACGAGCTCGGCGTACCGTACGAGACGGTCGACGTCCTGACCGACCCCGAGATCCGCGAAGGCATCAAGCGCTTCTCGGAGTGGCCGACGATCCCCCAGGTCTACGTGAAGGGGGAGTTCGTGGGTGGCTGCGACATCATTCGCGAGATGCACGCCAGCGGCGAGCTCCAACCGCTCGTGCGAGCCGCACTGCAGTAGCTCAGGCCGAGCGCGCCCGCGCGAGCAGCTCGACGAAGATCTCGTCGAAGCGCGCGCGCGCATCGGCGGCGGTCCCGCCGTTGTCGATGACGAAGTCGGCGAGGGACGCCTTCTCGTCGACCGGCATCTGCGAACGAATCCGGTTCTCGGCCTCCTCGCGCGGGAGCCGGTCCCTCGATGCGATCCGATCGAGCTGGGTTCCGTGGTCTGCCCGCACGACGACGATCGGCCGCCACGACTCGAAACCGCCGTTCTCGATCAGCAGCGCGGACTCGTAGACCACCATCGGCGCACCGCTCTGCTCCGCCGCCGCGAATCGCTCCGTCAGAAGCGCCCCGATCCGCGGATGCGTGATCGCCATGAGCCGGCGACGTCGAGCGTCGTCCGCGAACACGATACGGCCGAGCGCCGGCCGGTCGAGGCTCCCGTCTTCCGTCAGGATCTGCCGCCCGAACTCGGCGACGACGTCGGCCAGCCCCTCGGAGCCCGGCGCCACGGCGTCCCGCGCCGCGACGTCGTCGTCGACCACGGGGATCGCCTTCTCCCGAAAGAAGCCGCCGACGAGGCTCTTGCCGCAGGCGATGCCTCCGGTGAGTCCGACCCGCAGCACCGCCGCGCCGATCAGCCCGCGACGAGCTCGACGCGCTCCGTCTCGGGCCGTACCCCGAGCGTGAGCACCAGCTCGACGCCGTCGCGCACCACCCGCAGGAGGCCGGCCGAGAGATCGGCGTACACCCGCACCGCTTCGGCGACGTCGACGTCGAACGGGGGTCGCTCCGAGGTGGACCGCTGCCCGAGGATCGTGAACGGCGATCCGGAGGCCGGCTGCGGGACCGACGGGGGCGTCTCCGGATCCGGACAGATCTCGGCGTCGGTTCGCGTCAGCACCTGCCCCCAGCGCCAGAGGGACGGATCGCTTCCGAGCCGCTCTTCGAGCCATGTCTGGGCACCGCGCACCGCGGCCCGAATCGCCTCGTCGCGGTCCGGACGCGGCTCCGCCGCCGTCAGCGCTCGGACGACGGCGGCGAGAGCGTTTTCACGACAGCGGGCCGCCCGTCCGCGACGCACGTCGGCGAACAGCGACTCCGGCAAGCCGGCCAGGGCCACGTAGAAGAGCGCGGCACCCGTCGAATCGCGCTCGGCCCGCGCGTCCCACTCCTCGAGGATCCGACGCGCGGTCTCGAACCCGGGTACCGCCAACGCCGAGCGGACGACCGGCAACATCGCCTCCGCCGCCATGTCGCCGACGTCGGCGGGCGCTTCCTCGAGGACCGTCGTGGATGTCGCGTTCTGGAGCATCGCCGCCCACCGCTGCCCGCGCCACTCCAGAACGCCCTGGTTCCCACCCGCACCGAGGGCACCGACGGCGACGGCGGCGTCGCCCTCCGCCTTCGCGCTGCCCGCGGACAAGGGCTCGATGCCACTCCATCGTCCCTCCGAGATCGCCCCGCGCACCGGAAGCCGCGCCGCGGCCGAGCGCACCGGCACGGCGCCTCCGAAGACGTGGGCCACGGTCCCCTCGCGGTCCGCGACCAGCGCCTCGAGCGGAAGCGGTGACCGATCGAGCTCCGACGCGTCCGCGAGCACGTCCTCGGTGGAGCCGCTTCGCGCGATCGCGAGAAGGCCCGGCAATGCGGTGCCGAGGGAGTTCGCGCCCCAGCACAACGCCAGACCGACCGGCCTCTCCCCCTCGAGCGCCCCGTCGAGCTGCTCCTGGAGGTGCGACAGCAGGGGACCGTGCCGCGTCTCCGCCACCTCGAGCTTGAGAGTGTCCCCGTCGCGAACGCGGACCATCTCGCGCCGTCGCGCGAGCTTCTCCCATCCCGACTCGGAGCGGAACCCTCCGATCCCATCGAGCTCCTCCAGCACGCAGTCGGCATCGTCGGCGCGCGCGCCGGTGACGCCCCAGGCGAGACTCTCGTTCCGCCCGGCGAGAAGCGCCGGCATGCCCAGGTGCGCGACTCCGGCGACCTTGAAGTCCGGCGCGTCGAGCACGATCGGATACATCGGGCTCGGCACCATCCGCGGGAGCTCGACGGAGGCCGAGAGCAGCCCCGCCATGCCCAACGCCGCGACATGCCCGGCGGGGGTCCCCACCTCCGGCTCCTGGACGAGGTCGACGATACGCATGTCGATGCGACGCCACAGCGACAAACGTTCGTCCGCGGCGGCCGCCGCGTCGATCGGCCGCGAGGCGATCGCGCGCGCCGCCTCGATGCCCGCGGTCGCCAACGTGTGCGCGACGAGCAGCTTCTCGGGCCAGGTCGCGGCCGAGCACGTCCACGCGAGGTAGAGCTCGATCGCGAGCGAGTCGGCGATCGTCCAGGGCTCGATTTCGTAGCCGAGGCGCTCGCACTCCGGCGGCTTCACGATGGCCCGGGCCGCGTTCACGCCTCCCGCGAACGCGGCGAGAACGTCACGACCGATCCCGTCCATGCGCGACGCCGCCGCTGCGGCACGGCGGGGCACGCCCACCGTGCGCAGGAGAGCGTCGTGACGAGCGGCCGAGCTTCCGAGGATCTCGGCGGACCGCCCGCCCGCGCGGCGCCGCAGGAAGTCCATCTGCCACAGACGATCCTCGGCCATGCAGAACCCGAGCGCGGCGTACGCGTCCCGCTCGGTCTTCGCGTAGACGTGGGCGACGCCGTTCGCGTCGCGGTAGAGGTCGGCGGACGACCCCAGTGCGGCGAGGGTCCGACGCGTATGCGTCGGCCCCTTCGAGCGACGCCGCCGGCCGGCGGGCTTGTCCTTCTTCGGGTCGGATTCGCCCGAGTCCGTGGCCAATCCCGGAGAGCCGGACCAGCCGTCCCCCCCGAACGGCGAGCGCCGGTCGACGGGCTCCCCGCTCGACTCCGGCGGTACCCCGGCGTCGGTCCACGGCGATGCTCCGAACCCGCCCGGCGGACGCCCACCCGACCTCTGACGATCACCAGGGTTCATGCGGGCTCGTGTTCTCGATGCACATTGCTTGTCGGTTCCTCGGGGTCGCCGTGCCGGAGAGCACGTGAAGCGTGTAGGCTAGCCACATTGCGCAGCTCTCTCAAATCGCGAAAGCCTTCCCGCGGGACGCCGCGGCTTCGCGTCCGTCCGAGCGCCCGCCCCGCGGGCTCCCGGCGTGCGCTTTCCCCACGGCGGCGAATCGCGTTAGACTCGGCCCCGCAGGCGGATGAGGAGAGAGGGGGCTGCCATGCAGCGGGTGGACCAGGCCGTCCAGCAAGCGGAGGCGATCTTCCGATTCACCGAGGAGGTGGACCGTCGGCTCGCGGAGCACGGCATCGCCGGGATGACGGATCTCGTGCGGATGTATGGCCAGTTCCGGGATGCGCTCGGCCAGCTGGAGCTCCGGGAGCTCGAGTGGGCGAGCGCGGAGGCCGCCCGGCTGTCCAAATCGCTCGACCAGATCTGCACCGAGCTCGCCCACCTGAGCGCGCTCAAGGCGTCCCTCGAGGTCCAGCATTGATCCGGCGGCCGGCAGGAGCGTGAGCACCCGTGCTCGCGGCCGTGCCCCGAACTCCCGAGACCGCCTTCGTGTATTGGTCGGCGCCGGAGCCGCCACGCGGTGCACCGGGGCGAGCCCTGCGGGTGCGCACCTCGTCCGACCGCGGACAGACGACACGGCTCGTCGAGCTGCGGCCGCTCGCGCGGAGTCTCTACCTGACGGACCTCCCGCCGGGCGGTGAGCTCGAGCTCGCCCTCGGAGGGAGCGAGGCCGAAGGCTTCCGGGTCCTCCTCGGGCCCATCCGCTTGCGAATGCCGCCGCGCAACCTCGCCCCGCCGGGCCGTTCCCAGTGGCGGGATCACCGGAGCGGCCAGCCGATCGAGGGCTACGCGACCGCGGTCGGCTCCCTGGCGGCGTCGGCGCAGGACCTCGGTCGCAATCTCCCCCCCCACCCCTCGACCGCCCCACGCGTACACGTCGCCTCGACGGCTCCAAACCCCCGCGCGGTCCCGGCTCGACGCTGAGGTCGCACCGGATGGACACCGATGTGGGCCGCCTGGTCTTCGTTCTGCACGCGCACCTCCCGTGGGTCCGGCACGCGGGACACGGCGAGCACGCGCAGGAGCGTTGGCTCTTCGATGCGATCACCGACACGTACCTGCCGCTGATCGACCGCCTCTTCGCTCTTCGGGCCGATCACGTTCCGACTCGACTCACGCTCGCGGTGAGCCCGACCCTCCTGGGCATGCTGGCGGACCCCCGGCTCCAGGCGCGCTACGTCCGTCACCTGGAGCGTCTCATCCTGTTCACCGACGAGGAGATCCGTCGCCTGCGCCACGAGCCGGCCTGGCAGCGGGTCGCGGTGGGATATCACCACACCTTTCGCGCCGCCCGGCGCGAATTCTGCGATCGTCATCACGGATATCTCGTCGCGGCCCTGCGCGACCTCGCGCGCGCCGGTGTCGTGGAGCTTGCGACCAGCGCGGCGAGCCACGCCCTCCTGCCGATGCACACCCACGAGGCGGGCGGCGCACGAGCCCAGATCGAGATCGGCATGGAAGAGTTCCATCGCCACTTCGGCTGGGCGCCGAGCGGCTTCTGGCTGCCGGAGTGCGGCTTCTCCCCCGAGATCGATGCCGAACTCGCTTCGGCCGGCGTCCGTTGGGTGGTCCTCGAAGGTCACGGACTGGCGCTCGCGCACCCCTCGCCCACCCTCGGTCTGCGAGCACCGATCGTCACGCCATCCGGCGTCGCCGCCTTCGGGCGGGCTCGCGCGCTGGCGCGTCTCGCCTGGAGCCTCGACGACGGCTACCCGGGAGACGGGGACTACCGGGATTTCGACAGCGACGTCGCGTTGGAGCTGCCGCGAGACCGCGTCGCGCGCCTCCTTCCCGAGAGCGGCGAGCGCGTCGCGACGGGCATCAAGTACCATCGCTACGCGGCGCCCGGTGCGGAGCGCGAGCCCTACGACGCGGAGCGCGCGATGGCGAAGGCCGGAGCCCATGCGCGCAACTTCGTGGAGCGGGCGGGAGCGTGGCTCGGTGCGGGCCGGCCTGCCGACCGCCCCGCCGCCCTCGTCGCCGCCTACGACGCCGAGCTCTTCGGTCACTGGTGGCACGAGGGCCTGGCGTGGCTCGAGCACGTCGTGCGGGGCATCGCCTACGACCGCGACGACGTCGCGCTCGCCACCCCGGCCGAGGTGCTCGAGGAGTCGCCGGTGCTTCAATGCGCCGAGCCGGCCTCGTCGACCTGGGGCGAAGGCGGCTATTTCGCGCCGTGGGTCTCGGGCGAGAACGACTGGCTCCGCACCCCGCTCTACGAGGCCGCGCGGCGCATGCACGCGCTCGCGACCCGGCACCCACACGCGACGGGCACCCTGCTGCGCGCCCTGAACCAAGCCGGACGCGAGCTCCTGCTCGCCCAGGCCAGCGACTGGCCACTCATGATGGCACGCGCCACCTCAGCCGAGTACGCGATCGCTCGCGCGCGTCGACACCTCGACGACTTCGAGGCGATCGCCGACGCGATCGAGCACGACCGCATCGACGTCGACGCCCTGGCTTCGATCGAGGCGCGAGACGGCGCGTTCCCGGCTCTCGACTACCGGACGTTCGGGCCACGGCCGGAGGCGCCCCCGAAACGAAACGGGGCGGACCGCATTCCGCGGTCCGCCCCGTAGGCTTCGCCTTGGACGTTCGGTTCGGTCAGACTTCGAGGAACGACTCGAGCCCGGCGCTGCCGCAGAGGTCGCGCAGGCGCGTCAAGGCCTTCGCCTCGAGCTGCCGGATCCGCTCCCGGCTCACGCCGTAGCGGACGCCGATCTCCTCGAGCGTCTCCACCTGATCGTCGTCCAGCCCGAACCGCAGACGGATGATCGCCTGCTCGCGATCCGGCAGCTCGGTCAGAACGTCTTCCAGATGCCGCGAGAGGTCCCCCGCGACGCTGCGGGCCTCGGGGCGATCGCCCTGCTCGTCCGGGATGACCTCGGCGAGCGTCCGATCGTCGTCGTGCCCCAGCTCCATGTCGAGCGACAGCACGTGCGCGGGCTCGGCCATCATCTCGAGCTGGTTCTGATCGATGCCCCCCGCCTCGATGATCTCGTCCTTCGACGGCGCGCGGTGAAGCTTGCTCTCGAGGGCCTGCGACAGCCGACCGACTTTACGCCGCAGCTCGTGCCAGTGGACCGGCGTACGGACGACGGAACGGTCGTTGTCGATGGAGCGGGCGATGTACTGCCAGATCCACCAGACCGCGTACGTGGAGAACTTGATGTCCTTCGCCGGATCGAACTTCTCGACCGCACGGAGCAGTCCCAGGGTTCCCTCCTGGATCAGGTCAGGGAGGGGCAGTCCGCGACGCGCGTGCTTGCGCGCGATCGCGGCGACGAGGCGCAGGTTCGCGCGCAACATGGAGTCCCGCGCGGTCCGGTACGCCTCGAGGCGGACGTCGAGCTCGCGCGCGAACTTCGCCACGCGCTCGCGCGTGAGGCGCAGCTTGCGGAGCTTGGCCGGGCTGCGGGCGAGGATGCGCGCCCGATCGACGACGAGCAGGATCTCACGCTCGCGGAACTCTTCCGTGGGTCGGATCACGCCGCGGCCGCGTTCGGTCAGGGTCACGTTGACGATGCGGGGGTTGCGTCGCAGCCACCGGACCACGGAATCCCGGGCACGGCTGATCTCGGTCGTGAGAGCCCGCTCGGCCTCACGATCGAGCAGCGGCGTCTTGGCGAGATCCGCGTAGAACCGGCCGAGCACGTCGAGGTCGCCGATCAACGGCTCCTCGGCCTTCGCGGGCTTCCCGGCGGTCGTCGTGGCCGTCTTCGCATTCGAGGCGGGAGCCGAGGCTTCCTCCTCGATCTCGCCCAGCTCCTCGGCCGACAGCGAGTTTCCGTCGGAGTTGCTCGTGCCCTGGCTCTCGGTCCACTCGGATCCGTCGGCCGTATCCGTGTCGTACGTTGCGCTTGCGCTTCGCATTTCTCTCCTGATCCTTCACCAAGCCTCGGCGCGTGCCGCATCGCGGCTCATCCGGGCGACAGTGCCCTTCGTCGAACGGAGGGAGTGGCTACCGACCGCCGCGGAGGGTCTATGAAATCTGTTCGATTGGAAGGAAGGCCCCGCAGGGAGGACTCTATGCGTTCGGCCACCTGACCGACGCTGGCGCTCCTGCGGTCGCCCAGCCTCTAGGCTTCTTCCGTCCGAAGCGGCCCCACCGTATCAGCGTTGACTCAACGTGTCACCAGTCTGATTACGAATTTTGCGTTTTTTTCTTTCTTCGTGAAAGACGCGCTTCTGAATGGCTCGATTCGACCCGCGAGCGGCTAATGGCCGTTCTGCGCATCCGATCGCGCAAACGCGCACGATTCCGAGGCCAGATTGCACACCCGCGCGGGGCTACCGCGCAAAATCCCCTGCGTTTCCGGAGCGAGCTACGGCACGGGCCTTGCGTTTTCGGGCCTCGGCTTCACGAAGACACGTCTTCCAGAGCCGTTTGTCGCCGACCCGGCGGGCTTCGTCCCCCCCGCCTTCCCCTCACCTCCTCCGGCGACAGGCGGGACGGGCGCAGGGCGACCCCCTGCGTCCGTCCCACCCCCCCGCCTCCGAGCAAACGCGCACGCGGATCTTGCGACGGCCGGGTGGGCCCGGTACCTACGGAGTCCCACGATCGACGGCCGACGCGACGGCCGGTGGAGGCGTTCGAAATGGCCGACAGCAAGCTCAGTAAAACCGCAAGAGCCTCGACCCGAGGCAAGGTCGTTCTCAAGGCCTGGCACGTGGCCCGCGACTCCGGGAAGCCGGTCAGCCGCGTGAAGCTCGTGAACCACCTGATCGAGGGGAAGCGTACGAGCCGCCTCGGCTGGATCACCGAGGAGGGCGACGTCCTCCTCGACCACCAGGTCGAGTACCGCCAGGTCGCCGAGTAGGCGCCGGCCACGCGCCGCGGCCGGGCGGGACACGTTCACCGCGCGTACCGCGCCAGGCGCACCCATACCCGGGTCCCCTCCTCGTCCACGGCGACCCGTCGTTCCTCCACGCAGCGCAACCCGTGCGCCTCCAACGCGTCGTAAAACGCGTCGGTCCGCACGCGGAACGCATCCCCGACCACCAGGGATCCACCGGGAGCCAGTGCCGCCACCAGAGCTTCCGCGGTCGCCGGGAACGAGGCGCGCTCGTACAGAAGTTCCGCGGCGATCACGACGTCGAACGCTCCGACACGGCCGAGCGTGCGAACGTCGCCGACGACCGCCTCCACCGGCACGCCCGCACGTCGTGCGCTCTCGGCGACGAACGCCACGGGCGCCGCCTCGCGATCGAGCGCGGTCACGCGCGCGCCGGCCTCCGCCGCGGCCAGCGAGACGAGTCCGAGCCCGCAGCCCACGTCCAATACTGCGCGCCCGCGCAGCGGCACACGTTCGACGGCCCACGCGGCGACGAGCGGTGCGCCACTCCACACGAGAGCCCAGTAGGGTGGCTCCCGCGAATCGTCGCGAAGGAGCTCGTCTCGATCGAGCAGCGACTCCAGCGCCGCGACCGTCCAGAGCTCCACCGCCCCCGCGCCCACGGGAACCCGTCGGATCTCGGCCGGCCATCCCGCGATGTCCCGGCTCTCAGCCGCCACGGGCGCCCCGGATCTTCGCCGCGACGCGACGGAGCGCCGTCGTGATCTCCGTCAGTCCGAACCGGGCCCCCACCGCGACGTACGCGGCCGCCCCGAGAGGGACCGCGATCCCCACGGTGAGCGCTCGCCCGGGCGCGGTCCCGAGGGACCACACCGCCCCGACCGACGCCTGGACCGCCAGACACACGGCGCCGACGACCAGCGTCCCGACCCCGATGCCCACCAGGGCCCGACCCAGCCCCGCCATGGCACCGATCCTCCGGGTGAGCACGACGAAGAGGATGGCGAAGTTCATCAGCGCGACGACCGACGTCGCCACCGCAAGCGCCGCATGGCCGAAGCCGAGTCGTCGAATCGCGATCCAGTTGAGCGTGGCGTTGACCACGATCGATAGGCAGCTCACCAGGGCAGGGGTCCGGGCATCGTCGAGCGCATAGAACGCGGGCACCAGCACCTTGATGTTGGCGTAGCCGGCGAGACCGATCGAGTACGCCACGAGCGCCTGAGCCGCCATCTCCGTGTCGAACGCCTCGAAGCGACCGTACTCGTACACCAACCCGATCATCTGGGGTGCGAGGACGGCGAGACCCATCGCCGCGGGAATGGTGAGGCCGAAGACCAGCCGAAGCGCACGACAAACCGTCTCGTTGAATCCACTCATGTCGTCGTGCGCGACCCGCCTCGACACCGCGGGCAGCGCAACGACCCCGACGGCGACCCCGAACAGGCCGATCGGCAGCTGCGTGAATCGGAACGCCACGTTCAACCACGAGACCGCGCCGTCTCCCAGGGACGATGCGAAATTGTTATTGACCATCACGTTGACCTGAACCGCGGCGGCCCCGATGGTCGCCGGCGCCATCAGCGCCAGCACTTTTCGCACCCCGGGGTCGCGGAACGACAGGCCCGGCCGATAGCGATAGTTCACGCGATACAGAGACGGGACCTGGATCAAGAGCTGCAGCGCTCCTCCCACCAGCGTACCGACGGCCATCCCCGTGATCGCCCGTCCGGCCGCCTCGGACGACAACGCCGACCGACCGCCCGTGCGCCACAGATCCGACATGTACTCCGGCGCGAACCACCACGCGGCAGCGAGCCCCGCGACGATCGACCCCATGTTGAAAAAGCTCGATGCCGACGCCGGCACGCCGAACTTCTCCTTCGCGTTCAGCATTCCCATCGCGACCGCGGCGAGCGCGACGAGCAGCAGGAACGGAAACATCAGCCGGGTCAGATGAACCGTCAGCTCGGTCTTGCCCGGCGTCTCGGCGAAGCCGGGCGCGATCAACTCGACGAGCCAGGGCGCCGCGACGATGCCGAGCACGACGATCGCGCCCACCACGAGCGCCAGGGCATGCAGGACGAGGTTCGCCAGCCGCCAGGCGCTCGCCTCCCCCTCGCGCTCGAGCTTCTGGGAGAACGTGGTGACGAACGCGGCCGAGAGGGCGCCTTCCGCGAAGAGGTCCCGGAACAGGTTCGGGATGCGAAACGCCGTGATGAAGGCGTCGAGCTCCCGGCCCGCTCCGAAGAACGCCGCGAAGACCTGCTCCCGGACGAGTCCGAGGACCCGACTCGCGAGCACCGCTGCGCCGACGATCGCGCTCGACCGGCCGAGACCGGACGAGCCGGCCGCGGCTCCCTCGCCGACACCGTCCGCCGCACCACTCACGCGGTCGCGCCCCACCCGTGACGCGCCCGAGTCCGCTTGACAGACCCCCGCGCAGCAGTTGGTATCGATCGCATGTTCGGTCTCGGCGTTCCCGAGCTGATCATCATCCTGGTGGTCGTGCTTCTCATCTTCGGTCCGCGCAAGCTACCCGAGCTCGGGAGCTTCGTCGGGAAGTCGCTGAAGGACTTCCGCGACGCTCTCGAAACGCGTGGCGACGACGATACCGACCCACCGGCCACGACACACGGCTCGACCGAAGCCGGCCCCGACTCGTCGGAAGGCGATCGCAAGGTCTGACTCCCGGGTCCTGGCCGACGGTCCGCCCGCCTTCGGACCCCGCACGCCTCTGCCGGAGCTCTGGCGAGGGTCTCTCTAGAATCCGCTGGCGGACACGACGCGGCCGCGCTTCACGGTGACCGCCTGGTCACGGCCGTAGATCCAGAGGGCGGAATCCCGCGAGAGAGCCTGAACCTCCCGCGGCGAGCCGAGCTCCCGGATCAGGCGCTTCGTCGACCACCCCGTCCGCGGTTGGACGTTCGAGAACCCCCGACGTGCCGGCACGACCCACGGGTCGATGACGGGCACCGCCTCGTCGATCACCACCTGCTCCTCGGGCGAGCGAGCCTCGAGGCCGTCGACGCGCGCCTGCATCTCCGCGAGCTGCTCTTCCAGCGTGCGAATCGTGTGGGATTGGATCGCGACCCGCTCGCGGAGCCCCTGAACGGCCGCGTCCGACGCTCCGCCGTCCGTCGCGGCCGCCTCCTCCTCGAGGTCGCGTACGATCGTTCCGAGGTTCGACGACGAGCCCGACGAGAGCCCTCCGGAGACCTGCACCCGCGTTTGCGGCGCCGCGGCGCCGCCGGCCCTCGCCGCGGCGGCCCCGCGCGCATCGTCCGGCTTCTCCTGGGCACGAACGACGCGGGACCCACCGCTCGCGGTCGCCACGTCGGCGACTTCGATGCGCCCGGGATCCGTGAGCTCGAGGCGCGGCTTTCCCTGCCGATCCTCGACGACCCCGCGGATGCGGACGTTCTTGCGCTCGAACCGCTTGGGATCGCCGAAGCGCTCGAGGGACGTCGCCGGGATGGTCGCCACGAAGCCGCCCCATCCCGCCTCGAAGGACAGGAGGCACGCCTTCGGGGAGCACATCACCTGCTGAACGAATCCCTCGACCGTGACGGACTCGCCCAGGTGTCGAGCCGCCTCCGCCGCGGGAATCGCACGCGCCCGCCCCGACGCTGCGAGGAGAAGGATTCCCAAGACCAGCCCGACCGGCCATCTCCCTCTCGCGGGTTGTCGTGGCAGGGCCCCTCCCCTAACCTCGACGGGACGGACGAAGTCATGGGTCGAGCTCCCGCCATTCGCCAGACCAGACGCATCGGTCGCTACGCCCTCGGCGTGGATTGGGTGGATGGGCACGAGTCGATCATGCCTTACACGAGCCTCCGCGCCCACTGCCCGTGCGAGGCGTGCGCCGCACTTCGGGCCGACGACCGGGTCCCGGGAGACCGAGGCATCCAGCTGCGATCGATCGACGTGATGGGCGATGCGAGCGCGTTCCTCACGTGGTCGGATGGCCACGAGAGCGTCTATCTCCTCTCCGAGCTTCGAGCACTTTGCCGCTGTGCGTACTGCGTGGGCGAGCCCGAACGACCGATCACGGGCTGAGTCGTGCGCCGCTTCTGGATCGAGATCGCTCGCACCGGGCATCCGTTCATCGCTGCTCGCGCGTCGGCCCGCAGCGCCCCCGCCCGATCCGCTACCACACCCCGCATCGACGATGAATCCGAGCTGGCATTCGACGCCGAGCGCCGATGCGGGCCAGCTTGAGGAAGATCCATTGTCCATTCTCGTCCTACTCCGCCATGGCCAATCCCAGTGGAACCTGGAGAACAAGTTCACGGGCTGGGTCGACGTCCCCCTGACCGACAAGGGCAAGGAAGAGGCGCATCGCGCCGGCACCCGATTGAAGGAATCGGGCATCGCCTTTGCTCGATGCTTCACGTCGGAGCTCCAGCGGGCTCAGGAGACCCTGCGAATCGCCCTCGAGGAGATGGGCGCGCCCGACCTGCCGATCACCCGCGATCAGGCCCTCAACGAGCGTCACTACGGCGACCTCCAGGGGCTCGACAAGGCCGAGACCGCGAAGAAGTACGGCGACGAGCAAGTCCACATCTGGCGCCGGAGCTACGACGTCCCCCCTCCGGGCGGCGAGAGCTTGAAGGACACCGCCGCTCGCACACTGCCGTACTTCAACCAACACATCCGCCCATGCCTCGACGCCGGCGAGAACGTCCTGGTCGCGGCTCACGGGAACAGCCTCCGATCGATCGTGATGGAGCTGGAGAAGCTCTCGAAGGAGCAGGTCCTGGAGCTGAACATCGCGACCGGGGTCCCTCTCGTCTACGACCTCGACGACGCGGGGCAGATCGAGAGCAAGCAGATCCTCGAGTAGCCGAGCTCGGCTCAGAGCCTCTCCAGGAGCTCGTCGAGCACGGCGCTCGCGTCGCCGACGATTCCGAAGTCGGACACACCGAAGACCTCGGCCTCCGGGTCGTGGTTGACCGCGACGACCGTCTTCGCGCGACGCAGGCCCACCATGTGGTTGAACGAGCCACGGACGCCGAACCCCACGTAGAGATCCGGAGAGACGCTTCGTCCCGAGAGCCCGATCTGCGCCTGGCGCGGGAGCCACTTGAGATCGCATACC
Source organism: bacterium (assembly GCA_030430245.1). Taxonomy (GTDB): domain Bacteria; phylum Desulfobacterota; class Binatia; order UBA12015; family UBA12015; genus VGTG01. Next base: position 7,214 of record JAUIFY010000020.1, on the reverse strand, counting down.
CGCCGCGTTCCGGCGACGACGCCTCCGAGCCGGGCCGCGAGGAGACGAGCCTTCTCGACCCCGGCCTCGCCGAGGCCGAAGCCCACGCATACGACCACGGGAGCCTCCTCGAGCGCGGCCGCCTCCGGGCCGACCTCCGACTCGAACGAACGGCAACGAACTCGCGACGGCGCCGCCCCCGGATCGCCGAGACGGACCACCCGTGCCGGAGCGCGGCCCGCATCGGACGCGGCGCACTCGAGCACGCCCGGCCGGAGGGTGACCACCTCCGGCGACGTTCGAGACAAAATGGGCGCCACCACCTGACCGCCGAACGCGGGCTTCAGCTGCTGCAACCGTCCGGCCTCGTCGAGCTCGACGCCGATCGCGTCTCCCGTCAACCCGAGGCCGAGGCGGGCCGCCACCTGCGGCACGAGGTCGCGCCCGACGGCGGTCGCCGGCGCGAGGACGCGCTTCGGGCGATGCACGCGAATCGCCGCCTCGAGAACGTCGACCGTCGCGGCGACGGGCGCCTCCGAAACGTAGAGCACGTCGGCCCCGCGACGCCCCACCTCCTCGGCCCGATCGTCGGGCGGCGCGAGCCTCGCGGCATCGTCCGCACGCGTCGGCTCGAGAAGGAAGAGCCCCGTTGCGCCGCCGGTCTCGGCGGCGAGCTCGTCCGCGGCCGCGAGCAGCTCCCACGTCACGGCGCGCACGTGGCCATCGGGCCCCCGCTCTCCGAGCACCCAGACGTCCGGAGACTCGTCCACGCGCTGCGGGTGGCGCAGGGGCCGCGGCGCGCTCGCCCCGGCCGCCGCCCGCGCCTCTTCGAACGTGCGGAGCAGCTCGTCGACCGCGCCGGCCTCGTCGTGGCTCCGACGAACCGCCCGGCGCTCGGACACGACGGGCTGGACCTCTTCGACCCACGTCGGCGATCCCGCCTGCCCGTAGTCGTCGGGCGACCCACCGAGATCGGCCACGGACCACACCTCGACGGTGCCGGCGGCCGCATCGTCGTCGGGCATCACCCGCGGCACGCGCGTCTTCCAACGATCCGTGCACGTGACGACGACGGGCGCGGGCGCGTCGACTTCGATGAAGCCGTCGTCGCCCTCGCACTCCGCGTCTAGCGTCGCTTCCTCCTCGCGCACCGAGACGTCGAGACGCCGAACGCCTCCGAGAAACGGGACGCCGAGAAGCGCCGCGACCTCCGGCCCGACCTGCCCCGTTTCCGAATCGATGCTGTAGCGTCCCGCCAGAACCAGGTCGAACCCCAGCTTCTCGGTCGCACGCGCGAGAGCACGGGCCGTCGCGAGCGTGTCCGCGCCGGCGAAACCACGGTCGCTCAGGTGCACGGCGCGATCGGCACCGACCGCCAGACACTCGCGCAAGATGCTCTCGGCCTGAGGGGGGCCCATGGTGATCGCGGTGACCGTGCCGCCGGTCTCGTCCTTCAGACGGCGCGCCTCCAGCATCGCGCGTCGGTCGAACGGGTTCATCATCGAATCGACGCCGTCGCGTCGAAGGCGGCGGGTCTCCGGATCGAGCTGGAGCTCGGAGACCTCCGGAACCTGCTTCACGAAGACGACGATCCGCATCACGCCTCCGCCACGGGACGTAGGACCTCCTCGCCTCCCATGTACGGGCGGAGCGCATCGGGAATGCGAACCGACCCGTCGGCCTGCTGGTACGTCTCGAGAACCCCGATCAGAACCCGCGGTAGCGCCAGACCGGACCCGTTCAGCGTGTGCACGAACTCCGGCTTCGCGCCCTGATCGCGACGGAAGCGGATCCCGGCGCGCCGCGCCTGGAAATCGCGGAAGTTCGAACACGAGCTCACCTCGAGCCACTCACCGCACCCAGGCGCCCACAGCTCGACGTCGTACTTCATCGCCGAGACGAAGCTCAGATCGCCGGTGCACATCTGGACGACGCGGTGGGCGAGGCCGAGGCGGCGACAGACGTCCTCCGCATCGTCGAGGAGGCTCAGAAGCTCGGCGTCCGAGCTTTCGGGCGTCACGAACTTGACCATCTCGACCTTGTCGAACTGATGCCCGCGCTTGATCCCTCGCACGTCGCGCCCGGCCGACATCCGCTCGCGACGGAAGCATGGGCTGTACGCGACGTGTCGAATCGGCAGCGAGGCTCCGTCGAGAACCTCCCCCCGGTAGAGGTTCGTCACGGGGACCTCGGCGGTCGGTACGAACCAGAAGTCCTCTTCCGCGTCGCGGTACATCGTGTCGCCGAACTTCGGGAGATTGCCCGTGCCGACCAGGCAGTCGGACTTCACCATCGCCGGCGGATAGACCTCGACGTAATCGTGGTGACGCGTGTGCACGTCGAGCATGAAGCTGATGAGCGCGCGCTGCAGTCGAGCCCCGGGGCCGGTGAGCACGTAGAACCGTGTCCCCGAGATCTTCACCCCGCGCTCGAAGTCGATCGCGCCCAGCGCCGGGCCGAGGTCCCAGTGGCACCGGGGCTCGAAGTCGAAGCTGGGAAGGGAGTCGGCCTCGCGCACCACGACGTTCGCCGAGTCGTCGGGGCCGACGGGGACGTCGGGGTGCGGCAGGTTCGGGATCTCCAACATCTTCTGCTGGAACTCCTCGTCCGCCTTCTGCGCGACCTCCTCGGCGGCGGAGATCTCGCCGCCGAGCGAGCCGAGCGCGGCCCCCGCCGCCTTGCGCTCCTCGGGCGGAAGCTTGCCGATCTCCTTCGACCGGCGCCCACGTTCGGCGCGCTTCGTCTCGAGCTCGTGGAGCGCATCGCGACGTCGCCGATCGAGTCCGAGGATCTCGTCCACGACCGAGGCCGGGCACTGGACCTTCTCGAGGCCCGCCTTCACCTGATCGGGGTCTTCACGAATGAGGCGAATGTCCAACATGCGGCTCTCTCGTAAACACGTCGGCGTCCGCGGAAAAAGGGGGCGTCACAGCGGGCTGTCGAAGGCGTTCTCGACCAGCGTGCACACCGGAACGCCACCAACCCAATCGACGCCGACCACATCGAACCGGACCGGCCCCGGGTCGCCGCCGCGCCGCGCCAGGTACATCGCTGCGGCCCGCGCGACGCGTCGCTGCTTGTTCCATCCCACGGTTTCGAGAGGCCCGCCGCGTCGTCGGCTCGAGCGCGATCGAACTTCGATGAAGACGAGATCGCCCCCATGGCGCGCGACGACGTCGATCTCGCCGGTGGGCACCCGCACGTTTCGCTCGACGATCCGGTAGCCCGCCCGCGTCAGGTGCTCGCACGCGGCGTCTTCCGCGGCCCGCCCGCGTGCTCCCCGTGGATCCGTTGCCACGAGGGCCACGATCGACGCGTCGGCGACCCGCCTCAAGCCGCGTTCGTACCGGTCTCCGATACAATGCGGAGTCCGGTCGGAAGGGCCTCCGACAGGACCAGCGCCTGCTGCGACACGTCCATCGGCACGACCTCTCGCACCCACGACGCGTACGACGCGCCCACGCTCTCGGCGTCGAGTCGCTCCGCGACCTTCGCCGCGACCGTGGCGGCGACGTCGCGCGCCGGATCCCCCGTCTTCCGAGCCATCTGTGCGACGGCGAGTGCGACGGCGGGCGCGCGCTCCCACGGTCGCTTCACGAGCTTCTCGAGCCACGGCTCGACCGCCTCCCGCTCGACGACGGTGTTCACCGGGCCGTACACCGGCGCTCTCGCGGCCAGCCGTCCGAGCGCCCACACCTCGGCGTCCGAGGCCTTGCCCTTGGCAACGCGGGGAACGAGTGCGGCCGCGAGCTCCCGCTTCGCCGACGCGTCGATCCGCTCCAGACTCGCGACGACCTGCCACAGCTCACGGAGCTCCTGCTTGCCGGCCTTCCAACGAAGCGGCTTTCCCTTCTTGCGAGTCTTCGGTAGCAGGACCGGCCGCGTCTCCTGGTGCACGACCTGCTGCTGGGCCCGGGACAGGCCGCCGGCGGCCCTCTTCCACATCGTCCACCACTCGGCGCGTCCCTGCGTGGCGTTCGCGAAGGCCAGGCCGCGGTCGAAGAGGCGCCAGAGCTGCTCGGCGCGCCATGCGTCACGCTCTTCGCCCCAGCCGGGCCGGAAGCAGAAGCCCGCGAGATTGAGCCACCGCGCTTCGTGGTCGGGCGTGCGCTGGCGCCCCTTCTCGAGGTCGAGCAGTCGGTCGAGCAACCGACGGATGCACGCGAGCGGCCACGCGTCCTTGCCCGCGCCGAGAGCATCCTCGAGGCGGCGCGTGATCGTGACCGGCTCGTCGTCTCCCGCGAAGCACCCCTCCAGCAGCTCCCCTGCACGCAGGAGAGCCTCCTCCGGAACGACCAGCTCCTGGACGTCGTCGGGCGCCTCCGCGTCGGCCCGTGGGCCGGTCGCCCCTTCGGGGCCGCTCCGCGCGCGGAGGTCGAAGCCCAGCCGCCACCGGTGCTCGGTGCTCTTCGAGAGGCAGAACACCTCCAGCGTCCCCGTCTCGGTCAGATGGACCCGGAGCTGGACGGGAACGTCCCGGGCGGCCAGGGAGCGCCCGAATCGAAGGACGGTCGACATCTCCGGGAGCTCGACGACGCTGTCCGCGGGAACGTCCACCACCGCACCGGCGTCGTCGCCGGTCCGGGTGCTCGACGCATAGATGCCGAATCGGACGGGCTGATTCGCGGTCACGACGAAGTCGTGCTCGCGCACGTCGATCTCCTCCCCCTCCTCCATGCCCCGTGGCGCGATGCACAGCACGTGGTGATGGTCCGCGGCGCGATCGTCGGACAACGAGAGGTAATAGGAGCGCGGCGCTCCGCCGGCGATCCGCAGCCCGATGCCGCGACGGGCGAACCCATACGCCACCGCGCCGCGCGACACGGCGAGGTCCAGGTCGGCGCCCGCGAGCTCCACCGGACGTTCCCCGGCCCAGCCCTCCATCACGTCGAGGACCCGGGCGCGAACGGCGTCGGGCTTCACCGCTCCGCCGTTGAAGAGGATGGCGTCGGGAGCGCCTTCGTCTCCTTCTCGCGCGACGCGGAGGAACGCCGCGAGGTGCCGCGTGATGGCGGCGTCGGCGGCGTACGGGAGCCCGAACTCGACGAGCCCGGCCCGGTTGCCGCGCTCGGGGGAAGCGGCTGCCTCGACCGGCGGGAAGAATCCTTCCACGACCGCGTCGACGACGTCCTCCGCTACGAGATCCGCCCGGACCGCGCCAGCGACCACACCGCGCCCCCGACCGGCCACCGACACCGGGACCTTGTCCGGCGGGGTGGCCCCCAGGAGACGTTCCTTCGCGTCGCGACAGAGCGCAGAGAGCTGCTGCCAACGCGCCGCATCGAGCGAGCCACTGCCTGCGCGCTTCAGGACCGTCGTCGCGAGCGCGAGATCCATGTTGTCGCCGCCGAGGAGGATGTGATCGCCGACGGAAACCCGTTCGAGACCCACGCCCTCGTCCGTCCGCCGGACGGCGACGGTCGAGAAGTCGGTCGTGCCGCCACCGACGTCGAGGACGAGGATCGTCCTCTTCCCCTCCAGGGCCTCCTGCCATCGATCGTGGGCGTGGATCCAGGCGTAGATCGCGGCCTGTGGCTCCTCGAGGAGGCGCAACTCCGGAAGACCGGCCTCGAGCGCCGCCCGCACCGTGAGCTCGCGTGCGACCTCGTCGAACGAGGCCGGAACGGTCAGGACCACGTCCTGCTGCTCCAACGGCGCGTCGGGGTGTGCGTCGTTCCACGCCGCGCGCACGTGCGCGAGGACCGCCGTGGAGGCGGCGACGGGCGACACCTTCTCCACGTCGTCGGGCGCGCCCCAGGGGAGGATCGCGGCGTCGCGGTCGACACCGCCGTGGCACAGCCACGACTTCGCGGAGACCACCATGCGCCCTGCGAGGCGCGCACCGAGCGTCCGCGCCAAGGTACCGACGACGCGCCGGCGGTCGGCCTCCCACGGCAACGCGAGCGCCCCATCCGGCACGTCCTTGTCGCCCGCGAGGTACAGGGCCGAAGGAAGCACGGGACGCGACGCGACTTCTCCCTCGCCGACCAGTTGTGGGATCGGAAAGGACTCTACCGCGCCGCCCGAGACCCTGCCCCACGACACCGTGGTGTTCGTGGTGCCGAGATCGATCCCGACGACGAACCGAGGCGTGCCGCTCACCCGGAGGCACCCGCGTCGCGCACCGTGAACTCGAGGCGCCAGCGCGGACCGTTCTCACGGCCCACGAAGAACAGCTCGAGCGTGCCGATCTCGGTGACGTGAGCGGTCAGGCGAACCGGCACCCGGTCGCCGCCCTCGCCCTCGAGCTCCACATGAAGCGGCTCGAGCTCCTCGAGCTCCTCGGTCTCGAACTCGTCGAGGACCGCCCCCGGCGCGTCTTCATTGCGCGTGGTCGATGCGAAGAAGCGGAACTCGGCCTTCTCGCCGACGAGCAGACCGAACTGGCTGCCGGGCACCTCGAGCTCGGTCCCCTCCTCGATCCCGAACGGAACGACGCAGAGACCCTTGACCGGAGGGGGGTGCCCGGGGACCGCCGGCATCGCGCTCGCGACCCCGACGTAATAGGACCGCGCCGTCCCACCGCGGATCCGCACGCCGTTCCCGCGACGTGCGCGCCCGTAGCACGCGGCGCCGCGCGCGACCGCGTGCGCGAGATCCGCGCCCGAGAGGACCCGGGGAGGTGCCGCCTTCGCGGCCCGCGCCCAGCTGCCGGCGACCTCCTCCACGCGCGAGCGAATTCCGTCGGCGGCCATGACGCCGCCGTTGAACAGGAGCGCCGTGGGCAGGGGCGCCGCGTCGTCCTTCCCCTGAGCCGCCTGCACGGCCCCCTGATGCGTCCCCAGGAAGTCCGCGAGGTGACGGGTGATGGCCGCGTCGGACGCGAACGGTAGACCGATCTCGGAGAGCCCCGCGGCCTCGTCGCTCGCCACGCGCGCGTCCGCCGTCACCGTGGGGAAGAAGCCATCGAGCAGGATCTCGTCGACCCGGGCCTTCGCCAGATCGGTGCGCAGCGTTCCACCGATGAGCTTCTTGCCCCGCCCCAAGACGGAGATCGGGACCGAGTCGGGTCCTTCCGGCGACAGGAGCCGCTCCTTGGCTTCGCGGCAGCTCTGTACGAGACCGCGCAGCTGCCACGCGTCGAGCTTCTTGCCCTCCTTCGCCAGCGCGCCGCGAACCGAGTACGCGAGCGCCAGGTCCATGTTGTCGCCACCGAGCAGAATGTGGTCGCCGACCGCGACACGCGTGAGCGCGAGTCCCCCGTCCTCTTCGTCGACGAGAACCAAGCTCAGATC
>JAUIFY010000337.1 GCA_030430245.1 bacterium | reverse complement strand
AAGAGGTGCATCGAGACCATCTAGCAGCTTTCTCGACGAAGCGAACACATCGTGGGGACCGAATCCTCGCGAAGGGCGCCCCACCCACCGCAGGTCTCGTCTCGGTCGTCCGTCCGGTCCGGGTCGAACCCGGGTCCGCTCGGCCTCGACGTCGCTCGCTGCCTTGCTCCCACGGCGAGACTGGGCTTTCGTCCCTCCCCATGGAGTCAGAACGGAACGGAAGCGCCTCGCCGCGGCCGCTCACGGGCATCCGCGTACTCGACTTCTCGAGTCAGCTGGCGGGACCGTATTGCACCAAGCTCTTCGTCGACGCCGGCGCCGAGGTCATCAAGATCGAGCCGCCGGGCGGCGACCCGATGCGCCGGTGGACGTCGTCGGGAAGAGAGCTCGGAGACGCCGACGCGGCGCTGTTCACCTACTTGAACGCCGGCAAGCGATCCGTCGTAGGGGCGCCGGACGACTCCCATGTCGCGGAGCTCCTCGCCCAGTGCGACCTGGTGATCGAGGCACACGGACTCGAGTCCGACCACGGGCCGCGCCTCGACGTCCCGGGGCTCCGCGCCACGCATCCCGCACTCGTGGTCGTTTCGATCACCCCGTACGGTCTCGAGGGCCCATGGACCGACCGTCGGGCCACCGAGTTCACCCTTCAGGCGGAGTGCGGGTCCATCGGCATACGAGGCGTGGCCGGCAAGGAGCCGTTTCAGGCCGGCGGGCGGATCTCCGAATGGGCAGGCGGCTCGTTCGCGGCGGCCGCCGCCCTCCCCGCCGTGTTCCAATCACGCGCGACCGGTCGGGGCGAGCACGTCGACGTCTCACTGCTCGAAGTCGGCAACTTCATCTTCACGAACTTCTCGGACACGATGAACCGCCTGATGAACGGCAGCCCCGACGATCCCGAACACGCCTTCCTCGCCCCGACGGTCGAGACGCCCTCCATCGAGCCGACGGCGGACGGCTACGTCGGCTTCTGCACGAACTCGAAGCAGCAGTTTCTCGACTTCCTCCTGATGATCGAGCGCCCCGATCTGCAAGAAGACGACGAGCTCACGCAGTTCGCCGGGCGCGTGATGCGCTTCGACGAGTGGAACGGCATCATGCATCCGTGGCTTGCCGCACGCACGACGGCGGAGATCGTCGAGAGCGCCTCGCTCCTTCGCATTCCGGTGTCGCCGATCGGGAACGGAGAGAATCTGCCGGCGCAGGAGCATCTCGCCGCGCGGAACGTCTTCGGCCGAGACGCCGAGGGGCGCTTCCTTCGGCCGAGGCGGCCGTATCGACTCGACGACGAGGACCCTCCCGCACCCTCGCCGGCGCCGCGGCTCGGGGCCGACACCGCGACCGCGCGCTTCACCTCCGAGCGCCGGCCCGTGCCGACGCCGACGGGGGCCACGATGCCCCTCGAAGGCATCCGCGTCCTCGACATGACCGCGTGGTGGGCGGGCCCCTCGGCGACGCACCTCCTCGCCGCCTTCGGAGCCGAGGTGATTCACGTCGAGTCGGCCGGGCGTCCGGACGGGATGCGAATGATCGGCGGGATGATGGCCGCACACTACCCCGCTTGGTGGGACGCGAGTCCGCACTTCCTTCAGGCGAACTCGAACAAGCTCGGCGTCACCCTGGACCTGACCACCCCGGAGGGCCTTGCCCTCGTGGAGCAGCTGATCACGAAGTCCGACGCCGTCGTCGAGAACTACACACCGCGGGTGTTCGACAACTTCGGACTCAGCTGGGATCGCGTGCACGAGCTGAACCCGCACGCGATCCTCGTGCGGATGCCCGCGTTCGGCCTGAGCGGCCCATGGCGGGATCGGACCGGGTTCGCGCAAACGATGGAGCAGATGTCCGGCATGGCCTGGGTCACCGGACACCCCGACGATCAGCCGCGCATTCCGCGCGGCCCTTGCGACCCCATCGCGGGAATGCACGGCGCTTTCGCGCTTCTCGTTGCACTCGCCGAGCGCGTTCACACGAACCGCGGACACCACGTCGAGAGCACGATGGTGGAGAGCGCGCTGAACGTCGCGGCCGAGCAGCTGATCGAGTTCTCCGCCTATGGCGACCTGATGCAGCGCGACGGCAATCGGTCCATTCTGGCCGCGCCGCAGGGGCTCTACCCTTGCGCCGACGGCGCCCCGGGCGCCGAATCCTGGATCGCGATCTCGATCTCGACGGACGCGCAGTGGGACGCGCTTCGCGCCGCGCTCGGGAATCCGGACTGGGCCTCTGCCGCGGCGTTCCGGTCGTCGACGGGGCGACGGGACGGCCACGACACGATCGACGCTCACCTCCGGGCATGGACCCGCGAGCGTCGGTGCGACCAGATCGCCACCGACTTGCGTGCGCGCGGGGTCCCCGCGTCCGGCGTGGCCAACGCGAGCCGGCTCTACCATGACAATCCTCAGCTACGAGCCCGAGGGTTCGCGGAGGCGGTCGACCACCCGGTCGTCGGCGCGATGCCGCTCGCGTCGTTGCCGTTTCGCTTCGCCGGCGTCCCCCGCTGGATCCGGTCACCGGCTCCCACGATGGGTCGCGACAACGAGCGCGTTCTCGGGGGACTGCTGGGGCTGTCCACGGACCGACGGGAGGAGCTCGAGGCGAAGGGCGTCATCGCGACCCGACCGGCCGGCCTCTGAGGCGCGACCCGCGGTCGATTCTTCGACGACGCGCTCGGGGGCGGCCTCAGAGGGCCGCGGACGACTCCTCTCGCACCCCGAAGTGCCGCGTGTAGAACGCGAACCTCTCGCGCTCCGTCGCCGCATCGAGCCCGACCTCCGCCAGTGAATAGCGATGGACGCCCCGCGAGCCTTTGGGCTTCGCCTCGGCATAGCTCTCGATGAGCCGTCGGGCCTCCGCGGTGTAGTCCCATCCCAGGCGCTGGTACACCGCCCCGACGGTGCCCGCGGGATCCCGTACGACGTCGTCGAAGTGGACGTCGATGAAGCGATCGTCGGGGAGTGCGCCACTCTGCCGCCCCTCGATCTCCTTCTGGAAGATGTAGGCATACCCCGCGGGCACGAGGGTGGCGGCCGCGGCCATGTCCACCTCCCGGCATCGGATCCACTTGATCGTGCCCATCAGGCTGATGGCGGAGGGGAGGGTCTTCAGCGGATCCCGGTGCGTGCGAATGATCCGCGCGTCGGGATAGACGTCGAAGAGCTCCGGGAGGGTGAACAGATGGCTCGGCGCCTTCAGAAGCCAGCGCCGGCTGCCCCCGCCAGATTGCAGGCTCTGTAGGAATCGACGGTGGTACCGGTACGCGATCCGCTCGTCGGTCGCCTGCAGATGCTTCTCGTACGAGGGAACGACGTGGTTCCCGCTCCAATGCACCGAGAGGAACTCGGGCAACGTGAGGTAGATGCACTCGTTCGGCAGGAAGCCGGAGTTCTCGTGCATCGTCTCGTACTCGGGCTGGACGTCGTGCCAGAACCGAACCAGATGATCGATGGACTGGCCTCGATCTCGCCCCTGGATCGCATCGATCGGCCGCTGCATCTCCCACATGGCCGGACAACGACTCGCGGGATCGCACGCCATGAGCTCGTGCAGGATCGAGGTTCCGGAGCGCGGGCTTCCCACGATGAAGACCGGTGACTCCACCGGCTCTTCCAGGATCTCCGGTTGGTGTCTCCAGAGGTCGGCGAGACCGAGACGATTTCCCAGGGCGAGAACGAGCTCGGTCCGCACGATGTTGCGTCCGACGAGATGGAGCTTCGACTCTTCCTCCAGCGAACGAACGAGCACCTCGAAGTGTGTGCGCCAGTCGCCTTCACCGAAGTCCGCGAGGCCGGTGGCCCGGCGTGCGGCCTGGAGCAGCGACTCCGCCTCCAACGAGACGAGGTTCTCCGCGCCACCGGCCGTCTCCCCGTGCTCGATCAGCCGCTCGACCCAGATCGGCCGCTTCGGGGGTGTCCAGCTCATCTCACCTCTCCTCGCTCCCGGCGCGCGCGCCGGGCTGTCCTAGAGAAACCGGTTCCAGGCCGCTTCGCGTCGACGCGAGAGGGCCGAGCATCGGGCCTTCGCGTCGACGACGGGGTGCTCGGCGGGAAGCTCGCCCCGGACGTTGGCGAGCGGCACCACCCTCGAGGTCGGCACGGGGTTGTCCTTGGCCCAGACCCACCGGTAGACGAGCATCCCGCGCCTGCGTGACTCGGTGTCGATCCAGTTCGGCGCGCCCGGGTCGCGGTGGGCGAGGACCACGCGAAACCGGCCGTCTCCGTCGACGTGCATCTGATGATCGCTCAGGCTCGTCTGCCGATCCGCGAAGTCGCCCGACTCGAGCCAACCCAGCGTATGGATCGTGACGCCCCAGTACTCCGCGTCCGGACGCGCACACTCGAGGATCAGCGCCTCGTCTTCGTCGAGATCCCAGAAGCAGCTTCCGTAGAGGATGTTGTCCGCGCCGCCCGGCGTGGAGCGCGCCGGGCCCGCGACGTTCTTCTCGGCCCGGTCCCATGCGGCCGACGTGTAGCCGTTCCAGAAGGTCGCGGTACGCTCCACCCAGTTCGCCGCCCGGTCCAGGCGCCGTGCCAGCGTCGCTGGATCGAGCGGCGGCGAGGGCTCGCCCTCGGCGCCGACTCTCTCGATGTGGAACACCGGAGCGGCGTCCCGCTCCCAGTCGCTCTGGTAGATCCGAATCGTGAGGAGACGCCCTCGCGGGTCCGTCGGCATCCAGTTCTTCGGTTGCTCGTCCGGCGAGAGCCAGAACTCGAGCCGCCCGTCGGGTCCGACGTCGAACTGGTCCAGGCTGCGCTCGCTGAAGACGCCGAACTCACTCAGCTGCATGTCTCCCTCGTTGAGAGAGAAGATCGCCTGGCGAACACCCCCGACGTCGGCCCACACGCGGTACGTCGACGTCGCGTCGACGTTGGCGCGAAGGTAGACGTTGTCGGGGTTGGGGCCGCCCCATTGGAAGTGGGGTGTTTCATACTTGACGAAGAAGGGGTGCTCCGGATCGCCGGCCTCGACGTCCATCCGCAGCGCGTAGGTGAGGACCCGGGTGAGCCAGCGAAGGCCCTCCGCGCGCTCGCGCGGTGAGTCCGGAAAGCCTTCGGCGAGAATCGACCGCCCTGCCGCCTTCAAACGGTCGCACCAGGCCTCCCACATCTCCCCCGAATCGAGCTGCTTCTCCATCAGACGACGTCTCGTTCTGCCGGGGTGCTCGCTAGACCGCCACGCCGTAGAGGCGCGCCGGAGTGTCCTGAAGGACCGCGCGAGCGATGGACTCTTCGATTCCCGAGAGAGCTTCTTCTGCGTAGTCCGCGGGACGCACCGCGGCGCTGTTCGGGCTCGGGTACTGGCTGGTCGGATGCGGGTAGTCGGTCTCCCACATCACGTTGTTCGGGAAGACCTTGATGGCCGCCTCGACCTCCCGCTTCTCGAACCAGAAGGAGCCGTACACCTGGCGCGCGAAGTACTCCGACGGCAGGAGATCGTATTCGGGATGCTCCTTGGCCACGTCTCCGTTCCTCCACTGCCAATCGAACGTCTCGAGGACGCACGAGAGCCACCCCACACCGCTTTCGACCGACACGAAGTCGAGGTCGGGAAACCGCGCGCAGACGCCGCCGAAGATCAAGCTCGCCAGGCAGCTCTGGTTGTCGAGCAACGCCAGGGAGCTGGCACGGGCGAAGTTGGCCTTCCAGCCCATCTCGGACTTGTCTTCCATCAGGTCGCTCAGGTCCCCCCCGCCGATGTGGAAGCTGATCGGGAGGCCGGCCTCCTGCGCGGCGGCCCAGACCGGGTCCCAGTGCTTGTGCGCGAGCGGCGGCTGATCGAACGCCTCGGGCCGACTTCCGAAGAGCACGGCCCGGTGGCCCTTCGAAGCCGAGCGCCGGATCTCCGCGACGGACGCCTCGACGTCCCAGAACGGAAGCGCCATGACCGGCAACAGCCGATTCAGATCGGCGCTCGCCCAGTCGACCAGGAAGTCGTTGTATGCCGTCACGCACTCGAGCATCAGCTCGGGCTCCTGGAGACGGAGAAAGCCCCCCGAGCCGAAGCCCCCCAGATTCGGATAGAGGACCATTCCATGGATGCTCTCTTCGTCCATCAGGCGAAGCCGAGCGTGTGCGTCGTACGACGCCGCGGGGATGTCGTCGTATCCCATCGGCACGTCGGGATACGTGCCCGTGTGGCCCGCCATGGTGTAGAAGCCGGGCCCGCCGGCAGGGGCATCGCCGATGAACCACAGGTCGCGGCCGTCGACCTTTTGGATGTGCGGCACCTTGTCGCCCCACTTGCTGGCGACGCGATCCGTCCATACGTCCGCCGGCTCCGTGATGTGCGTGTCGATGTCGATGACCTTGTACTTCTCGAACAGCTTCTGCCCCATTCCATGACTCCGTATTCGTCTCTTGCGCACGTTGGAGGCCCCGTCGCTCGACGCGATCCTCTCGGA
>JAUIFY010000336.1 GCA_030430245.1 bacterium | reverse complement strand
GAGACTCATGTCCACGCCCACGCGGAGCGTCAACAGCGCACAGACGAGCACGAGACCGCCCGCCGCTGCCAGGACCCGGAACGAGGCCGCCCGCGAGCCCGCCCATCGGCTCGGACGCGCGAGAAGCGCGTCGATCCAGCGGTGCCCCTGCGCCTCGCGCGACTTCTCCCGGCGACTCGGCCGGGGAAGGACGCTGCGCACCGCCGGGATGATCGTCATCTCGATGACGAGCGCCGCGAGGATGCCGAACGCGGTGAAGAGCCCGAACGTGCGAATCGTCGCGGTCTGGAACGTCACGAGCGACGAGAACGAAAGAGCCGCGACGATGCCCGCGGAGATCATCACGGGGCCGACGCGGGCCATCGAGCGAACGATCGCCTCGTCCACGTCGCCCACCTCCGCGTACTCCTCGTAGAACCGCTTCAGGATCTGGACCGCGTGGCCGGCGGCGACCGCCAGGATCAGCACCGGGGTCGTCATGTTGAACGGGTCGAGGGGCACCCCGACGAGTCCCATGAACCCGAGCGCCCACGCCACCGAGAGGAGCGCGGTCAGGAGCGGGAGGAAGAGAGCCTGGAGCGTGCGGAAGGCGTGATAGTGGACGATCCCGATCACCAGAAGTGCGAACGGAAACGTGTACGCGATCCGTGCCGTGTGGAGGCTCAGCTGAGAGAGGAACACGGCGGTGCCCGACAAGTGGTAGTCGAACGTGCCATCCTCGCTCTCGCGCAACGTCGCGCGCACGGCCTCTTCGAGCTGCCGATACCCCGGGATCTCCGGCGTGAGCTCGAAGCTCGCCTGGATCGCCGCGGCGCTGCCATCGCCTGCGACGAGCGTATCGACGAACATCGGGCTCGACTCGACCCGCGCCCGCACGGCTCGCGCCCCCTCCAGGTCCGTCGGGATCTCGCCGAGCACGCGCTCGACCTCCATCCCTTCTTCCGTCCCACGAATCGCTTTCACGTGCCGCGCGGCGATGCTCTGGATCAGTCGACGGTTCGCGCCCGGGACGGCGGCCACGCGCTCGGTGATCTCGTCGACTTTCCGGAGAAACTCGGGCGTGTAGACGTCGCCGTCGCGCGGAACGAGGCCGATCACGATCAGATTCTTGTCGCCGAAGACCCTGTGGACCTCGTTCAGCGCCACGATGAACGGATGCTCCTGTGGGAGCTGTCGGTCGGGGTCGACGACGATCCGAAGACGCCCCATTGCGCCACCGAGCAGGGTCGTCACGAGCGCGAGCGCGAACAGAACCGCCCATCGATGGCGCAGGACGAAGCGGCCGTAGCCCACGAGCCGTGGCGGCCGCGAAGTGCCACCACGCACGGGCTCGGCCGACTCGTTCACGGCGAGCCTCCTCGCGTGGCGGCGCGCCCACCGCGGAAGCGGAGAGGCTCGCGCGCGTCGGCGGCCTGCTTCATGACGAAGGAGCGATCGCCGACCGGGGCCGGGAGCTCGTGCCACGGCCCCTTCGACGGCGACGCTCCACCATCGAGACTGCGCTCGTGCTTCGACATGATCCCGGGATGAAACGTCGTCGATCGCAAAGCGACCACCGACACCATCGAGGATCCGTCGACCGGAAGTCAACCGAAACGTGCGATCGACGTCACGACCGTTTCCCCTCTTGAACCCGCCGGCCGTGGTCTGGTAGCGCCGCGTTCATGGGCAGCCTGCCGATCCGAACTCTCGTGCCGCTCCTGCTCGCCCTCGGCGCGTCGGCGGTCGCAACGACGTCCGTGGCCGAAGAGGGACGCGACATCCTGGATCGCGTCCAGAAGCTGGACCGGTCCGAGCGCGGCTGGCGCGACCGAACCCGCCGCATGGAGATCGTGATCCACGACCGGCGCGGCGGAACGCGCACGCGCGATCTCGAGATGCGCACGCTCCGAGCCGCGTCGCGCAACGAGAAGATCCTCGCCGTGTTCGAGACTCCGCCCGAGATCCGCGGAACGGCGTTGCTTCAGTTCCAGTACCGCGACCGCGACGCCGATCAGTGGCTGTACCTTCCGGAGCTCCGACGCGTGCGCAAGATCACCTCGAGCGTGAAGGACGAGAGCTTCATGGGGACGGACTTCAGCTTTCGCGACATGGAGCTGCTGACGGATGCCCTCGAGTGGACCGCCACCGAAGCGAACGCACGCCTCCTCGGCGGCACCGAGGTCGAGGGACGCGCCGCACACCGGATCCAACTGACGCCGACGCAACGCGACATCGGCTACGAGAGAATCGTCGTCGTCCTCACCGCGGACGACCTCGTGCTCCGCTCCATGGAGTTCTACGGGACCGACCCGGAGCCCCTGAAGAAGCTGGCGCTCGGCCGGATCGAGCCGATCGGAGCGATTCCCACGCCCCACGAGATGGTGATGCGCCAGCCGGCCGAGGGCACCCACACCGTCGTCGAGATCTCCCAGGTCCGATACGACCAGGGCCTCGACGAAGACCTCTTCACGAAGCGCTCCCTGGAACGCGGACTGGACCTTCCGTAGTCGCCCGGCCGGCCCCACCGCGGTGCGTCTCCGGCGCGGCGAGGTGCGCCCGCCCGAGAGGTCCGGCGCGGACTCTGGTAGGCGTTCGGAGGATCGTTCTCAGGGAGTCGGAAGATGTCGTTCGCGGAAGAACGGGGCCTCGAGCCCGAGTGGAGGCGGGCGTTCGCCGAGGTCGAGCGCCTCGTGGGCGGCCGCGTCGTCGGCGGCGAGCGCCAGGCGCGCTGGCGACCCGCCTGGTTCCTCGACGTGGAGTGCGACGACGGAGTTCGGGAGATCTACTTCCGCGGTGGCCGTGGAGCCGGTGCGCTCGAGTTCTACGACGTCGCCTACGAGTACCGGGTGATGAAGGTTCTCGAGGAGCACGGGATCCCCGTGCCCCGTCTCTACGGGTTCTGCGAAGACCCCAAGGGCATCGTGATGGAACGGGCGGGCGGCCGCGCGAACCTGGAGACCGAGGCGGACCCGGCGCTGCGGCGGATCACTCTCGAGCACTACATGGAGATCCTGCTCGCGATGCACCGTATCGACGTCGCCGCATTCGACGCGGTCGGCATCGCTCGACCGAAGACGCGCGAAGCGGTCGCCCTCGCCGACCTCGAGTTCTGGGAGAAGGGCTACCGCAAGGGAAAGCCGGGCCCGCAGCCTCTCGTCGAGTTCGTACTCCGCTGGCTTCGCGCCAACATGCCGACGCACAGAGACTCCGTGACGTTCTGCGCCGGAGACTCCGGCCAGTTCCTCTTCGACCGGGGCCGGATCACCGCGGTCATCGACTTCGAGCTCTCGATGCTGGGCGATCCCATGGCCGATCTGGGCGCGTTGCGCAGCCGAGACATCTCCGAGCCGCTCGGAGACCTCTCCCATGGCATGCGCCACTATGCCGACCTCTCCGGCGAGCCCCTCGACGCGCCCACGATCGACTACCACGCCGTTCGCTTCGGACTGAACACGCCGTTGGCCGTCGTGCCGATGTGCGGCGTCGCGCCGCCCGGACTCAATTACGCGCAGTACCTCGGATGGTCGTTCGTCTACTCGCGACTGCCGATCGAGATCGTCGCCGATCTCGAGGGTGTCGAACTCGAGCGCCCGTCGCTGCCCGATGCCGAGGCGCGCTCTCGCCCGACTCCCCACGACGTGCTCGTCCGCATGCTCGAGCACGAGTGCGGCACGAGCTACGAGGTCGACACCGCGCTCCGTGTCGCCCAGTACGTCCGCGAGCTCGATCGGCGCGGCGCTCGGGTCGAGGCCGAGGACCTCGAAGAGGCGTCCGCGATCGTCGGTCGGACGCTCGGAAGCTGGACCGACGCGGACGCCGCGCTGGAGAAAGTCGTCGAGTCGGACTGGGAATCGCGTCGTGCAGAGCTGCTCCGCTACTTCCACCGGCGGACGCTGCGACAGGAGGCGCTTCTCGGCCCGGCCATGCGGGAGCTCGAGAACGCCGAGTTCCAGAAGCTCCGGCTCTGAGCCGCGTCCTCCGCGCAAGCGGCGGGGGATGCTCGCCGAGGCGTGCCCCCGAAACGACGACGCCCCGACCGATGGCATCGGCCGGGGCGCGTGTCGCGGCTCGCGGGCCGCAGGATGTCTCGCGTGCGGTTCAGCAGGGTCCGGGGTGCGTTCCCACGAACGTATCGTACGTGTTGTTGCTCATGCAGCTCGTGCCGTCCGCCGCACCCAGGTAGATGATGTCGGAGGCCAGCGCTCCGAATCCTCCCGACGGAGGATTGCCCGCGTTCCCCACGACGTCGTTCTTGATGAAGCTGTTCTCGTTGGCCGCCGAGTCCACCGCCGGCGGGCTGCTGCACCCGACCGCGGCGCAGAAGTCGATCACCGCGATGCCGAAGAAGTCGTTGTCGACGATCTCGTTCTTCCGCAGATTCACGCGATCGACGCCCAGCAGCAGAACGCCGCCGCCCGACGGGAGCTCTCCGACGAGACCACCCGAGACCGGGTTCGGAAGATTGTTCGAGTGGACGTAGTTGTTGATGATGTCCCAATCGCCGTCGTCGCCGAGAGGCGGCAGCGACGCGGCCTCGGGATGATAGAGGCCCACACCGACCACGTTGTTGTACACGTGGTTCTTCTTCGCCTGGATCTTCTTGGAGATGGTGATTTCGAGGCCGGTCGGGCTCGTGTGGAGCTCGTTCCGGATGACGCGCACGTTCTCGGACGCTTCGACCCACAGGGCGGCATCGAGAGCGCCGTAGGACACGTTGCGCTTCACGAGGCCGTTGGCGGACAGCGTCGGGAAGATTCCGTTGTGCAGGTTGTTGATCGACTCGTTCTTGATGATCTTGAACTTGTTGACGTACTGCAGCCAGATCCCGTGGTTCGAGAAGCCCTCCACCGTGAAGCCCTGGACGGTGACCTTCTCGACGTCCGGATCCACGCCGGGGACCTCCGGCTCGACGACGATGCCGTTCGTCTGGCCGGGGCCGGGCAGCAGCCGGACCCGCGTCGCCGGAGGCTTGCTGAGCCCGATCAGCTTGAGCGACTTCGTGATGCGGAGCCCGTAGGTACCGCCGTGGTTCTCGACGTAGTCGCCCGGCTGGACCTTGATGGTGTCGCCGGGGTTCGCGGCGTCGATCGCATCCTGGATGGATTGGCCGGGGCTGACGAAGGTGGTCTTGGCGTCCGCGACGGCGGGACTCAGAGCAAGCGAAAAGACGGTTGCCAGAGTGGCCAGGGTGCAAGAATGCGCTGATCTCATGTCGAGGTTCTCCACGTTGCGCCGAGAAAGGCAGGCTCGTGCGGGCTCAGTTCCCCCGGTGGCTTATCTGGCCGGCGCGACCGTAGTCAAGGAACGCCGGACCGCGGTCACTGTTTCACAGTGCGAGACGGGGGCGGTGTCGCACGGGCCGCCGCGAGAGCGCGCGCCTTCTCGTACTGCGCATCGGCGTCGTCGTTTCGGCCCATCGTGCGATACAGCCCGCCCAGGGCGTAGTAGGCCGCGGTGTTCGGCTTCGCGGCGAGCGACCTCTGGTAGTACGACGCCGCCTCGTCGAGCTTCCCCTGCCGGGCCAAGGTGCTCGCGAGGTTGTTGAGGGCGGGCACGTAGTCCGGATCCAGCTCGAGCGCCCGGCGAAACTCCGCGAGGGCCTCGTCCGTTCGCTTCTGGAGATCGAGCGCGAAGCCGAGGCCGTTGTGCACCTCCGCCGTGGGCCGCAGCGGCACGGCCTTCCGGTAGTGGGCCTCCGCCTCCTCCAGCGCTCCGTTGCGCACGAGTTCGACTGCCAGATTGAAGTGCGCCGACGCACAGTTCGGGTCCAGCTCGAGCGCCCGCCGGTAGTTGGCCTCGGCGCGGTCGTGCATGCCCATCCGCGCCTGGGTGAAGCCGAGGTCGCTGTAGATCTCCGCCCGCGGGGCGAGCTCGAGCGAGCTCGAGAAGTGGCCGGCCGCATCCTGAAGGCGGCCCAGCTCGACGAACGCCAGCGCCAGATTGTTGTGCGCCTTGGCGTGCTCGGGGTCGGCCTCGAGCGCGCGCTTGTACTCGACCACCGCATCGCCGGGCTTGCCGTCCTGGAAGAGGCTCCACCCGAGCGCGTTGTGGAGCTCGGCATCCCCCGGCGCGAGCTCCAATCCGCGGCGGAACAAGCGCTGCGCCCCCGCGAGATCGCCGGTGCGTTGGTTCGCGGTGCCTGCGCGAAGGAACGAGTACGGGTCGAGAAACTCCTCTCGGATCTCGGCGATCGCGTCGCCGCGCAGGTTCACGAACTCGGGAATGTTGGCCGCGCGATCCGGCGCGGTGAATCGCTCGAGCAATACCGGCGGCGTGTCGTTCCCATCCTCGTCGATGTGCGTCAGCCAGAGCTGCGTGTACGGCCCGTTCGCCTTCGACGAGAAGACGAGCCATCGGCTGTTCGACGACCAGCTATGCCACGAGTTCATGCGCGGCGTATTGTGCTGAAGCCGGCGCGCCTCCCCTCCGGCGGCGGGG
>JAUIFY010000335.1 GCA_030430245.1 bacterium | reverse complement strand
GACCCGAGCCGCACTGCACGTCGACCGTCGTCCCGGCGGTCGTGTAGTCCTTCGGGCTCGCACCCAGCCAGGCGTGGCGCGTGATGTTGTTCGACTGCTCTCCGGCCTGCGTGACGCAGCCGCCGATGATCTGCTCGACGTCCTTCGGCTCGAGCCCCGCCTTCTCCACGAGGCCCATCTGCAGCGTGCCCAGGAGCTGGGCGGCGTGGTAGCCGGAGAGATCGCCCCGCCCCATTTTACCGCGGGCAATCGGGGTGCGGAGCGCTTCGACGATGATGGATTCGGCCATGGGCTTCTCCTTGGGAGCGACGTGCCGGGCTCAGGCTTTGCCGAGGATCAACGCGCCCGTCGGAACCCCGACGCCGCTCGAGACGAGCACGTGCTCGACCCCCTCGGGCTGGTTGTACGACGTACCACGGATGAGGCGGGCGCCCTCCGCGATGTTGTTCACCCCATGGATGTACGACTCCGAGAGAAGTCCGCCATGGGTATTGTTCGGCAGCTTGCCCCCGCGCAGGAGCCCGCCGTCCTTCACGAAGTCCTTCCCCTCCCCCTTGCCGCAGAACCCGAACGCCTCGAGCTGCATCAGGACCTCGGGAGTGAAGGCGTCGTAGAGAATGCTCGCGTCGATGTCCTTCGGACCGAGGCCGCTCTGCTCGTAGACGATCTTCCCCGCGAGCTCCATCTCCGGGAGCCACGACATGTCCTCGCGATAGAAGCTGGTCATCTGCTCCTGGCCGTCGAACGAGGCTTGCGACACGCCGCGGATGACCGCGGCGGGCTGCTTCAGGTCCTTCGCACGCTCCGGGGTGGTCACGAGAATCGCGCAACCACCGTCGGTCTCCTGACAGCAGTCGAAGAGTCGAAGGGGCTCGGTCACCCACTTGGAGCCGAGGTAGTCCTCCATCGTGAGAGGCGTCTGGTAGAAGGCGGCATTCGGGTTGTTGATCGCGTGCTGGCGCGTCTGAACCGCGACTTCACCGAAATCTTCGTGCGTCGCGCCGTACTCGTGCATGTAGCGCTGCGCGGCGAGCGCGACCCACGACGCCGGCGTGAGCATCCCGTACGGCATGTACCAGGACCAGTGGATCAGGTCGCTCGTGATGATGTCGCCCGAAACGCCCTGCCCCATCCGCTGGCCGGAGCGACCGTTCAGTGCGCGGTACGCCACCACGTACTTCGCGGCGCCGGTCGCGACGGCCATCGCCGCCTGGTGGATCAGCCCGACCGCGCCGCCGCCCCCGTACGCAACGCGCGAGAGGAGCGTCAGGTCGCCGAGCCCGAGAGCGCGCGCGACCTCCACCTCGTCGCTCGAGTCCATCAGGAACGTGGTGAGGCCGTCGACCTGGCTCGGCTCGAGGCCCGCGTCGCGAATCGCGCCGAGAACCGCCTCACAGGCGAGCGCCAGCTCGGAGACGCCCGAGTTCTTCGAGTACTTCGTCTGGCCGATCCCGGCGATCGCCGCTTCGTTGTTCAATGTGGTCGGAATCGTCCCACTCCTCAGGGAAGCGCCACTTTGAGCGTCGCCGTGACGTGGTTGCCCCACGCGTTGTCGCCGGTCACCTGAACCTCGGCGACACCATCCTCGGCGGCGGTCACGCTACCGCGGAGCTTGAGCGTGTCGCCGGGCAGCATCGGGCCGCCGAGCTTCAGCTTGATGCCACGAATGATCGCGTCGGGCCCGGCCCAGTCGGTCACGAAGCGGCTCACGTAGCCGTTCGTGGTCAGGATGTTCATGAACACGTCGGGAAGACCGTTGGCCTGTGCGGCCGACCGATCGTGGTGCACCGGCGTGTAGTCCCGCGACGCGAGTGCGCCGCCCACGACGATCGCCGCCGTGACCGGGACGTCGAGCGGCGGCAGCTCCTGCCCCGCACGGACCTCATCGAAGCGTACGCTCATGCCTCCTCCACCTGCCCGTACTCCGCCATGTCGCGGCCGAGTCGGGCGAGAGTCTCCTGTGCCCCTCCCCAAAGGAGCTCCAGCGACTTGGACCAAAGGAAGTAGCGATGGATCGGATAGTCCACGTCGGCGCCGAGACCTCCGTGGAGGTGGAGACCCGAGTTCGCGATGCGCGAGCCCGCGTCGGCCGCCCAGACCTTGGCGACCATGGCCGCGCGGCGCGCCGGCGCCCCCTCGGACAAGCGCGTGATGGCCCGCCACGTCGTCCACCGGACGGCCTCGAGGTCGATGAAGCCGTCCGCCGTCCGGTGCTGGACCGCCTGAAAGGAACCGATCGGCACGCCGAACTGCTCGCGCTGGGCGACGTACTCGGCCGTCATCTTCAACCCTCGATCGCAGACGCCCACCTGAATCGCGGCAATGGCGGCGAGGACCCGGGGTTCGAGCCACTCGAGCATCGCCGCGCCGTCCGCGTCCGTTCCGCCGAGACGCGCCTCCTCGGGAACGACGACGCCGTCGAAGGTGACGTCGGCGAGCGGCTCTCCCGTCGAGATCGCCCCCGCCTCGATCCGGACACCCTTCGCACGAGGATCGACCAGGAACACCCCGACGCGGTCGCCGTCCGCCGCCGAGACGAGAAGCACGTCGGCGCTCGCGGGACAGGAGACCGCGGTCTTCGTGCCCGCCAGCTCGCAGCCGCCGTCCACCGCTCTCGCCGTCGTGGCCGGCCGGACGATCTCGCGGGAACCGAGATCCTGGAACGCCGCCGCGATCGTCGCTTCGCCCCGGACGATCCGGGGGAGCCAATCCCCCTGCTGGTCGTCGGTGCCGAACTCGGCGACGGGGAGCGCTCCCTGGACCAGCGTCGCGAGCCAGGGTCCGGGAGCGACGACGCGCCCCACCTCTTCGAGCAGGACGCAGAGATCGGCGAAGCCCATCCCCATGCCGCCGTGGGCCTCGGGGATCGCGATTCCCAGGAGGTTCACCTCGGCCAGCTGCTTCCAGAGGGCCTCATCGCGCCAGTCGGCGCGCGCTTCCGCGACCTTGACGCGCTCGACCGTCGCCTCGGCTTCGAGGATCTGCCGGGCGAGATCGCGAATCGCGGTCTGCTCTTCGGTGAACGCGAAGTCCATGGCTCGCGACCTACCGCCCTACGCGACCGGCCGGAAGAGCGGCAGCTTGAAGCCGTCTTCGTCCTCGTGGATGAACGACTGGAGCTTCATGCCGATCTTCACGTCGGCCGGATCGCAGTCGACCACGTTCGAGACGATCCGCTGCCCTTCTTCGAGGTCGACCAGGGCCGCGATGATCGGGAACTCGTACCCCGGAAACTGCGGGTAACGGATGATCGTGAAGCTGTGGAGCGTGCCGCGGCCGGTGGACTCGATGAAGTCCCAGCCCGTGGCGCCGCACGCATCGCAAATCGGACGCGGTGGGTGGCGAAGCTTCCCGCACGACTTGCAGCGCTGGATCGGAAGCTTGCCGTTCGCGACCTCGTCCCACCACCACGCGTTGTCCTGCCCGCGCGGCGGCTTGATCCGGCTCGGCTTGGATTGCACGGCGCCGCCATCGGACGCGGGCTTCGGCGGGTCCTTCGGAATGAACTTCAAGACGCGGAACGAGAGCCAACCGACCTCCTCGCCGGCCTCGTCGGTCCAGGTGCTGCGCGTGGTGATGAAATATCCGGTGCCGACGCCGGTCGCCTTCTCCGGTGAGATGTCGGCGATGACCGTGTTCACCGTGACGCGCTCGCCCGGCCTCAAGTACCGGTGGAACTCCTGCTCGATGTCGGTCCCGAGGACGCCGGTGTAGCCGGCATCGGTCATGAGCTTGTGGAGCCGGTGCTCCTCGTTGCGCGGGACGTCATAGCCCTCGTGCATCGAGAACCCCTCCATCGTCCACGCCTGAAGCATGGCCGGAGGCGCGACCAGTCCGCCGTGCACGGACTTCGCGGCCGCGTCGGAATCCAGGTAGATCGGGAGCTCGTCGCCCATCGCGTCGCACCACTGGCGAATCATGGGCTCGTTCACCTCGTCGCGCGCCGGAGTCGGCGGGCTGATCGGCTTCCCCACGTAGGCGCGGATCTGCTCCTCGAACTCCTTCTTCTTCTCCGGTGTCAGCATCGGTGCCTCTTCGTCAACGCCGCGCGCGCGGCAGGAACAGCCCCGCCATGGCGATGATGTCGCGCTGGACCTCGTTCACGCCGCCGCCGAAGGTGTTCACCATCGCGAGTCGGTACGCCGACTCGAGAAGCCCCGCGAACAAGGCGCCGCTCTCGCCCTCACGCTTCAGACCCGCGTGACCGGTGATCTCCAGCAGGAAGCGGTAGCACTCGATCACCATCTCGGTGCCGAACACCTTGACCGCCGACGCGTCGACCATCGCGGGATTTCCCTGGTCCATCAGCCAGGCCGCGCGCCAGTTGAGGACCTTGAGCGCCTCGAGCTTGGCGAAGACCGTCGCCAGGCCCGTCTGCACGTAGGGCTCGTCGATCACCTTCCCGCCCCCGGGCCGGTCCGTGGTGCGCGCCCACGCCCAGATCTCCTCGTGCAGACGCTCGACGGAAGCCGGCATCGCGAGCAGCACCCGTTCGAGGTTGAGCTGCCCGGTGATGAGGCCCCAACCCCCGTTCACCGGCCCGATCGTGTTCTCGACCGGAACCCGCACGTCTTCGAAGTACGTCGCGTTCGTACGCTCGCCTCCGATCGTGTAGATCGGCGTGCAGCTGTAGCCGGGGGCGTCGGTCGGCACCAGGATGATCGAGATCCCCTTGTGCTTCTTCACGTCGGGATCCGTGCGGGCGGCGAGCCAGATGTAGTCCGCATCGTGCGCGTGCGTCGTGTAGACCTTCTGACCGTTGATCACCCATTGGTCGCCGTCGCGCACGGCGCGCGTCTGCAGAGACGCGAGATCGGTCCCGGCCCCCGGCTCGGTATAGCCGATGCCGACCATCAGCTCGCCGCGCTGGATTCGCGGAAGAAGGTCGGCCTTCTGCGCCTCCGAGCCGTGCTGCATGACCATGGGCCCGACCGTGTTGACGGTGATCAGCGGAAGCGGTGCGCGCGCACGCCACGTCTCGTCCCAGAAGATGAACTGGTCGAGGTGGCCGCGCCCCTGTCCGCCGTGCTCCTTGGGCCATCCGATGGTGAGCCAGCCATCGCGACCCATGTGGCCCATCGCCTCGCGGAAGGCCGGACCACCGAGTTCGGCCCATTCGTCGTCGAGGCGCTTGCGGAGATCCCCCGTCGCGAACAGCTTCTCGTAGTACGCGCGCAGCTCGGCGCGGAGAGCTCGCTCTTCGGGAGAGAAGTCGATGTGCATTGGGATGGACGCGGAGCACGGCCGGGTCGGCCCCACTGCCGTCACGGATACCGGCGCCGACTTCGGCGTTTCAACTGGCGGGCGCCGGGGGCCGCTGTTACTCGCCGACCCGTCGCCGCCTGATACGATGCGTCGTACCATGTCGAGACCGGAATCGCCGCCCGAAGCCGCCCGCGTCGCCTTCGTCACCGGCGCGAGCCGCGGCATCGGGAGGGCCTCTGCCGTCGCTCTCGCCGACGCCGGCTTCGACGTCGTCGTGACGGCGCGAACCGTGACCGAGGGACAGTCGTTCGACTACGGCCCGACCCGAGCCGAGGCGCGCCCCGTGGCCCTCCCCGGCAGCATCGAACGGACGGCCGACGAGGTCCGCGCGCGCGGACGCCGAGCACTCCCGATCCGTCTCGATCTGACGGACGCCCGATCGATCGACGCCGCGGTCGACCGGGCGCTCGCGGAGTGGGGCCGCGTCGACGTACTCCTCAACAACGGCATTTACCAGGGCCCGGGACTGATGGAACGCTTCGCCGACCTACGACCGACCGAGATCGAGGCGGTGTTTCGCGGCAACGTGTTCGCCCAGATCCACGTCACCCAACGCGTGCTCGCCCACATGCTCGACCGGGGAGCGGGCGGCACGATCATCAACATGACGTCGGGCTCGGCCCTCATCGACCCGCCCGCCCCGACCGGTGCGGGCGGCTGGGGCTACGCGTACGCGGCGTCGAAGGCCGCCTTTCACCGACTCGCGGGCATCCTCCACGTCGAGCACGCCGACGACGGCATCCGCTGTTTCAACGTCAACCCGGGCTTCATTCTCACCGAGGCGCAGAAGGCGCTGCACGGCGGCGACCCGTTCGGGGGCGCGTTCGCCGGCGCGGGTCCCGAGGTGCCCGCCGCGGTCGTCGCCTGGCTCGCGAGCGATCCCGAGTCCGACGCACTCCGCGGCGGCCGGCACGTCGACGCACAGCGCCTGTGCGAGGAACGCCAGCTCCTCCCCGGCTTCCGCCGCGCGAAGGGGCGCTGAGACCGCCACGGTCGGAACCTCGGTGGCGCGCGGCGGACCCGTTCGCGGGCCGCGTCCTCGAGACACGCCCCCGGTCCCCCACAGAACCGCAGCCGATCGACTCAGGGCAGCGCCGCGCAGCTCGCCGGCGCCGGCGACTTCGCACCGAGGAAGCGCTTCCCGTCTCGTCCATCGAGAGGGCCGAGGGGTGCGAACGTCGTGCAGTAGGAGCG
>JAUIFY010000019.1 GCA_030430245.1 bacterium | reverse complement strand
GTACCCGCTGGTCGATGGCCAGGGGAACTTCGGGTCCGTGGACGGCGATGCCGCAGCGGCGATGCGGTACACCGAGATCCGCCTCGCGCGCATCGCGAGCGAGCTCCTCGCCGACATCGACAAGGAGACCGTCGATTTCATCGCGAACTACGACGATTCGGAGCACGAGCCGTTCGTCCTGCCCGCGAAGATTCCCAATCTCCTCCTGAACGGAGCCGCCGGGATCGCGGTCGGCATGGCCACCAACATTCCGCCGCACAACCTGAACGAGCTGCTCGATGGCTGCATCGCGCTGCTCGACGAGCCGAAGATGTCTTCGCTCGACCTGATGCGCTACATCCCGGGACCGGACTTTCCGACCGGCGGCTACATCTGCGGAACCGCTCCGATCAAGGAAGCCTACATGACCGGCCGCGGCGTTCTTCAGGTCCGGGCGAGCGCCGAGATCGAGGCCCACCCGAAGACCGGTCGCGAGACGATCATCGTCGACGAGATCCCCTACCAGGTGAACAAGGCCCGGCTGATCGAACGCATCGCCGAGCTCGTCAACGAGAAGAAGATCGAGGGGATCTCCGATCTGCGTGACGAGTCCGACCGCAACGGCATGCGAATCGTGATCGAGCTGAAGCGCGATGCGGTGTCCCAGGTCGTGCTGAATCAGCTGTTCAAGCTGACGCCGATGCAAGACTCGTTCGGCGTCAACCTGCTGGCGATCGTCGATGGACAGCCGAAGGTGCTGAACCTGCGCGAAGCCCTGGTGGTCTTCCTCGATCACCGGCGCGAGGTGATCACCCGGAGAACGATCTTCGATCTGCGCAAGGCCGAGGAGCGACTCCACGTGCTGGAGGGCCTCAAGATCGCCCTCGAGAACCTCGACGCGGTGATCGCCCTGATCCGCGCGGCGCCCAACCCGGCCGAGGCGCGCGAAGGCCTGATGACGAACTTCGCGCTGTCCGAGATCCAGGCACAGGCGATTCTCGACATGCGCCTCCAGCGTCTCACCAACCTCGAGCGGGAGAAGATCCTCGAGGAGTACGCGGAGGTCGAGAAGCTGATCGCCGATCTCCGATTCATCCTCGAGAACCCCTCCGAGGTGGACAGGATCATCCGTGAGGAGCTCGCGGAGATCCGCGAGCGCTATGGAGACGAGCGGCGCACCAAGTTCATCGAGACGGGCGACGAGATCACCAACGAGGACCTGATTCCGCGCGAGGACATGGTCGTGACGGTCTCGCACGCGGGCTACATCAAGCGCATCGCCGCGTCGGAGTACCGGGCGCAGCGGCGCGGTGGTCGCGGGAAGCTCGGCGCGACGGCGCGGGACGAGGACTTCATCGAGAATCTCGTCGTCGCGTCCACGCACGACATCATCCTGTTCTTCACGTCTGCGGGGCGCGTGCACTGGCGCAAGGTCTACGAGATTCCGGCCGGAAGCCGTGCCGCCCGCGGGAAGGCGGTCGTGAACCTCCTCCAGCTCGGCAAGGACGAGCAGCTCTCGGCGTTTTTGACCGTCCCCGAGTTCACCGAGGGCTCTCGGGTCATCCTCGGGACGCGACGCGGCACGGTGAAGAAGACCGAGCTGATGGCGTACGCGAATCGCCGCACGAACGGGCTGATCGCGATCAACCTCGAGGAGGGAGACAGCCTCATCGGCGCCGGCCTGGTCGAGGACGATCACGAGGTGCTGCTCTCGACGCGCAGTGGGCAGGCGATCCGGTTCCGTGAGAGCGACGCTCGGTCGATGGGTCGCGCCGCAGGCGGCGTGCGTGGGATTTCGCTCGACGGAGAGGACGAGGTGGTCAGCCTCGTCGTGCTGTCGCCCGAGGCGACGATTCTGACGGTCTCCGAGCGGGGTCAGGGAAAGCGGAGCGATCTCGAGGAGTACCGGCTCCAGACGCGTGGCGGCAAGGGCATCATCACGATGAAGGTCGGAGAGCGCACCGGCGGCGTCGTGGGCGTGGCGCAGGTGACCGACCGCGACGAGGTGATGCTGGTGACGGACCGCGGGCGGTTGATCCGCATGCGCGTCGACGAGATGCGGGTCATCGGCCGGAACACGCAGGGCGTGAAGATGGTCGAGCTCGACGATGGAGAGCGCGTGGTCAGCCTGGCTCGGATGGTCGAGGGCGACGTGCAGCCGGCCGGCGAAGACGAGGCGAACGACGTGGAGTCGCCCGACGCTTCGGGTGCCGAGAACGCGCCGGACGCGCCGGACTCGTCGAACGAGACCTGAGGACCCCCACGCGGAACCAGCGGCCCGGTCTCAAGTGCGCAGAACGGTTCGGGCCGTCATCCGCTGGGGCTTTTCGAAGAAGGCGGCAGCCCGCGCCCGGGTTTCGGTCAGATCCGGGGCCGAGGAGACGCGTCGCCAGAGCTCGTGACCGAAGTCGAGCCACCGGGCGCCCCAATGGACGAAGAAGTTGACGCGCTTTCGCGCGTCGCGCCCCTCGAACCGCGGCTCGGCGATGCCTACGAAACGTTCGAAGGCCCGGTGGAACTCGCGACCTTCGGCCCATCCGTCGTCGGGCGCCGGTTCGGGGCGGCCCGGGGGAGGCGGCAATCCCAGCTGCTCGCCGATCTGCCAGAAGATCCAGGGTCGAGCCACGGCGGCACGCCCGATCATGACGCCGTCGCAGCCCGTTCGCTCCACGAGGGCCAGGGCGTCGGCGGCGGTCTGGACGTCGCCGTTGCCGATGACGGGGATGGAGACCGCGTCGCGCGCGCGCGCGATGTAGTCCCAGTTCGCCGACCCGCGGCGGTGCTGGCTTGCCACCCGCGGGTGCAGGGTGATCCAGGAGGCGCCCGCGTCCTCCAGCATCCGGCAGAAGTCGAGCAGGTACTCCAGATCGTCGTTCAGACCGGTGCGGAGCTTCACCGAGACGGGCCATCGGGACAGCTGCACCGTCGTCCGAACGACGCGCTCCGCGTAGGCGGGATCGCCCATGAGAGCGACCCCCCAGTTGTGCTTCAGTGCCTGCGTGACCGGACAGCCCATGTTGATGTCCACCGCCGCGGGTCGCATGGCCTCGAGCTTGCGCAGGGACGCGTCGATGAACCGCTCCTCGTTGCCGAGGAGCTGCGGGACCAGGTTCGTCTCCACGGGCTCCGTCGCCGTTTCCGGACGGTCGCCGATGCGCTCGGTGGGGAGCCGGCGCGAGGAGAGCATCTCGGTGAACAGGAGCGTCTGCGTCCCCACCGGTAGATAGCTTCGCGCGGTCATCCGCAGAGCCACGTGCGACAGGCCCACCATGGGTGCGAGGAAGAAGGGAAAATCCACGTGGATGCCCCGGGTCGTGAGCGACCCCCAGCGCTCGAGCGAGGGCAATCCGGCCATGGGAAGATGTTCCGGAACCGGACCGGACGGCGCAAGACCGTTGCTCTGGGGCCCGAAACCACGCAAACACAACCCCCGGGATGCTCGTCGCGCGAAGCCACATCTCCTGTGAGAAGGATCCGGCCGTCGCCGCACGCGAGGTCGCCGACGGACTCGGTGCCATCGCGGACGGGTCTGCGGCTCGCGCGGCGATCTTCTTCGCCACGGAGGACTACGGGCCCGCGTACGAGCGGATTTCGCGTGAGATCGCGTCCCGCGCGGACATCGGCTGCGTCGTCGGCTGCTCCGCCGAGAGCGTCCTGCCGCCGGCGGATCGGCCGTCCGAGGGGAGAGGGATCTCGGCCATCGCCCTCTCCGGCCTGGAGGGCGTCGAGCGCTTCTTCCTGCACGGCCTTCGCGGCAGATCGGTGGAAGTCGGCCGCGAGATCGGTCGGCTCGTGGCGTCGGAGCCCGACGTTCCCGCGACGGTCTGGCTCCTCACGGACACCTACAACCTTGCACCGGACGAGCTGCTGGCGGGCATCGAGGAGATCGCGGGCCGCGTGCCCGTCCTCGGGGCAGGCGCGACGGAGAAGGGCTCCACCGGGGAGACGACGGTCGTCGCACACGGCACCAGCAGCTCGAACGCGGTCTGTGGTCTCGTGTTGCGAGGCGTCGCGATCCGACCGATCCGCTCGCCGGTCTACACGGCGATCGGATCGGGTTGGACGATCACGAGAGGCCACACGAATCGGATCGAGCTCCTGGACGGCCTGGCCGCACTCGAGTGCCTCCTCGAGTCGCTGCCCGAGGCGTTTCGCGAAGATCCCGACGCCGCGATCGGACGGATCCACGTGGCGCTCTCGGAGCCGGAATCGCCGGAGGCGCCGCTCTTCCGGCCGATCGTCGGGGGCGACGCCGAGACCGGTGCGCTCCTCATCGGAGACGAGGTCCGGCCGGGAATGCGGTTGTCGATCGCGGCTCCCGATCCCGTTCGAGCACGGGAGCGCCTGGAGGGCGAGCTCGGCCGCCTGGCCGATACCCCCGACCTCGCAGGTGTGCTGTACGCGCACGGAGGCCTCGGAGAGGACGCCCCGTACGGAATCCCGGACATCGACGCGGCCTACCTACGGCGGCACCTCGGGAACACCCCGGTCGCCGGATTCGGCAGCTTCGTGACGTTCTCTCCCCACCGGGGAAGGAACCGGTTCCACCACTTCTCGGGCCTGCTGGCGGGGCTGGCGCCAGCAGGCTCCATGAGCGAAGAAGAGATCTGGGCCCGCTAAAGAGACGAGGACGGCCCAGGAGGTCACACCGTGCGCGTCGTTCCCGTTCCGGTCTTGCACGACAACTACAGCTACCTGGTGGTCGACGAGGTGGAGAAGGTCGCCGCCGTCGTGGACTGTGCCGAGGTCGAGCCGATGCTCGCGGCCGCCCAGGCCGAGGGCGCGACGATCACCGCCGTTCTGTCCACGCATCACCACTACGACCACGTCGGCGGCAACGAGGAGATCGCCGCGAAGCTGCCCGTGCGGGTTTACGGAAACGCGGACGACGACGGACGGATCCCCGCCCTGACCGACGGAGTGCGGGAGGGGGACACGATCCACGTCGGGAGTCTCGTCGCCCGGCCCATTCTGGTCCCCGCCCACACGAGCGGTCACATGGCGTACCATTTCGAGGAGCACCGGGCCCTGTTCACGGGCGACACGCTGTTTGCGGCGGGTTGCGGACGGCTCTTCGAGGGTGATCCGGCGCAGATGATGGACTCGCTCGCGAAGCTGAACGCGCTACCGGAGCCGACGAAAGTCTACTGCGGGCACGAGTACACGGTCCGGAACCTCGAGTTTGCGGCGACGCTCGAGCCGAAGAACAAGGCCATCTCGGACAAGCTGGCCTGGTCGGCTGCCCGCAGGCGTGATGGACAGCCGACGGTGCCGAGCACGATCGGATCGGAGCGCAGCACGAATCCGTTTCTCCGGACGCGGAGTCAGGAGCTTCGCGAATCCATCCAGGAGCGCTTTCCCGAGGTCGGAGAGCAGGACGTGGAGATCTTCGCGGCCACGCGTCGCCTGAAGGACGAGTTCTGAGAACGATCTCCGCCGAGCAGGCGGTCGCCCGGATCCCCGCCGGAGCTCGAGTGGTTCTCCCGCAGGGATGCATCGAGCCCTGGTCGATCTTCGACGCGATCGCCGCCTCGCCCGGGCATCCCGAGGACCCGGTCCGGTTGTACTCCGGGCTGCAGTTCGGTGAATACCGGTTCCTCGGCGATATGGCCGAGCTCGACCACGAGACGGGAGGCCTCGGTCCGGGCTATCGCTACGTGACTTGGCAGGTCGGGAGCGCCCTGCGCCGCATCGCGCGAACGGACCGGATCGGCTTTCTACCGCTTCGCTTCGGGCAAATCCCGTGGCTCTTCGGTCCGGGCGGCGCCCTGCGGGCCGAGGTTGCCGTGATCCAGTGCACGCCTCCCCGCGGCGGGCGGGTGAGCCTCGGTCCCGCGTGCGCGATCTATCCGAGCATGATCGAGGCCGCCGATCTCGTGATCGCCGAGATCCATCCAGACCTGCCGTGGTCTCAGGGCACCACCGAGGTGCCCGTGGAGAGGGTCGACGCGTTCGTCGACGCCACCGGGCCCCTGGGAACGCTGCCGCGCGCGTCCTGCGACGACGTCGATCGCCAGATCGTCGGGCACGTCCTGGGTCTGGTTCCCGACGATGCCTGGGTGCAGCTGGGCGTGGGCACGATTCCGGAGGCCGTTCTCCTCGCGCTCTCGGAGCGACCGGGGATCAATCTCCACTCGGGGATGTACAGCGACCCGTTGCTCGAGTTTCTCGATCGCCGGCCGGAGGCACGGGTCGTGACGGGCGAGGTCTCCGGGTCGATCGAGGCGTATCGCCGGGCCACGGAGGATCCGCGGGTGTCGTTGCAGCCGACGACCGTGACGCACCACCTGCCCTACCTCGCGGGGATCGAGCGCTTCATCTCGATCAACTCCGCGATCGAGGTCGATCTCACCGGCCAGGTCAACGGAGCGACCGTCGGCGGGCATCCGGTGAGTGGCGTCGGAGGCAGCCTCGATTTCGTCGAGGGAGCGCGGTACTCGCCGGGCGGTGCGTCGATCGTGGCGATGAGATCCCTGGCGAAGACGAGATCGCGGATCGTGCGACGGTTACCGGAAGGAAACGCCGTTTCGCTGCCCAACTTCACCGTCGACTACGTCGTGACCGAGCACGGCGTCGCTCGTCTGACGGGAAGGGACCTGGCCGAACGGGCGGTGGCGCTGCGGGCGATCGCCGCCCCGGAGAAGCGTGCCGAGCTCGCGGATTGAGCGATCGACCTCAGCCAGGCTCGCCGGCGAGGACCGCGTGTAGAGCCTCGGGATCCGTCACCGGCGCCGAGCACGTGAACGACTCGCAGACGTACGCGGCCGCCGTCTCGAGAGCCTGGGTCTTTCCGCGGGCCGGTGCGGGTAGAAGAGCCTCGTCGGCGTGTGGTTCGACGACGAACACGGACTGGTTCGGCGCGTAGACGGCGTGGGCGGCGCGCACGAGGCGGCGGGTCTCCGGAGCGTCGCGTTCACCGACGATCACGACGTCGCGTGGACCGCGCAGATGGTCGTCGAGGACGCCGATCAGGTACGCGAGGCCGAACGGCTGCTTCGCGAGGAGCTCGCCGAACAGGGAGAGCGTCTTCTCGCCGATCTCTCGGTAGCGGTCGTCCCCGAGCAGGTGACCGAGACGTAGAAACGTCTCGGTCGCGACGGCGTTGCCCGCCGGAATGGAGCTGTCGAAGGCGATCTTCGGACGGTCGATCAGCTTCTCGTGTCCGGTCGCGGTGAAGTAGAAGCCGCCTTCGTCGGGATCGAGGAACCGGTCGATCAGGATCTCGGCGAGGTCTCGACCGCGCTCGAGGTGAGCGGGATCGCCCGTGGCTTCGAAGAGATCGAGCCGCGCCGCGGCCAGAAAGGCGTGGTCGTCGAGGTAGGCGGGGTAGCGCGCGACGCCGTCCTTCACGGTCCGCAGCAGCTCCCCGTTCGGATCGCGGAGGTGGTCGTCGATGAAGCCGGCTGCGCGAAGGCCCGCGTCGAGGTAGCGTGGAGCGTCGAGCACGCAGGCTCCGCGGACGAAGGCGCGGATGGCGAGCGCGTTCCAGCTCGTGAGGATCTTCTCGTCGCGACCCGGTTGGGGCCGCTTCCGACGCGCGGCGAGAAGAGTGGCGCGCGCCTCGTCGAGGAGCCGCTGAACGGTCTCCACGTCGGTGTGGAAGAGCTTCGACATCTCTTCGACCGAGAGCTTCACGTGCAGGATGCTCTTGGGTTCGGTCGCCCCCGGTTCGGCGAAGTTCCCCGCCTCGTCGACCTGGTAGTACCGGACGAACACCGGTGCGTGCTCGTCGTCCAGCAGACTCTGGATCTCCTCGAGCCGCCAGAGGTACGTGAGCCCCTCTTCTCCGTCGGTGTCGGCGTCTTGGGTCGAGTAGAAGCCACCGTCGGGGTGGGTCATCTCGCGCAGAACGTAGTCGAGCGTCTCCTCGGCGATCCGGCGGTAGAGCGGATTCCCCGTGGCGACGAAGCCGTCCAGGTACAGTGGAGCGAGCTGCGCGTTGTCGTAGAGCATCTTCTCGAAGTGCGGCACGAGCCAGTGCGCGTCGACGGAGTAGCGGTGGAAGCCGCCGCCGAGCTGGTCGTACATGCCGCCGCGGGCCATGCCGGTGAGCGTCTGCTCGAAGGCCTGACGCATGTCGGCTCGTCCGCTCGCCGTGGAATGGCGAAGCCAGAGTCCGAACGCGGGCGCGTTGGGGAACTTGGGGGCGTCGCCGAGTCCACCGTGCGTCTCGTCGCGGGCGGCGAAGAGCTTTTCCGCGGCCGACGTGACCGTCGAAGGGTGCAGTGCCGCGGTATCGGGCCGGAACTGCGAGAGCTTCTCCAGTCCCTCGAGGAGTCGGCGCGTGGTTTCCGCCAGCTCGTCCGGCTTGTCGCTCCACGCCTGTAGGACCGCTTGCAGAACGCGGGGGAATCCCGGTCGGCCGTAGCGGTCTTCCGGTGGGTAGTAGGTTCCCCCGTAGAACGGGTTTCCGTCGGGGTCGAGGAACACGGTGAGTGGCCAGCCGCCCGATCCGGTCAGCATCTGAACCGTGTTCATGTAGATCGCGTCGACGTCCGGTCGCTCCTCGCGGTCCACCTTGACGTTCACGAAGCCCTCGTTCATGAGGGCGGCGATCCGCTCGTCCTCGAACGATTCGCGCTCCATCACGTGGCACCAGTGGCAGGCCGAGTAGCCGATCGAGAGGAGGATCGGCCGATTCTCGGAGCGCGCGCGCGCGAGCGCTTCGGGGCCCCACGGGTACCAGTCCACCGGGTTCTCGGCGTGCTGGCGAAGGTAGGGACTCTGCTCGGCGGCGAGGCGATTGGCCATGCCTGGACGCTACCCCGGAACGGGGACGCGTGCACCGCGGATCGGGTCGGCGGCACTCCCGCGGGGGAGACGCCGCTCGAGATCAGACGAGCTCGGGCTCTCCGGTCTCCTCGTCCTGATCGAGGAGGGACGAGAGGACGAGCGCGTTGAACAGGAGATCCCAGTTCCCGTCGGCAGCGTATGCCGACATCTCTTCGGCTCCCCAGCCGAAGGGCTTCTCCGGGTCTTCCCAGAGCTCTACGGCCTGGCCCGAGACGTAGTAGAAGCGGCGATCTCCCTCTTGGCGAGGAGTCTGGAATCTCGGTTCCATCGGGTCGCTCGCTTCAGGCGGGGGATTCGATGAAGTCGTCCGACCAGGAGGCGGCGGCGAGACGGACGCGACCGCTCTCGACGAGGTGTACGACCGTGGCGACGATTTCGTTCTCGTCCTCGGCGTACTCGGAGACGGCGGAGATCAGGTCGCGGAGAGTCACTGTGAGCTTCATGGGAGCCTCCTTGGCTGCCCGTGCTCGCAGCAAGCGAGGTGCCACGACCGAAGAATCGCCGCCGGACCGGCCGAAGCTCCCAGGCCCTCCGAAAGACACCAGTTTTTCCGCCCGGTCACTCGCCATGGCGAAGCCGAGGCGGAAGGAACCCCCGGGAAGACCGGCAAGATTGTGACACCGGTTCGGTGTGTGTCAGGGAATTGCCGGTGGCCGGTGACGGAATTCGTCACCGGCCACGGATGGATGACGCGATGCTCAGCTGAGCTCTTTGCTCGAGTATCCGAGGATGCGCCGGGCGATGATCAGCATGTTGATCTGCTGCGTGCCCTCGAAGATGTCGTTGATCTTCGCGTCGCGCATCCACTTCTCGAGGAGCATCTTGCGGGAGTAGCCGAGGGGGCCCATCAGCTCGACCGCCTTCTGGGTCGCGATCGTGACGGCCAAGCCGGCCTTCGCCTTGGCCATGGACGCCTCGAGATTGTTGCGCTGTCCGCGGTCCATCATCCAGGCGGCGCGCCAGGTGAGGAGTCGCGCCGCGTGCAGGTCGCTCTCGGCGTCGATGAAGTCGCTCTCGATCTTGGTGAGGCGGGAGTCCGAGATCCCGTAGCGGATGGGCCGGCCTCGCTTCTCGAGCTCCTCGCGGACGAGATCCAGAGCGGCTTGTCCGATCCCCAGCGCGCTCGCCGCGACCAGTGGTCGGGTCGCGTCGAAGGTGGCCATGGCGCCCTTGAAGCCCTCGGTGGACTTCATGACCTCGGCCGAGCCGAGGATGTTGTCCGCCGGAATGCGGCAGTCTTCGAAGACGATCATCGCGGTATCGGACGCCCGGATTCCGAGCTTGTTCTCCACCTTCACCACGGTCATGCCCGGCGTGTGCGCCGGAACCACGAACGACTTGATGCCGGCTCGGCCCGCGTCCCGATCGAGAGTGGCCCAGACGACGACGAACCCGTCGGATTTCTCGGCGGCCATCTGGCCGGCCGTGCAGTAGATCTTCGTCCCGTTCAGGACCCACTCGTCTCCGTCGCGGACGGCGGTCGTCTGAAGTGCGGCCGAGTCCGATCCGCAGTGGGGCTCGGTGATCGCCATCGCCGCCCACTTGGGCTCGCCGCCCTGGAACGGTGCGAGGAAGCGCTTCTTTTGCTCGGGTGTGCCTGCGGCTTGCACCGCGGCGCCGCCGAGGCCCGGGTTGGGGATCGAGAGATAGAGACCGGCGTCGCCCCACGAGAGCTCCTCGATCGTGATGGCCGCCGTCAGGGTGTTCTCTCTCGGCCCTTTCTTCTTCGCGCTCGGGTCTTCGTTGGAGTCCTCGCCGGTCATCGAGCGGCCGCCGGAGACCTCCCACATCATCTTGAGGAAGTCCCACGGCTTCTCGTGCTCGCGCTCGTCGAACTCGCGGGCGATCGGCCGCATCGCACCTTCGGCGACGCTGCGGATGAGGTCCTTCTGCTGTCGAACGTTCGGGGAAAGGTCGAAATCGATCATCGTCGTTGCTCCTCGTCGATCGCTCAGACGAGCGTCATGCCTTCGAAGGACGTGAAGGCGCGTGCGTTGCGGAACCAGAGCTCCACGGGGAAGTCGCGGATGTAGCCGTGCCCGCCGAGTACCTGGACGGCGTTGTCGGCGATCTTGAGGGCCGCGTTCGCGGCGTACCGCTTGGCGACGTACGCTTCGCGGCTCGCGTCCTCTCCCTTGTCGAGCTTGGCGGCGGCCTCCCACGTGAGGAGTCGGGATGCGTCGACCTCGATCGCCATGTCCGCGAGGATGAAGGCGATCGCCTGCTTCTGCGCGATGGGGACACCGAACGCGGTGCGCTCCTTCGCGTACTCGCGGGCGAACTCGTACGCACCGCGCGCGAGGCCGACGGCCAGGCTCGCGAGACCGACGCGAGCGAGGTCGAGCATCCGCGAGACGTCGAAGCCGTCGTCGCCACCGAGTCGCGCCTCCGCGCCGACCTTCACGTTCTCGAGAGTGATCTCGTTCGTCGTGAGCGGCTTGAAGCCCATGTTCTTCTCGCGCTCGAGGATGGCGAGCCCCTCGGCGTCGCGTTCGACCAGGAAGCCGGCCTGGGTGTCGCCTTCCTGGGCGAGAACGAGGACGAGGTCGGAATCCTCGGCGAGGGGAACGAAGCACTTGTGCCCATTCAGCACGTAGGAGCCGTTCTCCCGCGTCGCCCTGGTCTCGAAGTGGGTCGTATCGAAATCGAAACGGGGCTCGACGACGGCGGCCGTCGCGGCGTGGAAGCCCTTCGCGAAACGCGGCAGGATCCTCTCGCGCTGCTCGGTCGTTCCTGCGTCGGCCACCGGATAGGCGACGAGCCGCGGAGCGAGGAGGTGCATCGCGATCGAGGCGTCGCCCCAGGCGAGCTCCTCGGCCACGATGGCTCCCGTGACGGCAGAGCGCTGCTCGCCGTAGCCCCCCTGCGCTTCGGGGAGGGCCGAGTGGATCAGCCCGAGCTCGAAGCTCTGGTCGATCACGCTCTGGGGGATCGATCCACTCTCGTCACTGTCGCGCGCGACCGGGCGGATCTCGTTCTGGGCAAAGCTCGCGACGGTGTCGCGCACGAGCTGTTGCTCTTCGGTCAACTCAAGATCGAACATGCTGTCTTCCTCTCGGAGTGTCGCTCGGCGCCGCACTCACGTGGCGGCGATCCAGGCGAGGAACTGATCGGCGTGCATCTCGCAGCTCTGCCGGAGATCCGTCGACTCGGGGTCCTGATAGAATTGGACCTCGTGACCGAGGATGCCGGCGACGAAGGTCTGCGCGGCGCCGGCCACGTCGATGTCGTGGCGGAACGCGCCGGTTTCCTGACCCTGGCGGATCAGGTGGCGAAGGAATCCGCGAAAGCGGTGCAACATCTCGCGGAACTCGTTCGAAAGGGTGTCGTTCGTGCCGATGGCTTCGACCATCAGCGTCAAGATGAAACGTCGGTGGTTGTCCGCGACGGCGTTCT
Source organism: bacterium (assembly GCA_030430245.1). Lineage (GTDB taxonomy): Bacteria > Desulfobacterota > Binatia > UBA12015 > UBA12015 > VGTG01. Next base: position 25,980 of record JAUIFY010000019.1, on the reverse strand, counting down.
CGGCGCAGCACCGGGTCACGGCTCGGAGCTTCTCGATCGCGTCGGGATGGCGCTCCATCTCGGCGAGCACCACGTTCTCGAACGCCTCGATGCGCTCTCGCACCGCCGCGAACAGGAGCTGCTCCTTGTCCTTGAAGTGGTAGTAGAGCGCTCCCTTGGTGACGCCCGCCGCGGTGGCGATCCGCTCGGTCGAGGTGCCGGCGTACCCGTACCGCGCGAAGCAGTCGATCGCGGTCAGCAGGATGCCGCTCCGGCCGGGCTCGGCCCGCCGGCTCTTGCCGGTTGCCGGCGCGACCATACTGAACGTTTAGTATGTACCCTCCAGGGGGTCAACGGACGGTTCGCGGCCCTGAAAATGGGGACTTCTGCGCTTGAAGGGGACTCTCGAGCTTCGTATTTCTGAGGCTCGGTCGCGGCTGGGGGCGTCACGCAGCGGGTCCGCGGCGGAGGTGACGGCAGTGTCCAACTTGGGAGAGGAGCTCCGCGGGGAGCGCGAGGCCAAGGGCCTATCGCTGGACGAGGTTCACGAGTCGCTGAACGTTCCGGTCCACTACCTCCGCGCGATGGAAGGCGGCGACTCGCCTCTGGTCGCGGACAGCTTCTACGTCGTTCCGTTCCTTCGCCGGTATGCGTCGTTCCTCCAGAAGGATCCCGACGTGTGCGTCGCGCGCTATCTCGCCGACGAGGTGCGGAAGGAGAAGCAGCCCTCGCCGCCGACGGAGCCGCCACCGACGATTCCCGTGTCCTGGGTCGTCGCGGCCCTGCTCGCGGTCGCGGGCGGAGCGGCGGTCGCGTGGCTCGTTCTGCTTTGAAGAGCGGGCTTTTCCCGTTTCGACTCAAGAGACGCTGGCGCGCAACCGATAGACCTTCCCGTGGAGGACGTGGCACTCGTCGAGAGGGGGGGTCCTGGCCGGAAGCGGCGGGGATCTGCGAATGGGGGGCGGGGTGCGGCGGCCCGAAGCTCGAGGCTGCTGGTACCGGACCGTCTGGGCACGGAGGTGGAGGAGCTTCGGCGCGCTCTCGGAGAGCGCGTCATCGGGCAGAGCCCGGCGGTCGAAGCCGTTCTCCAGGCCTTCCAGATCTACCACTCGGGACTGGCGAGCCCGGACCGACCTCTCGGGTCGTTCCTGTTCCTCGGCCCGACGGGTACGGGGAAGACGAACCTCGTCGAGGCGATCGCCGAGGCGACCTTCGGTGATCGGCGCGCGATGCTCAAGGTCGACTGCGCGGAGTTCAGCCACAGCCACGAGATCGCGCGTCTGATCGGTTCGCCTCCGGGGTACCTCGGCCACCAGGAGACGAGCCCGTACCTTTCGTCGGCGAACATCACGCGGTACCAGACGGCCGAGAATCCGTTCACGCTGCTGCTCTTCGACGAGATCGAGAAGGCGAACGACTCGCTGTGGCAGCTCCTGCTCGGAATCCTCGACAAGGCGCGCCTGACCCTCGGCAACAACAAGGAAGTCGATCTCTCGAGCTGCATGATCTTCCTGACGTCGAACGTCGGAAGCCGCTCCGTGAGCGACATTCTGTCACCCAGCATGGGCTTCGTGAACGGCTCGAAGGAGCCCGCCGAGCGCGTGCACAAGCGAATCGAGGACGCCGTCCTCTGGACCGCGAAGCGCACGTTCGCCCCCGAGTTCCTGAACCGGCTCGACCACAAGGTGGTGTTCCATCGCCTCGAGCGGTCGGAGCTCGAGAAGATCCTCTCGATCGAGCTCGCGAACGTCGAACGACGCCTCGCCCGTCGTGGCGATCCGATCGAGCTCGACTACACCGAGCGCGTCTGCGACCGCCTGCTCGCAGAGGGAACGGACCCCGAGCACGGCGCGCGGCCCTTGAAGCGCGTTCTCGAGCAGCGGCTCGTCTTCCCGCTCGCTCGCCTCGTCGCCTCCGGGCAGCTCGAGGGTGGCGAGACCGTCGAGGTCGACTGGCCCGACGACGCGGACGAGGTGCAGTTCGTGCTCGCCTCGCCCCGCCCGCTCGTCGCGACCGCCGGCTGAGGGCCCGCCCCGATCGCCGGGCTCTCGAGGCGCGGGCGGAGAGGTCGAGGTCTTCCCGCTGCAACGACGAGGGCCGGCGGTACGCCGCTCGGTTCTCAGAGGCAGTGGGCGGGAGCCGGACCGTCCTTTCCGAGGAAGAGCTTTCCATCGCTGCCGTCCTTGGTCTTGAAGGTGGGGATCGACGAGCAGAATTTCCGGTCGCCGAGGGTCAGGACGGTGTGCACGGTTCTCTCGTCGGTTCCGATCTCGAGATCGTACTCCAACGGGTGGAGGGGGTTCTTGCCGAGGCACGTCGCTTTGATCTGCTTGCCGTGCTTCAGCTTGATGAACTTGCACGGTCCTTCGAGGAGCTTCTTGTCCTGATATTGATACGCGAGCGTCGTGCCCGCCCCGAAGCCGAACCAGAGCTCGCACGGCAGTGGGATCTCGCCCGTGTCGTGTCCGGAGTCAGAGCTGAAGAAGCGGACCGAGGCCTTGACCGTACCGACGGGGTCGGCGTTGCAGCGGGGATCGCCGTCCGAGAGCGGATCGGGGAGCGCGATGGCGGCATCCTTCACGACCCACCGGGCCTTTCGTTTGAGGGGATCGTCGGGGACTTTGTCCTCGAGCTTGATCTTCTTGCCCGTGAGCGGGATCGGGAGAAGTGGCGCGAAGCGCTGCGCGTATACCGCATCGTAGGCGGTCCAGACCACCGTGAAGTTGCCGTTCGCGTCGGTGTCGACCCCGGGGTGGATGCCGTAGTCCGTCGCGGAGAACTCGGGACCGATCGCGGCGCCGGCGGAATCGAACCGCTGGCCGCGAACGCCGTCGTCGCCGCGCCAGACCACGACGAAGTCGTCGGCGGGGTAGCCGGCGACGGCGGGTTGGTAGGGGTCTCCGGCATCGGCGATGTCGAAAACGGGTCCGAGAGGCGTGCTCGTCGAATCGAACGCGCGACCCTGGATCTTGTCGCTGCCGCTTCGGGATTCCCACACGACGAGGAAGTTGCCGTTCGCTGCGTAGGCGACCTGGGGATCGATCGGATAGACACCGGTCCAGCCGGTGGCGAATGATTCGGACGCGAGCGCGGTTCCACCGGCGTCGAAGCGGCGGAGACCGATTCCCTGGAAGTCCGACGTCCACGCGACGATGAACTCGCCCGTCGGCCCCCCCGCCACGTCGCACCAGCCGACATCGCACTGATATTGGGCCTCCGTCTCGTTCGCCTGGAACTGTGCGGAAGCGCCCGAACCGTCGGAGGCGAGTGTGCGGCCCTGGACGCCCTCGCCGTCGCCGTCGAGTCCCTCCCACACCGTGACGAACGTGCCGACACCGTTCCCCGAGATCCTCGGGTGCTTCGACTGCTCGGCTGGCCCCGAGTCCTCGACGACGAGTTGGTTGCCCAGGGTGCCCGTAGAGTCGACGTGCCGGGAGAAGATGCACTCGAAGGACGTGCACGTCGTGGGCGTGTCCTCGTATCCGGACCACGCAACGACGAAATCGGTTCCGTCCGATGCGACGCCGACAGGGCCTTGATCGATGTAGCCATAGAGCGAGACACCGGGCTCGCTCACGGAGAAGCTGGGAGAGAGAGGAGTGCCATCGCCTTCGAAGAGGCGACCAGCGACGTAGCCGTAATCGGACTTCCAGACGACGATGAAGTCGCCGTCGTCGTCGGTTGCCACTCCCGGCTCGTAGCCGATCGGATCGACGGTGATGACCGGGCCGATCGGGGCGGCGGCCAGGGCGACGGCGGGCCCGATCAGTCCCAGCATCAGAGCCAAGAGGGCTCTTCGCATGAGGCGACGCTACCAGCGGGGTTCGAAGGCGCGCAATACGTGCAGCGTAGGTAGGCCGACCCACGCGGGGACTCGGGCCCGAACGCGATGGCCCGGGCTCCGCACGGGACTCAGCCAGGCCTCGCGTCGAGCTCTTCCTTGATCGGCTGCCAGTGGAAGATCCCGTAGATCATGGTCTGGACGAAGTGGTGGCCCATGGAGCCGCCCGCCCTCGCGAAGAGGGTGCGGTTCACGAAGAACTCGACGAGGTGGGCGACCAGGGTCAGCCAGAAGGCGATCTTGCCGCCGGTGGCGATCCATCCGCTGCCGAGGAACATGGCAGCGAGGCTGCCGATCCAGAGAACCCAAACGCTCTGCTTCATCGACCTGGCCTCCTCGGTGGCTCTTCGTGAACGGGTCAGCTGCGTGCGGCGACGGCCTGTCGGGCCTGGGCCCAGGCGAGCTCGGCCGCGAGGTCGGTTGCCTCGGCGGTTCCGGGCTCCGCATCCTTCAGGCCGGCCTCCGCGGAGGCGGCTGCGGCCTTGGCCTCTTCCGTGTCGATCTCTTCGGCGAGCTCGGCGCTGTCCGCGAGGATCGTGACGTTGTCCGTCAGGACCTCCGCGACGCCGCCGGCGACGGCGACCCAGTGATCCTTGCCGCTCACGCGGTAGCGAAGCTCACCCGTGTCGAGCGCCGTCAGGAAGTTCACGTGCTCGGGGAGCACGCCGAACTGTCCCTGGATGCCCGGGGCGTAGACTTCCTCGATGTCGGTATCGAGGACCTGACGGTCCGGTGTGACGAGTTGGAGACGCATCGGGTCTTATCCCTCGGCGGCGATCTTCTTCGCCTTCTCCTGCACCTCGTCCATGTTGCCGACCATGTAGAACGCCTGCTCGGGCAGCTCGTCGTGCTTGCCGTCGACGATCTCTTTGAAGGACTGGATCGTGTCGGCGAGCTTCACGTACTTGCCATCGAAGCCGGTGAACGTCTCGGCGACGTGGAACGGCTGCGAGAGGAACTTCTGGATCTTTCGTGCGCGCGCGACCAGCCTCTTGTCGTCTTCGGAGAGCTCGTCCATGCCGAGAATCGCGATGATGTCCTGAAGATCCTTGTAGCGCTGGAGGATCTCCTGCACGTCGCGTGCGACGGAGTAGTGCTCGTCTCCGAGGATGTTCGGATCGAGGATGCGCGACGTGGAGTCGAGCGGATCGACTGCGGGGTAGATGCCGAGCTCGGCGATCTGTCGCGAAAGCACGGTCGTCGCGTCGAGGTGAGCGAACGTCGTCGCGGGCGCCGGGTCGGTGAGGTCGTCGGCGGGGACGTAGATCGCCTGAACCGAGGTGATCGAGCCCTTCCGGGTCGTCGTGATTCGCTCCTGCAGCTCGCCGAGGTCGGTCGCGAGAGTCGGCTGGTAGCCGACGGCGCTGGGCATGCGTCCCAGGAGTGCCGAGACCTCGGAGTTCGCCTGCGTGAAGCGGAAGATGTTGTCGATGAAGAGGAGGACGTCTTTGCCTTCATGGTCGCGGAAGTGCTCGGCGACCGTGAGCGCGGTCAGTGCGACGCGGGCGCGGGCTCCCGGCGGCTCGTTCATCTGACCGTAGACGAGGGCGGTCTTCTCGAGGACGCCGGACTCACTCATCTCGACCCAGAGGTCGTTGCCCTCGCGGGTGCGCTCGCCGACGCCGCCGAACACGGAGTAGCCGCCGTGCTGCTTCGCGACGTTGTTGATGAGCTCCATGATGAGAACGGTCTTGCCGACACCGGCGCCGCCGAAGAGGCCGATCTTACCGCCACGCGCGTAGGGGGCGAGGAGATCGACGACCTTGATGCCGGTCTCGAAGGCCTGAACCTCGGTCGCCTGGTCGACGAACTCGGGAGTCGGCTGGTGGATGTCGAGGTGGTGCTCGGACGTGATCGGGCCCGCTTCGTCGACCGGGTCGCCGATGACGTTCATGATGCGACCGAGTGTCGCGTCGCCGACCGGCACCGAGATGCCCGTCCCCATGTCCTTCGCGGGCATGCCGCGGACGAGGCCTTCGGTCGAGTCCATGGCGATGCAGCGGACGGTGCGCTCCCCGAGATGCTGTGCGACCTCGACCACGAGGTTGTCTTCCTGGTCGTTGATCGCCGGGTTCGTCACCCGCAGCGCGTTGAAGATGGGAGGCAGGGTGCCCGACTCGAACTCGACGTCGAGAACCGGACCGATGACCTGGGTGATGCGACCGATGTTGTCAGACATGATTTCCGTTCTTCCTACTGGTTCAGCGCCTCGGCGCCGCTGATGATCTCCATGAGCTCGGTGGTGATCTGGGCCTGCCGGGCCCGGTTCATCTGCAGAGTCAGGCGATCGATCATCTCCGATGCGTTCCGCGTCGCGGAGTCCATGGCCGTCATGCGAGACGCCAGCTCGCTCGCCCCGGCTTCGAGGAGCGCGTGCAGGATCCGGACCTCGACCAGTCGCGGAAGGAGATATCCGATGATCTCGTTGGGGTTGGGTTCGAAGACGTATTCGTGGCCGGCGTCGTGGCCCTCCGGCTCGTCGTGGTGCTGGAGCGGGAGAAGCTGCTCGACGGTCGGGACCTGCGTCATCGTCGACTTGAAGGCGCTGTACGCGACAAAGACACGATCGATTTCGCCGGCCAGATAGCTGCGCTGCAGGGTACGAGCGAGGTCGCGGGCGACGGGTCCGGCATCCTGAGCGGTCGGCATGGCGTTCGTGCCGTCGATCTGCCGCTCGTGTCGCTTCAGGTGGTCGTGGCCCTTGCTGCCTACGGTCGTGTACCGGAAGTCGCCGGTCTCCTGCGCGGCGACGAACTCGTCTACCTCGCGGAGAAGGTTGGCGTTGTAGCCGCCGCAGAGCCCGCGATCGCTCGTCACGACCACGATCAAGCTGCGATCCTGGGAGTCGGGAACCTTCATGAGCGGATGCGACTCGGGATCGACGCGCTGCAGAAGGTGCGCGACCATGCCCTCGAGCTTCTCGGAGTAGGGGCGCGCCTGGACGGCCGCATCCTGCGCGCGGCGCAGCTTGGCCGCGGCGACCATCTTCATCGCCTTGGTGATCTGCTGGGTACTCTTGACCGAGCCGATCCGTTTTCGGATTGCCTTGAGGCTGGGCATTACTTCACGAAGACCTGCTTGAACTCGCGGATGATGCCGGCCAGCTTCTCCTCGAGCTCGTCCGAGATCTTTCCTTCGCTCTTGATCTCGGTGAACACGTCGGCGTGCTTGCTGTCGAGGTAGGCGAAGAAGTCGGTCTCGAACTTTGCGATGTCCCCCTCGTCCGTGTCGTCGAGGTGGCCCTTCGTCGCGGCGAAGATGATGACGACCTGTCGCTCGGCCGGGAGGGGCTCGTACTGCTTCTGCTTCAGGATCTCGACGAGCCGGCTACCGCGAGACAGCTGCGCCTGGGTGGCCGGGTCGAGGTCGGAGCCGAACTGCGCGAAGGCCTGCAGCTCGCGGTACTGGGCGAGGTCGAGCCGGAGCGAGCCGGCGACCTGACGCATCGCCTTGATCTGGGCGGCGCCGCCGACGCGGCTGACGGAGATGCCCGGGTTCACGGCGGGGCGGACGCCCGAGTTGAACAGATCCGTCTCGAGGAAGATCTGGCCATCGGTGATCGAGATGACGTTCGTCGGGATGTATGCCGACACGTCACCGGCCTGGGTCTCGATGATCGGGAGGGCGGTCAGCGAGCCGCCGCCACGCGCGTCCGACATCTTCGCGGCGCGCTCGAGCAGACGCGAGTGGACGTAGAAGACGTCACCCGGGTACGCCTCGCGGCCCGGCGGGCGACGGAGAAGAAGCGAGAGCTGACGATAGGCGACCGCCTGCTTCGACAGATCGTCATAGATGATCAGTGCATGCTGACCGTTGTCGCGAAAGTACTCGCCCATGGCACAGCCGGCGTACGGGGCGATGAACTGCAGCGGAGCCGACTCGGACGCGGTCGCGGCGACGATCGTCGTGTACTCCATGGCGCCGGCGCGCTGGAGGCGTTCGGCGACCTGCGCCACGGTCGAGCGCTTCTGGCCGATCGCGACGTAGATGCACTTCACGTCGCCGCCCTTCTGATTGATGATCGTGTCGATCGCGATCGCGGTCTTGCCGGTCTGCCGGTCGCCGATGATCAGCTCGCGTTGGCCGCGGCCGATCGGAATGAGCGAGTCGATGGCCTTCAGGCCGGTCTGCATCGGCTCGTTCACGCCCTGGCGTTCCACGATGCCCGGCGCTTTGAGCTCGACGCGGCGATTCTCCTTGGCGCCGATGTCGCCCTTGCCGTCGATCGGCTGGCCGAGCGCGTTCACGACGCGGCCCAGGAGCTCGGGCCCGACCGGGACCTCGGCGATGCGGCCGGTCCGCTTGACTTCGTCGCCCTCGCCGATCTCGTGCGCCTCACCGAAGAGTGCGGCACCGACGTTGTCCTCGTCGAGGTTCAGGACCATGCCGAAGATGTCGTTCGGGAACTCGAGGAGCTCACCGACCGCGGCCTTCTCCAGGCCGTAGATGCGGGCGATTCCGTCACCCGTCGAAAGCACCTTGCCGGTCTCCCGGACTTCCAGCGTCTTGGTGTAGTCTTTCAGCTGCTGGCGGATGATGTCGCTGATCTCTGCGGCGCGAATCGCCATCTCGTGATTCTCCTTCGATGTTGCCTGATGCGCGGTCGGATGCTCTCTCGCGGCGGTCGCTCAGCCTGCGGAGCCCGTACGGGACATGGTTCGGGCGACGTGAGCGAGCTGAGTGCGAGCGCTTCCGTCGTAGGTCCTGCCTTCGATTTCGACGGTGATGCCGGCGACGAGCGCCGGATCGACCTCGACCGACAAGAGGATCTTCTTGCCGTGCTGCGCTTCGAGGGCCGAGGAGATCTCGGCCTGTTGCGCGTCGGAGAGAGGCTGCGCGGTCCGCAAGGATGCGCGGAGACGCCCCAGCTCCCGGTCGACCAGGTCGCCGTAGGCGCGGCGCATTCCGTCGAAGTGGTCGAGTCGGTGCTGCTCGGTGACGAGACCGAGAAAGTTCTTGGTGAGGTCCGAGAGGCCCAGAGAGTCCGTCATCTGGGCGACGAGCGCCTGGCGGTTCTCATGGGAGAGAGCCGGCGAAGTGAGGGCCTCGGATAGCTCCTCGTCGGCGAGCCAGGCCGCGATCGCGTCGAGCTCGGTCGCGACCTCTTCCAGCCGGTTCTCCTCTTTCGCGACGCTCGCGAGAGCGCGCGCGTAACGCTTGGCCAATCCGCCGGTCATCGCGATTCCTCACGGGCTTCGGCCAGGAAGTCCTGGATGAAGCGCTCCTGGTCTTCGGGCTGGATCTGCGCAGAGACCAGCTCGGCGGCGATCTGCGTGACGAGCTCGGCCGACTCCTCCTGGAGGGCGCGACGGGCGCGGGCGACCTCCTGGTCGGCGACGAGCTGGGCGTCGCGTCGAATGTGTTCGGCGGTCTGCTCGGCCTGATCGACCATCTTCTTGGCCTCGTTCTGCGCGAGCTCGAGGATTTCCGCCTGGGCGCGTGCGGCCTCGTCCTCGAGGCTCTTCATGCGCATCTCGAACTCGGACTTCAGACGCTCCGCCTCTTCCTTGGCGCGTGCGGCCGCCTCGAGGGCGTCGACGATGCCGTCGTGTCGGTCCTGGAGGTACTCCTTGATCAGGGGCCACGCGAAGCGGTACATGATCGCGCAGTAAATCGCAAAATTCGCGAAGCCCCACAGGGTGAGGGACCACTGCGGTTCGTGGTGGCCTGCGCCACCCGCGGCCACGGCGGCGCTCGGGAGCGCGAGGAGCGCGAGGGCGACGAAGAGGCGGATCATGAGCTCACCGCCCGGCCGAGGACCTTCTCGGCGACCAGCTTCGCGAGCGCGTCGGCATCGGCCTTCAGCGCGGTGCGGGCCGTCTCGGTCTCTGCCTCGATGCGGCCCCGCACCTCTTCGACGAGTCGGCTGGCGTCCGTGCGGGCCTGGTCGAGGATGCGGTGCTCGCTCGCTTCCGCGTCGCGGCGGACCTGATCGCCCGCGGAGCTGCCGGCGAGGCGGGCCTCGGCGAGCTTGCGGTCGAACTCGGCCTGCATCTCCGCGGCCTCGTCGCGCATCTTCTCCGCGTCGGCCTGTGCGCCGGTGGTGCGGCTGGCGCGCTCGTCGAGGAGCTTCTGCGTGGGATCGAGGATCAAGGTCTTCAGCAGGTAGATGAAGACGAAGAAGATCGGGATCCAGACGTAAAAACCTATCTTGGGCGGTAGCTCGAGCATTCCTTGGCTTTCGGTTCGCACTGGTCGCCGGTGTTGCGGGCTCGCAACGAGGAGGCGCACCATGAGCCCGGACACGGCGTGAGGCGTGCCGCGTCCGTCGGGGATCGGGACGAACGGGGTTGCGGAGGGTTTCTTCTACTTGCTGTTCGAGGCCGTCGCCGCGCGTGGCTGCTGCTGCGCGGCGGCTGCTCCTTCCTCCTTGGCAAGGAGTGAGACCCGCTCGCCGGCCTTCCCCTCTTTCGCTCCCATGGAGCAGTGTCCTTCGAAGATGACCCCCTCCTCGATGACGAGACTCGGGGTCGTGACGTTTCCGTAGAGCCGGCCCGGGGCGCGAATCTCGAGCTTCTTGCTCGCGGTGAGGTCGCCTGTGACCTTGCCCTGGACGATGATGGTCGTGCCGTTGATCTGCGCGTTGACGAGCGCCGATTCGCCGATCTCCAGCGTATCGGCCGCGACGATCTCACCCTCGACCTGGCCGTCGATGCGGGCCTTGCCCTCGAAGGTGATCTTGCCGGAGACCCGGGTTCCGCGACCGAGCATCGCGCTCTCGGTTCCCGGAGTGATCGGCGACCGATCGGTCGCGCCTGCCGCACCGCCTGCTTGCCCCGCCATGGTGTCTCCCTCTCTCTTCGTCGGCTCTTCCTTCGACGCGGCTCCGGACGCTTCTGTGCGCCCGCCCTTCTCGGGGCTGGAGCCTCGACCGGCGGGTTCCTTCCCGCGGTCCTTCTTGAAGAGAGCCATCGATCGTTCCGTGCGACGAGTGTTCGTGGGCGTCCGAGAAGCCAGAGCCAGCGCGGCCGGGCGGCCCCTTCCGGCGCGGCAGACCCGCCGCACCACAAACGCGCTTGGCTACCACACCAGCAGCGACGATGTCAAAAAAAGGGGTCGAGCCATTAGCCCAGCCGATAGCTGGAAGCGGCGCTCAGCGGAGCCCAGGATCCTTTTTATATACACGCGACTGTAGCACCCCGATCGGGAGGTGCATGGATCACGCGCCGGCCACCCGGTGCTTGCGGCCCTGGGGGGCGGCGAGCAGGAGATCCACGAGGCGGCCGAGGTCGTCGTGGGAATAAAAGTTTATCTCGACACGCCCGCGGCCGTCGGTGGATCGGGTGGTGTGGATGGTGACTTTGGTGCCGAGCGCGCGGCTCAGATCGGACTCCATGACGGCGACGTCGGGGTCCTTCGAAGAAGTCTTGCCGGGGGACTTCTTCCGCTTCTCCTGAACGGCTTTTTCGATGTCGCGGACGGACAGGTCCTCGTCGACGATCTGGCGTGTCAGGGCCTCTCGCATCGCGTCGTCGTCCAGGCCCAGCAGGGCGCGCGCGTGTCCCGCGCTGATCCGACCCGCGCGGACCTCGTCCTGAACGTCTTCGGGAAGCTGGAGGAGTCGCAGCGCGTTCGCGACCGCGGGGCGGCTCTTGCCCACCCTCTTCGCGATGTCGTCCTGCTTCAGGCCGAACTCCTCCTGGAGGACGTGGTAGCCCTGGGCCTCTTCGAGAGGATTGAGGTCGGCGCGTTGGACGTTCTCGATGATGGCGACGAGGAGGCTCTCGTCGTCATTCATTTGCTTGACCAGGGCCGGAATCTCGTGGAGGCCCGCCCGTTGGCTCGCGCGGAGGCGCCGCTCGCCGGCGATCAGTTGGTAGCGGCCGTGCGGAAGCGGGCGCACGAGAATGGGTTGGAGCACCCCGCGCTCGGCGACGGAGGCCGACAGCTGCTGCAAGTCGGCCTCCGCGAAGTGGACGCGGGGCTGATTCGGGTTCAGGTCGATCGATTCGAGGGGGAGCTTGTCGACCCGTTCGCCCGGCGGGATCGAGGGGGCCTGGGGGGCCGTCGCGGGTGTGCGGCGAGCCGCCGCCGTGGGAATCAGCGCGCCGATGCCCTTGCCGAGTGCCTTGCGTTGCTGAGCCATGCCCGAGACCTCAAGAATCAAACATCGTTTGTGGCGGCGCGCGCCTTGGGTGCGTGCTTCGCGGCCACTTCCTTCGCGAGAGCCGCATACGCCAGAGCGCCCTTCGACGAGGGGTCGTAGAGAAGCGCGGGGAGACCGTAGCTCGGGCTCTCGCTGAGTCGCACGTTCCGGGGGATGACGGCCTCGAACACCTTCTCCCCGAAGTGCTCGCGAATGTCGGCCGCGACCTGCCGGCAGAGGGTGTTGCGACCGTCGAACATGGTCAGCAACAGGCCCTCGATCTCGATCGTCGGATTCAACTGCTCGCGGACGAGGCCGATCGTGGAGATCAACGCCGTCAGGCCCTCCAGGGCGTAGTACTCGCACTGGACGGGAATCAGGAGCGAGTCGGCGGTGGTGAGGGCGTTGAGGGTGACGAGGCCGAGCGACGGGGGGCAGTCGATCAAGATGAACTCGTAGCGCCAACGCAGCGAGGTGAGCGCGTTCTTGAGGCGTTCCTCGCGGGATTCGACGTTGACGAGCTCGATCTCGGCACCGATCAAATCTTGGCTTGCACCCACGGCCTGTAGGCTTGGGAGCATGGTTTTCTTGAGCGCATTTTCTGCAGTTGACTGTCCGAGCAGGACGTCGTAGGTCGACGCCTCGTCCGGTCCGAGGCGGATGCCGACACCGCTGGTCGCGCTGCACTGAGGGTCCATGTCGATGAGCAGTGCCGAGTGGCCCGCCATCGCGAGACCGGCACTCAGGTTGACGGCCGTCGTCGTCTTGCCGACCCCGCCCTTCTGATTCACGATCGCAATGACTCTGCCCATGTTCGCAGGACGGAGGTAGCAGATGCGTGAGCGTCTTGGAACGCTTGGGGCCGCATTCGTGTGCGACGAAACGTTTCACGTGAAACGCGCCGGCGCCGCAGCGCAGGGGAGCGGGAGAAACCCGCGTGTTTCCCGAAGCCTACGCCCGTTCCGCAGCGGGAGACCGGTGCCGCCAGAGCAGCAGGCGAAACGCGGCCGGATGCCCCGGTAGCCGGTACTCCTCGACTTCGGGACCCTCGTACGCCGGGTGAAACAGGCCCCTCTCCGCCGTTCTGGCGGTCGCGTAGGCCACGAGTGTGCCCCGGGGCGCCACGAGTGGCTCGACTTCGCTCGGGAGCTTCTCGGGTGGGAAGGTGGCGCGGCTGACCACGACGTCCCAGGGGCCGCGCCCCTGGTCGGCGAGCTCCCGTGCGCGCGCCTCGGCCACCTCGATGTTCCACGTGAAACATTCCCGAGTCACGGTTCGGAGGAAGCTCACGCGTTTGCGCCGCGGTTCGAGGAGGGTCACCTTCGCGGTGGGGCACGCGATGGCCAGAGGCACTCCGGGTAGCCCGGCGCCACTCCCCACGTCGAGCACGCGCACGGGCCCCATCGCCCGCAGTCGCCCTGCTGCCGCAAGAGAGTCCAGCACATGACGGCGGAGGAGCTCCTGGCGGTCCGCTACCGAGACCAGGTTCGCACGCCCTCGCCACGTCTCGAGGAGCTCGACGTACGTCCCAAGGCCTTCGAGCTGCGCATCGTCGAGGCTGAGTCCGAACCCCTCGAGGCCTTCGGCAAGCACCGACCGCTCGCGCGGGGACAGGCCCATGGCCGTCAAGAGGCGCGCTGCGCCCGCTTCAGGTGCAGCCCGAGGATGCTGATCGCCGCCGGGGTGACGCCGGGGATCCGCGCCGCTTGCCCCAGAGTGCGTGGCCGTACCTTGGCCAGGCGCTCACGCACCTCGGTCGAGAGCCCGTCGATCCGATCGAAGTCGGTCTGCTGGGGCACGGGCGTCTCCTCGAGCCTGGCCGCACGACGGACGAGCGCCTCTTGCTGCGCGACGTAGCCCTCGTAACGAAGGTCGAGCAGCAGGCTCCGTGCGACCCGTGCATCGGCCGGGACCGGTGCACCGAGCTGCTGCAGGAGCTCCCAACCGACGTTCGGCCGGCGGAGTAACTCCCGGGCATTCGTCCCCTCGCGGAGCGGGGACGCGCCGGAGGCCTCGAGCAGCGCGTTGGTCTCGGCACAGGCTCGGACCTTATAGGCCGCGAGCGCCGCTTCGCTCTCACGCGCAGTCCCGATCCGATGTTTCACGTGAAACACGGCAGCGTCGTCGAGCAGCCCGATCTGGTGGCCGATCGGCGAGAGCCGCGTGTCGGCGTTGTCCTCGCGAAGCAGCAGCCGATGCTCGGCGCGCGAGGTGAACATCCGGTAGGGCTCGCCGCCCACACCCTTGGTGACGAGGTCGTCGATCAGCACGCCGATGTACGCCTCGGATCGCTTCAGCACGAGCGGCGCGCGCCCTTGAACCGCGCGAGTCGCGTTGATGCCCGCCACGAGGCCCTGCGCCCCCGCTTCCTCGTATCCGGTGGTTCCGTTGATCTGACCGGCCAGAAAAAGCCCTGAAATTCTCTTGGTTTGCAGGCTTGGTTCGAGCTCGAGCGGGTCCACGAAGTCGTACTCGATGGCGTAGCCCGCGCGCATGATCTCGGCGCGTTCCAGGCCCCGGATGCTGCGAACCATCGCGAGCTGGATCTCGAGCGGCAGCGCCGTGGAAAGGCCGTTGGGGTAGATCTCCACCGTGTCCCGCCCTTCTGGCTCGAGGAAGATCTGATGGCGGTCGCGGTCGGCGAAGCGCACGATCTTGTCTTCGATCGAAGGGCAGTAGCGGGGCCCGCGGCTCTGGATCTGGCCGCTGAAGATCGGAGACCTGCCCAGGCCGCGGCGGATGATCCCATGCGTCTCGGGGTTCGTCCACGTGACGTGGCAGGGGATCTGCTCCTGTTCGATGCGCTCGGTCCGGAAGGAGAACGCGGGGGGCGGCGTGTCGCCCGGCTGGACCTCGAGGCCTTCCCAATCGATCGTTCGGGCGTCGAGCCGCGGACAGGTCCCGGTCTTGAGGCGCCCCACACGGAAGCCCAGCTCCTCCAGCTGCGGACTCAGACCGAGGGCGGCCGCATCTCCGGCGCGCCCGCCGGGTCGGCTCCGATCCCCTACGTGAATCAGGCCTCGCAGAAACGTGCCGGTCGTCACGACCACGCAAGGGGCGAGGAACTGCTCTCCCAGCTCGGTTTCGACCCCCGCCACGCGACCGCCCTCGATCAGCAGACGCTCCACCGCTGCCTGGCGCAGCGACAATCGCTCGGAAGACTCGACCGCAGCCTTCATGTAGCGGCGGTAGAGGGCTTTGTCGGCTTGCGCCCTCGTGGCGCGCACGGCCGGGCCCTTGCGCGTATTCAGGGTGCGGAACTGGATTCCCGTCGCGTCGATCGCGAGACCCATCTCCCCGCCGAGGGCGTCGATCTCGCGTACGAGGTGCCCCTTGCCCACGCCACCGATGGCGGGGTTGCAGGACATCTGGCCGACGTGGTCCAGGTTCTGCGTGAGCAGCAAGGCCCGCGCGCCCATCCGAGCGCTGGCGAGAGCGGCCTCGATGCCGGCGTGGCCGGCACCGATCACGATGACGTCGTTCTTGGACATGATCACTTGCCGAGGCAGAATCGGCTGAAGACGCGGTCTAGCACATCCTCGATGTCGCTTCGCCCGACGATCTCGTCGAGTGCCTGGCAGGCCTGCTGGAGCTCCGCGGCGACCAGTTCGAGCTCGCCCTGCCCGCCCAGGATTCGCACCGCTCGCGTGACGTGCTCGGCCGCTCGGCGCAGGCACTCGAAGTGCCGGGCGCTGGTCACCACCAGCCCGTCACTCCCCTCCGTCGTCGTCGGGAGGTGGGCCTCGATCGCGCGCGCGAGATCCTCGAGGCCCTCGGAGCGCAGGGCCGAGATCGGCACGAACGGCAGCCGCCACGGCCCCTCGGGCGTCGTCCAGGCCGCTTCGAGGTCGGCCTTGTTCCGCACGCCGACCACGCGCCTGTCTGCTAGGCGCCGGTAGAGCTCCTCGTCCTCGGCCGTCAGCGCCTCGGACCCGTCCGCGACGAAGAGCACCACGTCGGCCTCCTCGAGTCGAGCGACGGTTCGCTCGACGCCGGCGCGCTCGACGTCGTCTCGCGCTTCCCGGAATCCTGCGGTGTCGCAGAGGAGGACCGGGAGCCCGGCGACGCTCAGCGGCTCCTCGAGGTAGTCGCGCGTCGTGCCTGCGGTGGCACTCACCAGAGCCCGGTCCCGTCCGAGGAGAGCGTTCATCAACGACGACTTCCCCACGTTCGGGCGGCCGGCCAGCACGACACGAATCCCGTCTCGGACGAGTCGACCACGCTCGTACGTCGCGGCGAGCTCCTCGAGCTGGGTGAGAATCGTCGCCGTCCGCGCCGACAGCTCCGCCTCGGCCCCGGCGGGCAGATCTTCCTCGGGGAAGTCCAGGTGCGCCTCCGTCAGAGCGCGAGCGTCGAGCATCCCCGCCCGCGCATCGAGGATCCGGGCCGAGAGATCTCCGTCCAGCTGACGGCGGGCGGCATGGACGGCGGCCTCGCTTCGCGCCGTGACCACGTCGGCCACGGCCTCGGCCTGGCAAAGATCCAGGCGCCCGTTCAGATAGGCGCGTTCCGTGAACTCGCCGGGACGCGCGGCCCGTGCACCCGCCGCCAGGCTCGCGCGCAGTACGAGGTCCGACACGACGCGGCCCCCGTGGCAATGGATCTCGACGACGTCCTCTCCCGTGTAGCTGCGGGGCGCGAGCATCGGGACGACCAGCACGTCGTCCAGGACCCGTGCGTCCGCGGGTCGCTCCACGCGCATGTGGATCGCGCGGTGGGAGCCCTCCGGCCCGAGCCGCGCCGGGGCGCCACCACGGGTCCGCAGGATTCGCCCGGCGATGGGGACCGCGTCGCGCCCGCTCAGGCGCAGAATCGAGACGGCACCGGGCGCTGCTCCGGTCGCGATCGCCGCGATCGTGTCTTCGACGTAGGCCGACACGGTCCTCGAGGGCTTCTACCAGACCCGCGGCCGGAGCGCGCGGGACCCGTCCGCCGCCGCAGGCGCTGCCATTTTTGATATTGTCGACGACGATCAGGTCGGTGCCGACCGAAGCATCCACCACTGCTGAGCGATCGTGAGGAGGTTGTTCGTCAGCCAGTAGATCGTCAAGCCAGCGGGGAATCCAATGAACATGAATGTAAATACTACCGGCATGAACATCATGATCTTCTGCTGGTTCGGGTCCCCGGCCTGCGGCGAGAGCTTCTGCTGCAGGAACATCGAAGCGCCCAGCAACAGCGTGAGCACGGGGATGCCGTAGCCCATGATGTACAGTCTTTCCGGGGCGGCGAGGTCGGTGATCCACCAAGCGAACGACGCGTGCCGGAGCTGGATCGTGTTCTGGAGCAGCTGGTAGAGGCCGATGAAGACGGGGATCTGAAGTAGCATCGGCAGACAACCGCCCAGCGGATTGACCCCGTGGCGCTTGTACAGCTCCATGACTTCCGTGTTCATCTTCTGCGAGTCGTCCTTGAACTTCTCGCGGATCCGGGCCATCTCGGGCTGGAGCTTCTGCATGTCTCTCATCGACGAGAAGCTCTTCCTGGTGAGCGGCCAAAATAGGATCTTGACGAGAATCGTCAGGACGATGATGTCGATGCCCCAGTTCCCGGTGAACCGGTGCGAGTACTCCAACGCTTGCAGCAGGATCAGGGCGATCGGCGCGAAGATGCCGAAGTCCAACCCCTCGGCGAATCCGTGCCCCGCCGCTTCGAGGATCGGGCGGTCCTTGGGCCCCAGATACAGAGTGAACGAGAGATGGGTCGGACCCGTCGCCGCCCGCGGCGTGAGGATCTTCTCCTCGACCGCGTTCCCCTTCGGAAGCATCCGGACGCTGGTGGCGCGCTCGGGAGCGGCGGCGACGAGGAAGTAGTGGTCTTCGAACCCGGCCCACGAGACGGGCCCGTCGAGCACCTCGGGGCCGGTCAGGTCGTCAAACGGCGTTTGGATCAGGTCCTCGCCCACGAGGGCCGCCGGTCCCTCGAACGTCGTGCCGTCTTCCTCCTGCTTGCGAGCCCGGGTGAGGAGGAGAGCGACCGCGGCGGGTTTCCCGTCGGGCGACGCCTGGGTCAGAGCCCCGGGGAGACCCTCGCCCGCGGGGGTCTCGACGACCAGGTCGATCGGGTACGAGTCGCCGCGGAAGGTGAACCGCTTGACGATGGGCTGTCCCTCGAAGAGCGCTCGCAGAACGAGCGTGGCGGAGTCGGAGCCCGCCACCGAGACGGTGGCGCGGTCCGCTTCGTACACGAGGCCCGAGTCTCGCCAGGCCTGTGCGCCGCGAAGCTCGATGCCCAGCGGAAGCTCGATCTCCGGTGCCGGAAGCACGAGCGACAGGGCGGGGCTGTCCGGGGCGCTGGTCTCCCGATAGTCCTTCAGCCGGAAGTCCTCGAGTCGGCCGCCCACCGTCGTGAACACGGCCTCGTAGAGGTCGGTTTCGACCCGGATCCGCTCTCCCTCGATCGGCTTCGTCGCGGCCGGGGGCGTGAGCGGGGCGACCTCCTCGACCGGCGCGTTCGCCGCGACCCGGGCGGGCTGCGGCGCGGCCGGCTCCTCGGGGCTCCCCGTCGAAGGAGCCCCGTTCGCGGCGACGGGCGCCTCCGTCGGGGGAGGTGCATACTGCTTCAGGACGAACTCCTGGTACAGCACGATGATCGCGACCGAGATCGCGACGAACAGTAGGGTTCGGCGGTCCATCAGGCGTGACTCCGGACGCGGCGGTCCACGGTTTCGGGGCGCCGATTCTTGGGCGGAACGGGATCGAAGCCCCCGGGGTGCCAGGGGTGGCATCGGGCGATTCGCCGGGCGGCGAGGAGGCTCCCGCGGCCGGCACCGTGGACACGCAGGGCCTCACGGGCGTACTCCGAGCAGCTGGGGGCGAAGCGACACGCGGGGCCGATCAGCGGCGACAGGAAGAGCTGATAGGCCCGGAGAAGGGCCCGCAGGCACTCGCTCAGGAGACGGCTCATGCCGGTCGCCCTCCCCCGAGCGTGGCGAGGGCGGGCTCGATCTCCGCACGAATCGTGCCGCCGTCGAGCGCGCCGGAGCCCTTGCGCGCGATCACCACCAGGTCGATCGGTGCGAGGCCCGTTCGCACCCGGCGGAACGTCTCGCGGACGGCTCGTTTCACGCGGTTTCGGATCACGGCTCCACCGATCTTCTTCGTTACGGTGATTCCCAATCGCGCCTGCGTGCCCCGCGCCGGCCGGTAGACGAGAAGAAAGTGCCGCGTGGGAAGCCGCTTTCCGCCGTTCTGGATCGCCAGGAACTCTCCGCGCTTGCGCACGCGGGCCGCCTTGGGAAGCGTCTCCGCGGGGGAAGTCGTGGCTGTCGGCGCCACGTCCCGGCTCGCCCCGGTCCGACCGAGCCTGGGCGCCTAGCCCGGCTGCTTGGGCGGAATGCTGGCGCTGAGGCGCTTGCGTCCCTTGCGGCGACGGCGCTTGATCACCTGCCGGCCCGCGGGAGTGGCCATGCGCGCGCGGAAGCCGTGGGTGCGCTTCCGACGCCGATTGCTGGGCTGATACGTCCTCTTCATCTGCGTCGCCTGTCCTTACGAGCGGAGCACAGGAGGGAACCATTCGGGTTCCCCGCTGTCAACGTCGCGGCTCAGCCCTCTGCGGGCGCCTCTGCCTCTGCCTCGGCGGCCTCGGCCGCCTCGGCCGCTCCCCCGCCCGCGTCTGCGGCCGGCGCCTCCCCGCTGGCGGCGGCTGCCTCGGCGTCGGGCGGCTTGATCTTCTGGTGCTCCTCGCACCGCATGCTCGCGACCACCTTCTTGTGGCAGCCTTCGGCCACGCAGGTGTTGTAGCGCGCCTTGGGCATCTCGCCTCGCTTCCAGAGACGGTAGTGCCGCTTGCAGTAGCCCTTCCCCACGACCTCTTTCTCGCAGGCGTCGGCTTTACAGGTTCCCTTGTTGGCCATCCGCCCTGGGTAACGGACCAGAGGGGGGTAATCCAATGCCCGGCGCCCGTCCCGGGCCCTCAGAACTCCGCCTTCAGCCGCCTCGTCATGAGGTCGACCATGGCTTCGCGGGCCGGCTTGTCCTCGAAGAGCAGGCAGCGCATCTCGGTCGTGATCGGCATCTCCACGTCGGCGGTTCGAGCGAGCTCCTCGACCGCCAGGGTGTTGCGGACGCCTTCGGCGACCTGCGTCATGCCCTCGAGAATGTCCGTCAGCTTCTGGCCCTGCCCGAGCTTGAGTCCGACGGAGCGGTTGCGCGATAGCTCGGCGGTGCAGGTGAGAACGAGATCGCCCATGCCGGCGAGTCCCGTGACGGTGAGTGGATCGGCGCCGAGCTTGATCGCGAGTCGGTTCACCTCCGCGAGCCCACGCGTGATGATGGCGGCGCGCGTGTTGTGTCCCAGGCCCAGGCCGTCGCTCACGCCGGCCGCGATCGCGATCACGTTCTTCACCGCGGCACCGACCTCCGCTCCGATCGGATCGGCCGATGCGTACACCCGGAACATCGGCGACGCGAAGGCGTGCTGCACGAACTTCGCCGTCTCGGCGGCGTGGGCGGCGGCGGTGACGACCGTCGGCATCTCGGCGGCGACCTCCCGCGCGAAGCTGGGTCCGGTCAGGACCGACACGCGCTCCCCGCAGCCCGTCGTCTCGGCGATCACCTCGCTCATGCGCTTGCACGTGCCTTCCTCGATGCCCTTCGCGGCACTGCAGAGGATCGTCGTCTCGGGGATGTGGGGACGAGCCGCCTCCATCGTCTCTCGGACCGCGTGCGATGGCACGGCGCACACCAGAAGGTCCGTCGCCGATCCGACCGCCTCCGCGAGATCCGCCTGCGGCGCGACCGGGGGCGGAAACGGGAACCCCGGAAGGAAGGCGCGGTTCTCCCGCGCCTCGATCAGGTCCCGCACGTGATCGGGATCGTGCCCCCACAGCTGGACGGAGTGGCCCGAGCGGCAGAGCTGAAGGGCCAAGGCCGTGCCCCAGGAGCCGGCACCCAGTACGGTCGTACCCACGATGCGATTGATTGACCGAGGCTCTCCGGGAATCAAGTCGGGTCCCTGAACCGCGCGCGGTCGATCTCGAACGCGTGGCAGACGTCGGCCGCCGCGCGGAGAAGGGAGGCCAGCCTCTCCTCGTCCAGGAAGTCGGTGTCGACGAAGTCCGCTTCGAACCAGGTGTGCTCGTCGAAGTACTCGTCGCCCGCCTCGATCTCGCTGAAGCGGAGGTACTGGCGCTCGTAGACGTAGCGGACCAACATGCGGAGCCGCTCCGAGGGCGGGTACTCGCGGCGGAGTGGCCGGACGTTCTGCCGGACGTACGCCTCGCGCTCGACCGGCGTCTGGTAGCGCGCGGCGAGCAGGTTCGACCGGTAGTCCGAGAGGCGCCCCTCGAAGACGTCGGCCAGCGCCTCGCCGGCGTCGCGGCCCGCGCCGAGTCGGGCGAGGTCCGGACCCACGACGTCGCGCGCGTTCTTGGGCAGTCCGTCGATCACCGCGCGAAGGGCCTCGACGAGTGCCGCGCGGCGACGCGACCATTCCCCGGACGACACGACCCGCGGGACCCAGCCGGCGTCGACGGCCAGGTGGGCCCATTCGTGAAAGGTCCGGGCGCCGAGCATGGCGCGTGCATAGGGGATGGCCGGTGCGAGCAGCCGCTCGATGCCCCGCTCGTCTACGTTGTAGCCGATGATGCCCCGATCGCGGTGGAGAAAGGTGTACCCGGACTGCGCCAGGTCCGACGGCACCCGCGGAAGCGCCTCGGGATCCCGCAGCGAGGCGAGAAACCGGCGACTGTGCTCGTCCACGCACGCGAGATCGCGACGGAGGCTCGTGACGGTTCGTGGCCCGCAGTCGCGCAGACGCTCCAGGAGAGCGCCCTCCCCGGTCGGCGCTTCGGGATCCCAGAGGACGCGCTCGCGCGCGTCCGTGACGACGACCAGAGGTCGCTCCGAGGCGAGCCACTCCGCGAGACCGCGGATCTCCGCGTCCGCGGGGCCCCGTTGCGCAGCGTGGAAGGCGCGTAGCGTTCGCGTGGCGGACTCCTGGATCTTCCCGACGAGTCGATCGGGCTCCTCCTCCCGAGCGCGTGGCACGAGCAGGCCCGTGCCGGGGATCTCGCGGTAGGTGCGGCCCTTGCGCGGCGGGCGCGCGCGGCGGTGACGGAGCTCCCGGAGCCACGGGATCGCCGCGCCGATCGCCTGGTAGAGCTCTGCATCGGGTCGACGCGAGGTCGCCGCGGCGCGCACGAACGCCTCGCACTCGGCGTCGGTACGATCGAACCACCACGGTGCGAGGTGCACCGCGGTACGGAGCATGTCGGTCGTTTCCGCCGCGCGCTCGCCGAACGCGAGCACGTACGCGACGAGCTCGGGATGGGAGGTCTCCGGGTCGAGATCCTCGAGATACACGGTGCAGGTCGATTCGTTCAGGATCTGGGCATAGGGGCGCACGGTCGACGCATCGCGAACCACCGCGAGGTTTCGAAGTCGCGGGGCGCCGAGGTATCCGACCTCGGATGCGAGGCGGTCGTACCGATCCCAGTAGAGCTCGATCGATCGCTCGAGGAGGTCGGTCGCGGGACGCGTCCAGCCGGGCCGGCGCAGAAGTCGCTCGAGGAAGTCCGCGTCGACTCCGTCGGCCGCGAGGTGCTCGGTCGGGATCAGGTCGAGCCGCGGATCGTCGAAGTAGAGCTCTCCGGTCAGGGGACACCTCCGAGAAGTGGTATAGGAGACCCGTGAAGCGTGGGCGAGGAGTGCCGGGGCATGGGGGACGGGGTGGCGGACCGCGCTGAGGCGCACGTGCGGGCGATGCAGTCGAGCGATCTCGCGCGGGTCGCGACGATCTTTCGCACGGCGTTCAACGAGATGTACCGACGACGCGGCTTCGGGCCGGTCGTCGCCGACCAGGCCGTCGGCGCCGTGATCGCCGAGACCTATCGATCGCTCGATCCCGCGCACTGTCTCGTGGTCGTCGCGGGGGATCGGGTCGTCGGGAGCGGATTCCTGCACGTGCGCGGGCGAACGGCCGGTGCCGGACCCATCACGATCGATCCCGCCCATCAATCGTCGGGATACGGGCTCGCGCTCATGCGGGAGATCTGCGCCCGAGCGGACGCGGCGGGAGTGCGTTCCCTGCGCTTGATCCAGGACGCGTTCAACGAGGTCTCGTTCTGCCTCTACGGCCGGGTGGGCTTCGTCGCCCGAGAGACGCTCGTTCGTGGGAGCTTCCGGTCGCGACCCGATGTCGGCACCCGAGGTGCCACGCGACGCGCGACGTCGGCGGACGTGGCGTCGATCGTCGCACTCGAGCGCGATGCGATCGGGATCGAGCGGGCCAAGGACCACGAGCTCCTGCTGCGCATGGGAGATACCCTGCTCGCCGGAGATCGGCCCCTTCGAGGGAGTCTCGTGCGGATGGTCCGCGGCGGCGTCGCCGTCCTGGGCCCTGCGGTGAGTCGCGATCTCGATACGATGCTGGATCTCGTCCAGGCGGCGACCCGAGACCTGCCAATGCGCACCGACACGCGGCTGCTGCTGCCCGCGAGCCGGCCGGATCTTCTCGGAGCGATGTACGACGCCGGCTTCGAGGTCCACTCGCTCTGCACATACATGGTTCGCGGCGAGTTCACTCCGTTCGACGGCTACTACGTTCCCACGCTCTTCCCGGAGTCCGGGTGACTCGCCGGGCTCTCGGCCCGATGGCGGAAGTCGTGCGCGTCGAGCGGCCCCGCGGGCGTCGCACCCAGGCTCGGCTCAGACGGGTTCGGCGATGCGCGGCGCGGGGGCGCGCGGCGCTGCGGGCCGGCCCGTGTCGACGCGGCGCATCCGCCGTCGGAACTCCTCGGCGTCGACGAAGCCGACGACGCGGTCCACCTCGCGTCCCGCGCCGTCGTAGAAGATGATCGTCGGCACACCGAGGACGCCGAACTCCTCCAGCAGCAGGTCGTTCGCGTCGCTCGATTCGGTCACGTCCGCCTGCAGCATCGAGAAGCGCGCGGCCTCGCGCAGGACGTCCGGGTCGGTGAACGTGGAGTGCTCCATCTCGACGCATGGGAGGCACCAGTCCGCCGAGAACTCGACGATCGCGGGTCGCTTCGCGGAGATGGCGAGATCGAGGGACGCGGGAGTCAACGGCTGCCAGCGGATTCCGTTCGTGGCCTGCGCGGACGAGAGGCCCAGCCACGCGGCGACCACGAGCGCGGTCACACCGGCGAGGCGACGTCCCAGCGTGAAGCCCCGGAGGTTCCGGCCGGAGGGCTCGAGGAACCCGAGGTAGATCGCTCCGGCGGCGATGAAGGCGGGCAGGAAGAAGCGCATGAACTCGTGTCCGAGAAGAGGAGCGACGAAGTAGACCGCCATGCCGAGCAGGAGGACGCCGAAGAGGCGGTTCATCCACGAGAGCCACTCTCCCGAGCGCGGGAGCCTGTCGAGCGAGCCGGCGGCCGTCGCGAGAAAGACGTACGGGAGTCCCATCCCGAGGCCCATCGAGAGAAACAGGGAGAAGCCCTTCCAGACGTCGCGCTCCGACCCGACGTAGACGAGCAGTCCCAGGACGACCGGCCCGATGCAGGGTGCGGCGACGATCCCCATCGTGAGGCCCATCAGGAACGCGCCCCCGACCCCGGTGGACGAGCCTCCGAAGCGCTGCATGAGTGCCGCGGGCGCGCGGATCTCGAAGAACCCGAAGCTCGACATCGCCAGCGTCGCGAGAAGGAGTGCGAGCCCCACGAGCACGGCCGGGTGCTGCAGGGGAGATCCGAACAGGCCGCCCGCGAGCGAGGCCGTCACACCGAGGATCGCGAAGCTGAGCGTGATTCCTCCGACGTAGGCGACGGCCAGCGGCCAGGGCTTGCCGCTCGTCGTGGACTGCGACCCGAAGAACCCGAGCGTGACGGAGATGAGCGGGTAGACGCACGGAGTGAGGTTCAGCGTCAGGCCGAGCAGCAGCGTCATGCCCAACGCGGCCGGGAGGCTCGCGCCTTGCAGCCACGCGAAGAGCCACGAGTCGTTCGAGCCGGCCGTGGCGAGGCGCCCGGTCGTCCCACCGACGGCGGCCTCGTTCTTCTTGCCGAGGAAGGCCTCGACCGTCGTCGGCGGGAGGCAACGCTCGTGGTTGCAAGCTTGGTACCGGAGCTTCGCGTGGACAGGGCCGTCCGGCACCCGGTCGGCCCCGGCCACGATCTCGATCGTGCCGTCGTAGACGAGCATCGGCTTGTCGGGCGAGAACGAGAAGGTCTGCGCCTCCGGCTCCGGGTAGGCGGGCTCGCCGAACGTGGCGCCCCCGGCCGAGAGGGTGAGCACGGTCGGGATCAGGAAGGGCTCGTCCGGGACGTGTGCGTTGATGTGGTACCCCGACGCGATTTCGACGAGACCCCGCACGACGACGCCCGCCCCCGCCTCCTCGACGTGACCGCCCAGCTTCACGACCGGCGCGGCGTCCGCCCGGGCGACGAGCCCGGTCGCCAGGACGAGGACCAGCCCGACCAGGGCGCATGGGCCATTGCGGTTGCGAGGCCGGGGGTGTCGGGATACTTCCGGAGCGCTCATCGTGTTCCGCGAGGTTAGCATGCGACGGATTCTCCAGCTTCTTCCGACGATTCTTCTGGCGACCGGGCTGCTCGTTGCGGTGGCGTCCGCCGCGGACCAGGGGGAGGACCGCACGGGCGTCCAGGAATGGGGCCTCCTGTCGGGATACGGCCCCTCCTCACGGGACGGGATCTTCCTGGTCCCCCTGTTCGCCCGCGCGGCCTGGCTCCTGCCGGACGTCGTGGACGAGCCCCTCCACGAGTACGACCTGAACCTGAAGTGGGTGGTCGAGGCATGGGTCGCGGGCGTTTTCGACGCCCCGGGCGATGCGTTCGAAGGTGGTGTGGCTCCCATCGTTCTCAAGCTGGACTACGATTACGGACAGCGATTTGTTCCGTACGGAATCGGCGGGGTCGGCGCGATGTACACCGGCCTGCAGGGGCAGGAGCTCGGCGGCCCGTTCGAGTTCGCGTCGTTCGTGGGTGTCGGGCTCCACACCTTCCTCACGGACCGGCTCGCGCTCACGCTCTCCTGGCGCATTCGCCACATCTCGAATGCCGGCATCAAGGAGCCGAACCGCGGGCTCAACACGAACTTCTTCCTGATCGGGCTCGAGTCGTTCCCGAAGCGCTGAGTCGGGGTCAGCCGTCCTC
>JAUIFY010000334.1 GCA_030430245.1 bacterium | reverse complement strand
TTCCTCGGCCAGCATCAGCGCTTCCATGGCGTTGACGCAAATCCCTTGCTCTCGTCGAGGTAACGACAACAAGCGGGACGACATCTGCATTCGCGGCGCAACAAAACGCTGGAATTGAACAACCACACGTGGGTCAAAGGAGTCGGTCGAGATTTGTGCTGGGGGCAAGGTCAAGGCATAGCGACGACGGGCTTCCCGTGTCTCGTCCAACGCCTCACGGACGACGCCTTCCCCGTGGGGACGCTCGCGGTCAACGTCTCGGGATGCCTCCTGATCGGCTTTCTCGGCGCGCTCTTCTCCGGGCCGGCCCTTCTGCGCGACGAGATGCGCCTGTTCGTGCTCGCCGGCTTTCTCGGCGGGTTCACCACGTTCTCCACCTTCAGCTTCGAGACCCTCTCGCTCCTCGACGACGGAGAGTGGGCGCGCGCCTCGGCGAACCTCGTTCTGAGCAATGGACTCGGGTTGCTCGCGGTCTGGCTCGGATACCGGATCGCGGGCGCCCTTCAGGGAGCGTGACGATGCCCGAGACGGAAGCCGGCTGCGCCCTGCGCATCTACCTGAACGAGAGCGACAAGGATGGATCCAAGCCGCTGTACGAATCGATCGTGCAGCGAGCCGAGGACTCCGGAATCGCCGGCGCTACCGTCCTCCGCGCCTCGATGGGCTTCGGTCCCAAACACCACCTGGTGGCGGCCAAGGTTCTCCGGTTGAGCGCCGACCTCCCGGTCATCGTCGAACTCGTCGACACACGCGAGAAGATCGACGCGTTTCTGTCCCGCATCGAAGAGCGGATCGAGACCGGGCTCGCCACACTCGAGCCCGTCGAGATGCGCCGCTACACGCCCCGTTGAGTCTCAGGTCGGAGCGCATGCCACGAATCGAGATCTCTCCCGCGCAGACCCGCGTCGGCTGGATCGGCCTCGGCGTGATGGGGGCCAGCATGTGCCGACACCTCGTCTCGGCCGGCTACGCCACGACCGTGTTCACGCGATCCCGCGCGAAAGCGGAACCCGTGCTCGCGGCAGGCGCCACGTGGGCCGAGTCCCCTCGCGCCGTCGCCGAGGCGAGCGACGTCGTTTTCTCGATCGTGGGCTTCCCACGCGACGTCCGCGAGGTGCTGCTCGGACCCCATGGCGCGCTGGGGGGACTTCGCACCGGAGGGATCCTCGTCGACATGACGACCAGCGAGCCGACGCTCGCGGTCGAGATCGACGCCGCCGCGCGCGCGCGCGGCGCCCACGCCGTCGACGCACCGGTCTCGGGCGGCGATGTCGGCGCGCGCGAAGCGCGCCTCTCCATCATGATCGGCGGCGACGCCGACGTCGTCGCCTCGCTCACTCCGTGCTTCGAGGCGATGGGCAAGACGATCGTGCACCAGGGACCGGCCGGCGCCGGTCAACACACGAAGATGGTCAACCAGATCCTGATCGCGAGCAGCATGGTCGGTCTCTGCGAGGCCCTCCTCTACGGCTACCGTGCGGGCCTCGACCTGGACACGGTGTTGCGATCGATCTGCTCGGGAGCGGCCGCCAGCTGGGCCCTGTCGAACCTCGGACCGCGCATCATCGAACGAGACTTCGCACCGGGCTTCTACGTCGAGCACTTCGTGAAGGACCTCGGCATCGCGCTCTCCGAGGCCGAGCGACTGAAGCTCGCCCTCCCCGGATTGGCGCTCGCCCGCCAGCTCTACGTGGCGTTGGAGGGCCAGGGGCACGGGCGCTCGGGCACCCAGGCCCTCGAACTCGCGCTGGCCTCCCTCTCGGGCGTCGCTTGGAGCCCCTGATGTCGCGCAAGACGGCAACGATGCTGCTCTGGATCACCGCGTTGCTCGTGGTCCCCGCACCGACGCTTCTGTTCGGTGCCGTCATTCCGACGCTTCGGATCGTCGAGCTGGCCGGCGTGGTGCTGATCACGATCCTCGTCGAGGGGGCACACGGGGTGGCGCTCTCGCTCTTCCTCGGGCTACTCGCCCACGCAGCGCTCTACGCGGGATTGCTCTGGGTGGCCGCACGACTCCTCGCGCGCTTCCTCGAACGGACGGCACCGAACGCGTTCGGTGGGCTCACCGCGGGCGTCGTCGCCATCGCCGTCGTGGGGGCGTCGGTCCTCCCACTCTACGACACCCCGTTTCACGCGACCGATCCGCACGCGCGACTCCTCCAGGTGTACCGATGATCCGCGCCCTCGTCCTGATCGCCGCCCTCCTCCTCGCCGTGCCGGCAGCCGCGTTCGAGCGCACCGAGCGACGCGAGCCGTGCTCCGACTCCGACCCCCTCCGTCAGCCATTCTTCGGCGACACGCATGTCCACACCTCGCTCTCGTTCGACGCGGCAGGCCAGGGAACGCGGGCCGGTCCACGCGAGGCCTACGCGTTCGCGCGCGGCACACCCCTGCCCCTCCAACCCTACGACTCCGACGGGACTCCGAGCGAGCACATCCGGCTTCGCCGCCCGCTCGACTTCGCGATGATCTCGGACCATTCCGACCTTCTCGGTGAGACCCGGATCTGCAAGACGCCCGGGATGGAGGGGTACGACTCCTGGGTCTGCACGGTCTTCCGGCGCTGGCCGTTGCTCGGCTACGCGCTCATCAACTCGCGGTATGGCATGGAGCATCCGACCCGCATGAGCTTCTGCGGGGAGGATGCGCGCATCTGTCTCGATGCGGCCCAGGGGCCCTGGCAGTCGATCCAGGACGCCGCCGAGGAGGCCTACGACCGCACGTCGACGTGCTCGTTCACGAGCTTCGTCGGATACGAGTGGACGGGCATGCCCGGCATGGCCAACATCCACCGAAACGTCGTGTTCCGGAACGAGCACGTCCAGGAGCGGCCGACGACCTTCACCGAGAACCCGACCGCCGAGCAGCTCTGGAGCAAGCTCGAAACGGAGTGCCTCGACGCGGACGACGGGTGCGACGTGATCGCGATTCCTCACAACTCGAACGTCAGCAAGGGGATGATGTTCCGCATCGAGAACGACGCGGGCGAACCGATCGACGGGCGCGACGCCGAGCGCCGTGCCAAGCTCGAAACGCTCGTCGAGGTGACGCAGCACAAGGGGGACTCCGAGTGCCGGCCGGACGGCCTGTCGCGCGACGAGCTCTGCGGCTACGAAAAGTACCCGTACGCCGACATGGCCGGAGAGGCGTACGGGTCCACCGAGCCGATTCCCGCGCGCGTCCACGCCCGCGAAGCGCTGGCCGAGGGCCTCGTGCAGCACGTCGCGATCGGCGCGAACCCGTTCAAGTTCGGACTGATCGGGTCCACCGATACGCACTTCGCGGCCCCGGGCCTGGTCGACGAGGAAGACTTCCCCGGCCACGCCGCGGGGCAGGTTTCCCGGCGGATGAAAATCCCGGCCCTTCCCGACTCGCCCCACTTCAACCCCGGCGGACTCGCCGTGCTGTGGGCCGAGGAGAACTCGCGCGACGCCCTGTTCGAGGCGATGCGACGTCGCGAGGCGTACGGCACGAGCGGACCTCGGATCGTCACGCGATTTTTCGGGGGTTGGGGCTATCCGGGCGATCTCTGCTCCGCCTCGGACATGGTCGCCCGGGGCTATGCGGGCGGCGTCCCGATGGGGGGCGATCTCCCGGCGGCGACGTCGACGGAGGCCGCGCCCCGCTTTCTCGTCGCGGGCTGGCAGGACGCCGGTACGCCGAAGCGACCGGGAACTCCGCTCGAGAGACTGCAGGTCGTGAAGGCGTGGGTGGAGGACGGGGTGGCGCACGAACGCGTCTACGACGTCGCACGTGCCGACGGGCCCGCGGGCACGGTCGACCGAGCGACGTGCGCGATCGACGGCGGCGGAGCCCCATCGCTTTGCACCGTATGGGAGGACCCAGCGTTCGAGCCCGACCAGCACGCGATGTACTACGTGCGCGTCGTCGAGAGCCCGAGCTGCCGCTGGCTGCAGTTCGCCTGCAACGAGCGGGGCGTCGACTGCGACGACGCTTCCACCGTGACCGAGGGGCTCGAGCCGTGCTGCGACGACGAAGCGGCGAAGGTCCTCCAGGAACGCGCCTGGACGTCGCCCATCTGGTACACACCCCCGTCTTGAGAGTCGCGAACCGTACAGCGCTTGCGACGGCTCCGCGCACCCTTCATTCTGCGGGGCTGTGCTTCCGAACCCGAGGCTTGGCATCGCCCTCTGGGTGGCGGCGATCGGCGTACCGGTCTCCGGCGCCGCGACCGTCCACGCCCAGCTCGAGCATCCGTCGGTCCCCCGAGACGCGGTCGATCGCGTGACCGAGGCCCGTCTCGACCGGATCGAGGAGCCCGCGGACGCCTGGACCGGTCTCCCGGAGCCGAAGTCGAACGAGATCGGTGGCGCTCCCGCAGACGTACGACCCACCCCGGCCCCCGGACACGGGGCCGTCGCCCCGGCGAGGCGGAGCGCCTGAGATGACGTCGATGCGCTGGCCTCGTCGGCTCCTCACCTCGCTCGCCGCGCCGCTACTCCTCACGGGGTGCTCGGCGATGGTCTTCCTCGGGGCAATGGACAACATCGTCGACGACGGCGGCGAAGAGGGCCTGAACCACACGCACGTCTTCTCGAAGTCGGTCTCGATCCTCGATGCCGACGGCGAGCCGACGGGACGCGTGAACGAGGTCGTCCGCGGGGAGCGGTATCGCGTCTCCATTGCGCTCGCCTGGCAGAACGACGGCGGCGTCGGCGAAGTGCGCCGCACGTGGCGGTTCGTGCGCGACGGCGACATCTACGGCATCGATCACGGCGAGGTCGACGTCGACCGGTCACCGTTCCTCTTCGAGGTCGACGCCGACTCCGCCCACAAGCCCGCCGGCCGCTACGGTTACCAGCTCTACATCGACGATCGGCTGATCACGCGCGTCGACGTCGTGATCGTGGACGAGCCGACACCGTCGCCCACCCCCCATCAGCCGAACCGCGGCTGGTGATCACCGGAGCGCCCGGATCTCGGGGAGCATCTTCGCCGCGCGCTCGAAGAACTCGTCGAGACCCATGAGCGGCGAGAGCACGAAGCGCCGCGCCCCGCTCTTCACGAAGCCCCGCAGCTGCTCCAGGCAGTCCTCCGGGCGCCCGAGGAGGCAATACTTCCGCGCGGCGTCCTCGAACGGACGATTGTAGATCATCTGGAGCGTGCTCGCCGCGGTCTTCAACGCCGCGTCGTAGTCGTCGCCCAAGATCGTGAAGATGAAGCAGTCGGTTCGGAACGGGACGTCCTTCCGCTCCGCCACGCGCGCGTGCTCGCGAATCGCGTCGAGGTTCTGCGCGTACATCTCCGACGAGCACATGTGTGAGATGTAGCCATCGCCCCGTCTTCCGGCGCGGCGAAAGGCCGGGGCCTTCCGGCCGCCCACGATGATCGGAGGCCCCCCCTCCTGCACGGGCTTCGGCGTCAGCGCGACCGGACCGAACGAGAAGTGCTTGCCCTCGTGGCCCACCTTCTCGCCCGTCCAGAGCTTTCGCAGCACCTCGATCGACTCGTTCGCGCGGCTCCCGCGCTCGTTCACCGGAACTCCACAGGCTTCGAACTCCGGAGGAAACTCTCCTCCGACACCGACTCCGAGGTCCAGGCGCCCGCCCGACAGGACGTCGATCGTCGACGTCACCTTCGCCGACGTCGTGGGATGACGCAGGGGCAGGAGATAGACGCCGGTGCCGATCCGGACCCGCTCGGTCGCCGCCGCGACGAAGGAGAGAAGCGTCAGGGACTCGAGCATGGGCACGTAGAACGACACGTGGTCTCCGACCCAGATCGAGTCGAACCCGAGCTCTTCGATGCGCCGCGACGTCGCCAGGACCTGATCGCGATCCTGCGCGGTCATGACGACGCCGCACTCGACGTCGTCTCGGAGGACGAGGGGATCGGTCGACATGATCAATCCTTCGGCAGACCGAGGATCCGTTCTGCGATGATGTTGCGTTGGATGTTCGGGGTCCCGCCGCCGATCACGACCTCCGGCCAGCTGAGCGCGAAATTCTGCCAACGGCCGCCCCCCGGGGTCCCCGCGCCGCTGGCGATACTGCCGGCGTTGCCGCAGATCTCCATGGCGATCTCCCCCATCTCGATCTCGAGCGTCGCGCGGTGCAGCTTGTTGATCGAGGTCTCGCTTCCGAGCTTCTCCCCCTTCAGCTGCTTGGTGAGGAAGCGCATCCCGTTCAGCCGCATGGCCTCGATTCGGGTCTCCACCCGCATCAGCCGACGTCGGAGATCGGGGTTCTCGCTCGCGGCGCGCCCGTTCTTCTTCGTGGTCTTCGCGAGCTCGTCGACGGTCGCCGTGCACTCGCGGATCCCCGGCTCGAGTTTGCGGGCCCGCAGGTCTTGCGTCGCCGCGGGCAGCTCGAGCTGGCCTTTCGCTACGACCGAAGCTTGCTGCGGGCGCTCTTTCGCCTGCACGGCCCCGCACACCCCGCTTGTCGAGCCTTGCGCCGACGCACCCTGGACTCTTTGGAGCTGATGATGACCAAGACCTCACCGAGTGATCGACCCGCCCT
>JAUIFY010000333.1 GCA_030430245.1 bacterium | reverse complement strand
CCCGTGTTCGTGATCCAGTAGATCATCACGTTCGTGAGGAGTACGTCGCGCGATACCGCGTTCTCGATGACGCCGTCGCAGTCGGCCCAGCTGCGGAACTTCTCTGCGATCCATCCCAGCTGTGCGACCGGCGAGTCGGCGAGCCCGAGGCCGATCGTCTCGGGCTTCGTCGACTGGATGTTCGCGTATCCGGACTCGCTCGCGTTGTACGCCTGGAAGCGCGCCCATTTCTCGCGCTCGCTCGCCGGTTCGTCCGCGAGCTCGGCGACGGCATTCGCGGACGGCGGCATCGCGAACAGCAGATTGAGATGGATCGCAAAGCAGTGGTCCGGGTCTTCGCGCGCGATCCACTGGCTGACGAACCAGCCCCAGTCGCCGCCTTGTGCGCCGTAGCGATCGTAGCCGAGCCGAGCCATCAGCTCGGCCCACGCTCGTGCCGTCCGGCGCGGCTCCCAGCCTTTCGTGTCGCTCGGCTCGGAGAACCCGTAGCCCGGCAGCGAGGGCACGACGACGTGGAACGCGTCTCGCGCATCGCCGCCGTGCGCGGCGGGATCGGTGAGAGGGCCGATCAGATCGACGAACTCGACCACGGAGCCCGGCCATCCGTGCGTGAGGATCAGCGGCGTCGCTCCCGGAACCGTCGACGGGACATGGTAGAAGTGGATCGTCTGCCCGTCGATCACCGTTCGGTATTGGGGCCAGGCATTGAGACGTGCTTCGTGCGACCGCCAGTCGTACTCCTCGAGCCAGTGGCGGACGAGCTCGCGGAGGTAGGTTTGCTCGACGCCGTACGCCCACGTGGCGTCCTCGAGAGCCGCGGGCCAGCGGGTGTTGCGCAGCCGAGCGCGAAGATCTTCCAGGGCGGCGTCGTCGACGTGGATCTCGAAGGGTTGGATGGCGGTCGTCATGGCGCTCGTCACTCCTCGAGCATCTCGGCGCGCACCGTTCGTGCCGCCAAGAGCGAATGGACTACGCCCCAGAGGTTCAACAGCGAGATCAGAAGGAGCGAGTAGCGAATGGCGTCGTCTCCGAACCGGGGCGCCAGTGCGTCGTTCAGGATGCCGACGATGGTGGGGCCGAGGCCCAGACCGATCAGGTTGAGAGCGAACAGGAGAACGGCCGACGCCATTGCCCGCATCCGAAGTGGCGCGAGCGCCTGCACGAGCGCGTAGGTGGGCGCCGCGAAGCTGGCGCCGAAGAAGACCGACGCGACGTAGAAGGGGAGGCCGACCGCGAAGCTCGGTCCGAGAAACGTGACCGCGATGAACGGCACGCTCAGGGCGCTGCCGATCGCGGGGATCCAGACGAGCCAGCGCACGTCGCGTCGCAGGAGACCATCACAGAGGACGCCCGCGACGTAGGTCCCGGCGGCGCCGACGAGTCCGAGGACCACTCCCAGCGTGAGCCCGATCTCGGCGTAGCCTCCACCGAACACGCGCAGCACGAACGTCGGCATCCACGCGATCGTTCCGTAGTTTGGCATCGCGTAGAGGCCTGCCGCGATCGCGATGTGACGGTACGTCCGAAGCCCGCCCAGCCTTCGCAGGCTCTCGCCGAGGCCCGGTGGCTCTCCGGAGGCGTCGCGTCCCTCCGAGAGCCCTCGCGGCGGTTCCTCGATGAGCGCGGCGACCAGCGCCGCGATCAGCAGCCCCGGCAGGCCGACGGCGACGAACGCCACGCGCCAGCCGAACGCCTGCTGCAGCCATCCGCCGGCGACCAGTCCCAGGAGGATGCCGGCGTTGGCCCCGGTGTTGTAGATCGCGATCGCCCGGGTGCGCCTTTCCGGGGGGAAGTAATCGGAGATGAGCGAATGAGCGGCGGGCGTCGCGGACGCTTCGCCGACGCCGACGGCCACGCGCGCGAGTGCGAGCTGGCCGAAGCTTCGCACCAACCCGGACGCGGCCGTCGCGAGACTCCAGAACGCGATGCCCACGGCCATCACGGCCCTCCGTGAGCTGCGATCGGCCAGGCGCGCGATCGGGATCCCGGCGAACGTGTAGAACACCGCGAAGGCGAAGCCCGTGAGAAACCCCATGGCGGTGTCGCTCACGCCGAGATCTTGCTTGATGGGTTCGAGCAGGATGGCCAGGATGTTCCGGTCGACGAAGTTGAAGACGTAGACCACCCACAGGATCGCGAGCACGCGCCGGCCCGCGGCGGGGGAGAGGTCGGCTTTCTCTGTCGGTTTCGTGGTCACGGTGGGCCGAGAATCCAACGAAACGAGGTCGGAGGGAAAGCGAATGGCCCCGGACGTGGTAGCGTTCCGCGATGACGATCCGACGGCTCACCCACATGGGGCTCTGCGTCTCCGACATCGAGCGCTCCGTGCGCTTCTACTGCGACGTCCTCGGCTGTCGATTGGTCGGTCGGCTCGATCTGAAGGGGCAGCCCACGGCCAAATTGAACGGTCTGTCGGACGTGGACGTACGGACGGTCTACCTGGAGCGGGACGGCTGGAGGATCGAGCTGATCGAGTTCGTCGACCCGAAGGCGACGGGCCGCCGGGACGCCAAGCCCATGCACGAGATCGGGTTCACCCACCTGGCGTTTCGGGTGGAGAGCCTGGACGAGGTGTGCGCGCGCGTCGAGGCAGGGGGCGGGGGTCTCCTCGCCGATACGCGGCTGGACCTCCCGGGCCCGACGCGGGTGATCATGGCGCACGACCCCGACGGGATCCGTCTCGAGCTCCTGGAGAAGGAGGGCGATCCGACCGAGCTGCCCTTGGGTGCGGGGACGCGTCACTAGCGACGACGCCCCCACCTCGTACGCGTCCTCGTCGGGGCCGGCGGGGCCCGCGCCGATGATCGCGATTCTGGGGTTTCGCCGGCGGGGCGCCCGCGGTGTGCGGGTCATTCGAATACGATCACGCTCCGCGCGGCCGAGCCCTCACGCATTTCGTCGAAGCACGTGTTGATCTCGCCGAGCGGTCGTCGGGCCGAGATGATCTCGTCGAGGAGAAGCTGCCCGTTCAGGTAGAGGTCGACGAATCGTGGCATCGCGATCCGGAAGCCGACGGACCCCATGGTGGAGCCGAGGACCTGCTTCTCGTTCAAGACCAGATCGAAGCCGGGCAGCGAGAGGCCCTCGCGTTCGGTGATGACACCGACCAGGACCGCGGTTCCGCCGCGCTTTGCCATGTCGTAGGCCTGTCGTGCGGTGGCGTTCGAGCCCACCGCTTCGAAGGCGTAGTCCACGCCGCCGTCGGTGAGCTCCTGGACCTGCTTCGCGGCGTCGCCCTCGGACGCGTCGACTCCGTGGGTCGCCCCGACCTTCTTGGCCAGATCGAGCTTCCACGGCTGCGTATCCACCGCGATGATCTTGGTGGCGCCGGCGATCCGACAGCCCTGGACGAGGCTCAGCCCGACGCCGCCGCACCCGACGACGGCACACGTCGATCCCGCTTCGACCCTTGCCCGGTAGAGGGCCGCTCCGAGGCCGGTCGTGACGCCGCAGCCGATCAGGGCGGCGCAGTCGAGCGGCATCTCGTCGCGAATCTTCACCAGCGCGTTCTCGGGGACGAGCATCTGCTCCGCGAAGGACGAGAGCTGCGACATCTGCCCGACGGGCGTGCCGT
Organism: bacterium; assembly: GCA_030430245.1. Taxonomy (GTDB): domain Bacteria; phylum Desulfobacterota; class Binatia; order UBA12015; family UBA12015; genus VGTG01. The sequence goes on along the minus strand of JAUIFY010000333.1, from coordinate 2,925 downwards.
CCGCGCGGCGGAGGCGCGAGGGCTCGCCTTCGCGGCGGTCGAACATGGCGCCGCCGCAGAGGTGGGTTCGGCCGCTCGTGCAGAAGTCGCAGATGCCGCAGAAGATCGACAGGCACGCGATCACCCGGTCTCCGGGCTTCACGTACGTCACGTCGTCTCCGATTCGTTCCACGATGCCTGCCGGCTCGTGGCCGGGGACGAGAGGCCCGCGACGCCGCCGGATCATGTGAAGGTCGCTGTGGCAGACTCCGGAGGCCACGGTGCGCAGCAGGACTTCCTTCGGCCCGGGATCGTCGATCTGGAGGTCCTCGATGTCGAGCGGTTCGTTGGGTTCGTTCAGGACCGCGGCTTTCACGGCGTCTCCTCCGTCCTCTCTAGGCGAAGCCGTACAGCTGCGCGCAGTTGGTGGCGACGATCTTTCGGCGGTCCTCTTCGGACAGAGCACCGAGGGACTCCTGGATCGCCTGCCGGGAGTTGGGGAACGTGCTGTCGGTATGGGGATAGTCGGACGCCCACATGCACGACTCGGCGCCGAGCATCGGGATGAGCTCCGTGCCGCGTGCTTCTTCTTCGAAGGTGACGATGACCTGACGGCGGAAGATCTCGCTCGGCGGGATCTTCGTCGCGAAGTCGAGCTTGTCGCGAAGGTTGCGCCACTCGAGATCCATCCGGTCGAGGAAGTAGGGGACCCAGCCGATCCCCGCCTCGGCGAGCACCAACTTGCAGGCGGGGTGCCTCTCCAGTGCACCCGAGAACATCATGATCGCGAGCGGCTCGTCGAGCTGCAGGGGAAGCACGCTTGCGAAGGCGGCGGACTGCCACTTGCCGACCTCGTAGCTCAGAGCCGACGACCAGGTGCCGTCCTTCAGATGAAAGCTCACGGGAAGCCCGGTGGTCGCGGCGGCGGCCCAGAGCCGGTCCCACGCCGGATCGGTGAGGTCGACGTCGAACACGTCGATGACCGCGCCCCGATGGCCCAGGCGCGCCGCGCGCTCCAGCTCCGCGGCTGCCGCCTCGGGGGAATGTCCCGGAAGAAACGCGAGCACGCTCAGTCGGTCCGGAGCCGTCGCGTTGAACTCCGTCACCGCCCAGTCGTTCCAGGCCGCGTAGCAGGCACTCTGCAGCTCGGGGTCGCGGATCGGGAAGCCGATTGCGAGCGGGCCGTAGATCACCGACGCCCAGAGCCCGTCGCGATCCATGTCCTGCAAGCGCAGGTCGGGAGTGCTCGCGCGAAAACCGTCGTCTTCGATCCCGGCGCGTCCGATCGCGCTGAACTTCTCGAACCGGGGTGATCCGCCGCTTCGGCCGAGGACGCGGTCCTCGCACAGCCAGACGGACCGGCCGTCGCGTTCGACCACCCGAGGTCCCCGCTCGGCCAGGGAGCGCCGGAGCCGGCTCACCCACAAGTCCCGGGGGACCGCCGCCATGTCGAGGTGGTCGTCGCAGGAGTAGATGCGCTCCGAGGGGTGCATGCCGAGCGAGCCGCGTTCGTCGGGACTACGCGACCTTGCGGCGTAGCGCGCCCGGCTCGTCCAGCCACCGATTCAACGCCTCGGTGCGCGCGTTGCGGCAGATCAGCACGTGCTCGATCGCCCGGCGGATGCGCCGTTGTTGTCCGGCCGTGGTGGCGACCTGTCGCAGCAGGAAGTCGGCCTGCCGACCGTGGTCCTCCTCGGCGTATGCGTGAACCTTGAAGTTTTCGACTTCGAGGCCGTAGTGGTCGCGCATCCCCTCGTACATCATCTTCGCGTAGTTGGTGGAGGCCGCGAAGCGCTCGCCGGCCCAACCGAAGGCGGCGAGGCCCTCTTCGTAGCTCCGGCGCATGTAGTAGAGGCTCGTGAAGACGGAGCCGATGGTCTCGGGCATGGTTCGATACGTCAGGAGCTCCTCGTCGGTGATCCCGAGCATGCGCGCCCACTCGACCTTCATGTCGACGTGGTTCGCGTCCCCGGCGAAGCCCATCTCGTCCGCGACGTTCTGTGCCCAGTGGAGGAAGTGCTCACTCGATCCGAGGTCCAGCGCGTCGACGTCGGGTGCGTTGGCGACGAGCGAGGCGAACTCGCACGTGTACCACTTTCCGAGGAAGTAGTACTCCTTGCAGAGGCGCTTCAGGAGGTCGAGGGAGAGCGTGCCGTCCGCCACTCGTGGCCAGAGCTCGTTCTTCGCCGTTGCCACCTCGACCTGGAGTGCCTCCAGGCTCGCCATGAACTCGTCGACGGGCAGGGCTCCCGTACACTCGGCCCCGGTGCCCCGGATGTCCTTGAACGCTCGTTCGCTCATGCTGGCTCCCTTCGAATCAGGACGAGGCCTCGGCGGGCTCGTCGAAGATCATCGTCTTGGCCTCGAGGTACGGGTGAAGCCCCTCCGTGCCGCACTCGCGAACGATTCCGGAATGCTTGAAGCCGCCCACCGGCAGGTTGACGTCTGCCTTCAGGCCATTGTGTCCCACCAGCCCCGAACGCAGCTTGCGCCCGATCTCGTAACATCTGGCCTTGTCGTGGGTGAGGACAGCGGCGTTGAGGCCATAATCGCTTTCATTGGCGAGCTCGACAGCATGTTTCACATCCCTTGCCGGAATAAGCGAGAGCACCGGGCCGAAGATTTCCTCGCGGGCGATTGTCATGGAATTACCGACATGGCTGAACAGGGTCGGCTGGAAGTAATAGCCTTTGCCGTTTACGCTCAGGCGCTGGCCGCCGGTAACAAGCTGCGCGCCTTCTTCAATGCCCTTGCTGACATAGGCTTCGACTCGTTCCAGCTGGCGCAGCATGGCGATGGGGCCCATCTGGCTGTCAGGAGACAGGGGATCGCCCACCTTCACCGCTTCCATGCGCTGTTTGATCGCAGCGGCAAGGGAATCAATCCGGTGTTCCGGCACGATTGCGCGGCTCAATGTGGCGCAGATCTGGCCCGAGAGCATGATAA
>JAUIFY010000332.1 GCA_030430245.1 bacterium | reverse complement strand
CAGCGCGTTCTGAACGACGATCTTCGCCGAGGCGTCGGCCGCGTGGGTGAACTTCCACTCGAGGCACACGTCCCCTGCCGCGAAGATGCTCGGATTGGTCGTCTGGAGGGTGTCGTCGACCTGTACGCCCTTCTGCGAATCGAAGGCGACTCCCGCCGCTTCGAGCCCGAGCCCCTCGACGTTCGGCGCACGGCCGACGCCGAGGAGGATCTCGTCGACGACGACCTCTTCCCCTCGACCGCCCGACGTGACGTGAAGAACCTTCTCGTCCCCGCGACGCTCGACGCGATCGATCTTCGAGCCGTGGAGTACCCGAACGCCCTCCCGGTCGAGTCGCGCCTGCACGATCGCCGCCGCGTCGGCGTCCTCGCGAGGCAGAATGTGGTCGCCCGCGTGCACGACCACGACCTCCACCCCGAGACGTCCGAACGCCTGCGCCATCTCACACCCGATCGGCCCGGCGCCGATCACGCCGAGACGACGAGGCCTGTCCGTCAGATTGAAGAGGGTCTCGTTCGTCAGGTAGCCGGCGTCGCCGAGACCCGGGATCGGCAGCTCGATCGCACGCGCTCCCGTGGCGATCACGGCGCGCGAGAAGCGCAAGCTGGTATCGCCGACCTCGACCCGGTCGCGCGCGACGAAGCGTGCCTCGCCCAGGAAGACGTCGACGCCGAGCTCATCCCGGTACCGCCGCGCCGCATCCTCCGAGCTGATCGTCGCCCGGACCCGGCGCACCCTTTCCATCACCCGCCCGAAATCGACTTCGGCGTCCGCCGCAAGCGGCAGCCCGAGCTCGTCCGCCGCGCGACGGGCGTCGGCGACCATGCGCGACGCTCGGATCAGCGCCTTCGACGGAACGCAGCCCACGTTGAGGCAATCCCCGCCGAGGTAGTGCCGCTCGACCAGCGCAACCTTCGCCCCGAGGCCCGCCGCGATCGCCGCCGAGATCAACCCGGCCGAGCCCGCCCCGACGACGACCAGGTTGTAGGTTCCGTCGGCCGCGGGATTCACCCAGTCGGCCGGGTGGACGTTCCCGATCAGGGTGCGGTTGTAGTCGTCCAGCGGAGCGACGGGCGGCAAGTCGGACATGCGAGGGACTCCTCTCTCTCTCGTGCGTCGATCGGTGGACCTCATCCCACGACGCGGGACTCGTTGCCACCCGCTCGTCCTACGTCGCGAGCGCTCGTGAGTTACGCGACGAACGCACGTCGCTCTCTCCCGAACGCTCGGCCCACCGGCGCGAGCGCATCCGAAAACCGATCGAGGGGGGATTGACACGAGCGCGGAAGAGGGCGCATCATGACCGTACGACAAGCGCCGAGCGGAGCGATCAGCGCTATGAAAGGAAGCGCGGCGCGATGCGAAGCGCACCGAACCGGAAAGACTCCAAGGAGGATTTCTAGGATGGACGATCCACCGGGCCAGACCGGGCGTCGCTGAACGACGTGTTCGTCGTATCGACGGCGCCCAACTTCGAACGATCGGCGCACATGCGCCGAACCTGAATCGTTCCCGGTTCTAAGCTGGGACGGCGTGGCCGAGTGCCACGCCACCGAAGCCCGACCACCCCACGAGGTGCGTCGGGCTTCTTGCATCCACCGTCCCGGGTGCGCGCGTTGAGCGACGGCGGGTTGCGATGATAGCGACACGGGGTGACGACGAGCCAGGCGACGACCGACGAGCCCACCGTCCTGCGGTGGGAGATGCTCACCAAGCGACAGTTCGACCGGATCGACCGAAAGAACGCGGTCGTCCTCGTCACCTGCTCCCCCCTCGAGGTTCACGGCCCGCATCTCCCGCTGGGCGCCGACGCCCTGCAGGGGCAGGCCCTCGCGCGACGTCTGCTCCCGCACCTGCCGGAACGGCACAAGAGTCGCGTCTTCCTGGAGCTGCCGTACATCTTCACCGCGGCCGACCCCCTTCCCCACGCCGGCTCTCTTTTCTTTCAACCGCCGACGACGGTCCGGGTCCTGACGGAGCTCGGTCGCTCGCTCGCGGCGCAGGGATTCGAGAACGTGCTCGTCTCGAACTTCCACGGCAGCCCACGCCACTTCCTGGCGATCGAGAAGGCGTGCGACAAGGTCTCGAAGGAGCGCGGCATCAAGATGGTCTGCGTCTTCTCGGTGCTCCTGACGCGCCTCACTGGCGGGGGCTCCGAGCTCTACGACGCTCTCGGCGACCTGCCGGGCGTCGACAAGGAGAATCTTCGCGGCGACACCCACGGGGGCCTCGTCGAGACCTCCCAGCTCCTCGCCCTTCATCCGGAATGGATCGAACGCGACTACGCGGACCTTCCGCGACGCACGGTCGACATCCGCCTGGAGGAGCTCGGACGGGAGAAGCCCGGAGCCGAGCGCGGGAAGCCGGCCGGCGTTCTCGACATGGTGAAGGCCTTTCAGGCGGGGCTGGAGTTCTTCCGGGCCGAGACGTACGCCGGCGCCCCCGCCGCCGCGTCTCCCGAGCTCGGCGAGCAGATCCTCGAGACACTCTCGAAGCACGGAGGCCAGGCCGTGGGCGAGATCCTCGACGGAACGCTCCCTCGCGAAGCATGGCACTCGCCTCTCTGGTCGAAGCGATTCCTCTTCACGAACCCCTTCATGGTGCGATTCTTCAACCGCGTCCTGCACATCCCGGACGGCATCGCCTGACGCCCAGCGGGCATTTCGGTCGGAACTCCAGTACGGATCGATCATGTCCGGCGAGCGCAAAGGGCTCATCGCGTCGATCGTCCTGAACGTCTTCCTTCTGCTGAGCGTCCTCGGTCTGAGCTACGGCTGGCCGCTGTTCATCCACGTGAAGCAGGTCCTCCCCAAGCGAGAACGGCACGTGAGCTTCTTCGAGGACTTCCCCGTGCGCCCCGGCGACGTCGTCTTCGTGGGCGACGCGATCACGGACGAAGGCCGCTGGTCCGAGCTGTTCCCCGGGCTTCCGGTGAAGAACCGCGGCATCCCGGGCGACACGACGGAGGACTTGTCGCTCCGCATCGGACAGGTCGCCGCCGGGAAGCCGCGCAAGATCTTCCTGATGATCGGGGGCGGAGACGCCGAGGCCGAGAAGACGGTCGAGAATACCCGCGCCAGCTACGAAACCATCCTGACGCTGCTCGAACGCGACACCCCCGAGAGCGAGGTCTACGTCCAATCGATCCTGCCTCGCTCGGTGGACGCGTGGCCCGGCATCGAGGAACGCAACCGAGCGATCCGCGAGGTGACCGAGAGGCACGGCGCGACCTACCTCGATCTCGTCCCGGTCTTCGCCGCCGAGAACGGAGCGATTCGGGAGCTCCTGTCGAACGACAACGTTCATCTGCGCGGCCCGGGCTATGCGGCGTGGCGCGACGCGATCGCCCCACACGTGACCGCCGATCCGACCGCGTCGAGGTGATCAGGCGGCGAGATCGTCGACGTCGAGCAGCCGCCGGGGGATCGGGGCCCCGGTCGTCGGCTCGACCAATGCGTAGCCGTCACTCGTGAACGGAAGCCAGACGAGCGACGCCTCGAGTGCATCGATCGACTCGGGCAGCGGGGGGCGTGCGGCCCCGCCGAGGACCTCGTCTCCGATCACCGTCACGAGGAAACGCGCGAGCGACCGCGCGTCGAGCTCGTCGAGTGCACAACCGACGAGCCGCGCAGGCACGCGATCCGACGCATCGAGCCGCGTCCCGCGTCGGGTCAGACGGGCCCCCAGATCGAAGAGCGACTTGGCGCGGCGACAGCGAGACGCGGGCGCGTAGATCGCTGGTCCGGCCGCGCCTCCACCGAGCCGCCACACCGGCAGATGGCGGTCGGGATCGCCGGAGCTCGCCCCGACCGAGAACGACGTCGGATCGAGCCGGTCGCCGCGCGCCAACCAGGCACGCTCACACGAACCGCACTGAAAGAGCACGTCGTCGGGTCGAAAGGGAAGATCCCACCCGCAATTCGGGCACACCAGCGGCCGGAACCCCAGCGTGCGCGCCCGTCGCGAGCGCCCGTGCGACAAGGCCGCCACGTCCCCAGGCGGTACGTCGTCCCGGAGGACCCGACCGGCGACCGCGTCGACGACCGCGACGCGATCGCGGCCCCGCGCCGAGACGGGCACCATCCAGAAAGGGAAGTAGACGATCTGCAGGACGACGCGAAGCAGCGCCCGGGTGGCCGCGTCGCTCGTGTCGCCGCCGAGAGCACGCTCCCGGGCACCTCGCGGCGTCGAGTCCGGCGCGACGACGATTGCCATCTCCTCCGCGCCCCGCGCATCGAAGAGACGCAGCGGGAGCGCGGTGGGCCGCACCCCCAACGAGTGGGGCACGACGGACGTGGCGCGCGCCACGAAGTTCCTCTCGAGAACGCGGCTCTGGAACGACGGCTCATCGTCCTCGAGGACGGGTGCTTCGTCCCACGAGCGTACGCCCGGCGGCGCTACGCCCAACATGGCGGCGACCTCGCGTACGTTGCGCCGACGTTGCTTCTCGTCGTCGGTGCGTTGCCAGACGATCTCTTCCGCGGTGAACCGGTAGTACGGAACGAGGTGAAGGGTGCCCGTGGCGGCGTAGTCTCCGCGCTGCTCGGCGGAGAACGAGAACCGCACGAGCGAGCGCGCCTCGGATTCGCTCGTGCGAGGCTCGATCTCGTAGCTCAAGACCTGGCGACGACCCGTGACGAGAAGCTGGGACCGGCAATGATCGCAGCGGATGGCCCGTGCGGCATCGTCGAAGTCGAGAGGCGCACCGCAGGTGGGACACTCGGTCGAGACGACGGCGGCCGGGTTCACGGAACTGGCTGGGGTGGTGGCGGCTCCGCGCGCACGCGCTCACCGCAGTGGAAGCAGAACCGCGTACCAGGAGGCAGCGCAGTAGCGCATTTCACGCACCGGAGGACCGTTCCGAGGTCGAAGCCGCACGACGAGCAGAACCGCGCCTGTGCCGTGACGTTCTTGTCGCATCGAGAGCAACGACGGACGGTGACCATCTGGTGACCGCAGTGTGAGCAGAAGCGACTGTCGACGGTGACGTCGCCGTGGCACTCGGGACAGTGCACCACGCCACGTGAGAGCGAACCTTCGTCGGCCAACGGCTCCCCGTGCGGTCCGCGTAGCAGCAGGCCCGGAAGCATCATCCCGAGCCCCGCGCCCATCCCGAGGCCCAAGCCCGCACCGGTTCCGTCGCCCCCGCCGCCACTCCCGTTGCCGCCCCCACCGTTTCCGCCTCCTGCAGCGTCTCCCAGGGCGTTCGCGGCCTTGAACTTGAGGAAGTCGTCCAGGTTCCCGGCCGCTGCCATTCCGGCACGCGAGTCGATGACTCGCTGAACGTCTTCCGGGGGCGTGATGCGGTTGATGAGAAGATCGACGAGCTCGGCGCCGTACTTTCCGAAGTCCGTCTCGAGCCGCCCCCGGACTTCGCCCGCCATCTCGTCGTACAGCTGCGGCAGATCCAGCAACGCCTCGACCTTCTCGCCGAGATAGTCGTTGAGGCGCGAGACGATGAGCTCGCGCAGGTAATCCTCGATCGAGCCGGTGGTGTAGGAGCCCTGGGTCCCAACCAGGGTGTTCACGAACAGAAGCGGCTCGGTGACGCGCATCGTGAAGGCGCCGAATGCGCGCAGCCGGATCAGACCCAGCTCGCGATCCCGAAAGGCCACCGGATCCTTCGTCCCCCACCGGAGGTTCGTGAAGACCTTCAGATTGACGAAGTAGACCTCGGCCCGGAAGGGGCTCGTGAATCCCCACGGCAGCGAGAGCACCTTCGTCAGGATCGGCAGGTTCATCGTCGACAGCGTGTGCCGGCCCGGGCCGAACACGTCCAGGCCGCGACCGTTCTTGAAGAAGACGGCGGCCTGGCTGTCCCGCACGATCAGCTGGGCCCCGAACTTCGTTTCGCCGGACCCCGACTCGGGCACGCGGTGGACGATCTCCTCACCGGTGTCGTCGAGCCACTCGATGACCTCCATGAACTGGGACATTGTACGGACATCGGATGAGCGCGCTCGATCCTTGATTCGGAACGCATCGGGGATGAGGTCGGATTCCGCAAAAGAATCGGCGTTCGAGTGCCGATAGTTCGGGTGGAGAGCGCCCGGCCTTGTCCTTTACGCCATATGTTCTGCTTCCCGTGGTGACCGCGCTGGCCCTGTCGTGGCTGGCCGTCCACTCGTGGCGCCGCCGCGCCTCTCCGATCGTCGCCTACTTCATGGTCGTCGTGGCGGCCCAGCTCCTCTGGGTCGCGGCGTACGGGCTCGAGATCGTCCTCACCGACCTGACGGCCATGACCATCGCGGCCAAGGTCAGCTACATCGGGATCGTCACGATCTGCCCCGCGCTCTTGCTGGTCGCGCTCCACCTGACCGGCCAGGCTCGCTGGATCACGCACAAGACCATGGTCGCGATCGCCGTCGTACCCGTTCTGACCCTCCTCGCGCTCTGGTTGCCGACGGGACTCGTGTGGCAAGAAGTCCACCTCGCCGAAGGCACGCCCTTCCCCGAAATCCGGACGGTACGCGGCTGGGGCTTCTGGGCCCACGTGGCCT
>JAUIFY010000331.1 GCA_030430245.1 bacterium | reverse complement strand
CGTCTTCCGGGGCGCCTCATCGGAGTCTCGAAGGACGCCCACGGGGCGAGCGCGTACCGCCTGGCCATCCAGACGCGCGAGCAGCACATCCGGCGCGATCGCGCGACGAGCAACATCTGCACGGCGCAGGTGCTGCTGGCGATCATGGCCGGGATGTACGCGGTCTACCACGGGCCGGACGGGCTCGTGCGGATCGCCCGGCGTGTTCGGAGGTTCACGGGGGCTCTCGCGGCGGCGTTGCGCGACGCGGGACACGACGTGGGGCAGGGGGTCTTCTTCGACACACTGCGCGTCCGGCCGTCGGGGCCGAGCGCGTCGGACGTGATCGAGCGCGCGGCGTCCGCCGGCATCAACCTCCGGGACTACGGCGACGGATCGTTGGGGATCGCGTTCGACGAGACGACCGACCGCGAGGACGTGCGCGCGATCCTCGGCGCGTTCGGACGGAAGGATGCCGATGTGGATGCGCTCGCGGAGAAGGCCGCGATCGATCTCCCCGCGTCGCTCGCGCGGACGACCCCGTATCTCGAGCATCCGGTCTTCCATGCGCACCGGGGCGAGCACGAGATGCTGCGCTACCTGCATCGACTCGAGTCGCGGGACTTGTCGTTGAACGTGTCGATGATCCCGCTGGGCTCGTGCACGATGAAGTTGAACGCGACGAGCGAGATGTTGCCGGTGACGTGGCCCGAGGTGGGGGGGCTGCACCCGTACGCCCCGAAGGAGCAGGCGATCGGCTATGCCGAGATGCTCGACGAGCTCGAGTCGTGGCTCGGCGCGGTGACGGGCTTGCCGGCGGTGTCGCTTCAGCCCAACGCGGGTTCGCAGGGAGAGTATGCGGGCCTCCTCGCGATCCGGCGCTACCACGACGCGCGAGGCGATGCGAGGCGCAGGGTCTGCTTGATCCCGGTATCGGCCCACGGGACGAACGCGGCGACGGCGGTGACGGCCGGGTTTCGCGTCGTTGCGGTCGCGTGTGACGAGAACGGCAACGTCGACGTCGGCGATCTCCGCAAGCAGGTGGACGCCAACCGCGACGAGCTCGGCGCGCTGATGATCACCTATCCGTCGACGCACGGCGTGTTCGAGACGGCGGTGCAGGAAATCTGCTCCGTGATCCACGATGCCGGCGGGCAGGTCTACATGGACGGCGCGAACCTGAACGCGCAGGTCGGGCTCACGTCTCCGGCCCGCATCGGCGCGGACGTCTGTCACCTGAACCTCCACAAGACGTTCTGCATCCCTCACGGCGGCGGGGGCCCGGGCATGGGGCCGATCGCGGCCGCGGCCCACCTCGAGCCCTACCTGCCGGGCGACCCGATCGAGGGCGAGGGCGCGGTGTCGGCGGCGCCGTATGGCAGTCCCAGCATTCTCCCGATCAGCTGGGTCTACATCGCGTTGATGGGGGCGTCGGGGCTGACCCGCGCGACGCAGGTCGCGATCCTGAACGCCAACTACATGGCCCATCGTCTCTCCGACGACTTCGACGTGCTCTACACGGGTCCCGGCGGACGCGTCGCGCACGAGTTCATCATCGACTGCCGCCCGTTCGAGAAGACCGCGGGCATCAACGTGGAGGACATCGCGAAGCGGTTGATGGACTACGGCTTCCACGCCCCGACCATGAGCTTCCCGGTTGCGGGCACGTTGATGATCGAGCCGACCGAGAGTGAGCCACGCGCCGAGCTCGACCGCCTCTGCGACGCACTCCTCTCGATCCGGCAGGAGATTCGCGACGTCGAGAACGGACGCTTGGACCGCGAGGACAATCCTCTGAAGAACGCCCCCCACACCGCCGCCGCGGTGAGCGCCGACGATTGGCCACACCCGTACTCTCGCGAACGGGCCGCGTACCCCGCTCCGTGGCTGCGCGACTTCAAGTACTGGCCCCCCGTCGGCCGGATCGACAACGCGTACGGCGACCGCAACCTCATGTGCACCTGCCCGCCGATCGAGGACCTGGCCGGATAGCCCGTCCCGCGTCCCGAAGGTGGGGTCAGCGGAGGTCTGCCATCACCGGGGCGTGGTCCGATGCGGCGAGGCCGTCCTTCTTCTTGCGATAGTCTCGGTCGATCTCGGCGGAGGTGACGCGGTCGAGGGCGGTCGCGGTGGCGAGCAGGAAGTCGATGCGGAGGCCCTGCTTCTTGTGGAAGGCGCCGCCACGGTAGTCCCACCACGAGAACGCCTGCTCGTCGGGGTGGAGGGCGCGGAAGACGTCGGTGAAGCCCCAGTCGGTCAGGCGGGCGAGGCGCGTCCGCTCGTCGTCGGTGTGGAAGATCTGGCCCGAGTGCGCGCTCTCGTCCCACGTGTCGAGCGGGGTGGGGCAGATGTTGAAGTCCCCGCAGAGGATGGCCGGGCGCGTCGGGTCGAGGACCGACGCCGTGTGCTCGGCCAGCGCGTCGTACCAGGCGAGCTTCCGCGGGTAGTCGTCGTGCGTGACGGTCTTGCCGTTCGGGCAGTAGACCGTGATGAAGTCGAGGTCTCCCGCGCGAACGTGGAGGAAGCGCGCGCCGAAGTCCTCCTGGCCGGGGAGGCCCCGACGCACGACCTCGACTTCGTGTCGCGAGACGACGGCGACCCCGTTCCAGCTCTTCTGTCCGTGAACGACGGCCTTGTAGCCGGCGGCCTCGAACGCGAGGTGGGGGAACTTCTCGTCGACCATCTTGATTTCCTGGAGGCCCACCAGGTCGGGCTGGCGCGCGGCGAGCCAGTGCTCGACGAAGGCCAGGCGTGCGTTCAGTCCGTTGATGTTCCAGGTGGCGATTCGCATCTCGGTCTCGGGCTAGAGCTTGTTGAGGCCGTCGAAGGCCGCGACCTTGTAGGCCTCGGCGAGCGTCGGGTAGTTGAACACCGAGTCCCGGAGGAACTCGACGGTGCCCCCGAGTGACATCGCGGTCTGTCCGATGTGGATCAGCTCGGCCGCGCCATCTCCGATGATGTGCACGCCGAGGATCTTCAAGCTGTTCGGATCGAAGAGGAGCTTCAATCGACCGGTGCGGTCGCCGATCATCTGGCCCCGTGCGAGCTCCGCGAACTGCGCCAGGCCCACCTCGTAGGGAACCTTCTCGTCGGTGAGCTGCTCTTCGGTTCTCCCGACCATCGAGATTTCGGGAAGCGTGTAGATCCCGTACGGAAAGAGGTGGGGTGCGTGGTCGGCCGGAACGCCGAACATGTGACAGCTCGCGATCCGTCCCTGCTCCATGGAGGTCGACGCGAGAGCGGGGAAGCCGATGACGTCGCCCGCGGCGTAGATGTGCGGGAGAGTCGTCTGGAAGTTCTCGTCGACCTCGATCCGGCCGCGCTTGTCGACCTGGACGCCGATCTTCTCGAGGCCGAGGCGATCTCCATTCGCCTGACGGCCCACCGTGTAGAGAAGAGTCTCGGCTGCGACGCGCTTGCCGCTCTCGAGCCGTGCGCAGACGCGATCGCGCTCGTCGACCTCCACGGAGACGACCTTCTCTCCGAGTCGCAACGTCGCCTTGTTTTCGCGGAGGTGGTAGAAGAGGGCTTCGAGGATCTCGCGGTCGACGAACTCCAGGACGTCGCGCCGCTGGTCGATGATCGTCACGTCGGCGCCGAGCGCCGTCGCCATGGCGGCGTACTCGATGCCGATCACGCCCGCGCCCACCACGATCAGCGAACGCACGACCTCGTGCTGCTCGCGGCCCTCGCTCACGAACTGGTCGGAGTCGAAGACGCGGTGGCCGTCGACGGGCACGGTCGGTGAATGGGCTGGCCGCGCACCGCACGCGATCAGGAAGGCGTCGGCGGTGGCCCGGACGGAGAGGCCACTCTGGCGCTCGATCTCGACCGTGTTGGCGTCGACGAACGCCGCGTGTCCATCGAGCATCTCGACACCGTTTCGAGCCAGCTGATCCCGCACCACGTCGAGCTCTCGCTCGACGACCTCCGAGACGCGCAGTGACAGATCTCCGAAGGTGATCCGCCGCTGCACGGCGTAGCTCTTCCCGTAGAACGCCTTCTGGCGGTAGCCCGACAGGTAGATGACCGCTTCCCGCAACGACTTGCTGGGGATCGTGCCGGTGTGGAGGCACGTTCCGCCGAGCGCGAGCGAGCCGTCCGCGATGGCGACTCGCTTCCCGAGCTTGGAGGCGTTGATCGCGCCCTTCTGGCCGGCCGGTCCGCTTCCGATGACGAGTAGGTCGAAATGCTCCTGCGACATGATGACTCCTCAGAGCGCCGGAGCATAGCCGATCGCTTCCGGGATGTCGCGGATTCGCCGAATGTCGGGCGTAGGGTGCCGGTCGCCGCTCGAGCGAACCGGCACCCCGTATCCGTCAGGGCAGGAAGCCCATGTCGAAGTCCTCGGTGGTCCACATCTCGTTCGGATCGCCCGCGTCGAGCGGCAGAACGTCCGACAGAATCGTTCCGTGGGGCACGTTCACCCAGTGTTTCATGAGAGTGCCGTACACGTCGCGGAAGTCCGTCGAGCGGTAGGGGTTCGTCGTGTCCTGGCTGTAGACGGTGTTGCCTCCCTCGAGTGAGGCGTCGGCGATGTCCGGGTGGTTTCCGTAGACCCCGCCGTTCACGTTGCCCAAGACGAACATCGGGCCTTGCGTGCCGTGGTCGGTTCCGGTGTCGTTCTGCAGGATCCGCCGCGAGAATTCGCTCCAGACGAACACGACGAGCTTGTCGGCGACGCCCATGTCCTCGCAGTCGGCGTAGAAGGTCTCGAGCGCTTGTCCCACCTCTTCGTGGAGCTCGTAGTGTCGTTCGCCGGGGCTTCCTCCCCCCTGGTCCGAGTGGCTGTCGTATCCGCCGTTGCGGACCTCGAAGAAGCGGGCGTCGACGTTGGGCGCGCCGCTCTCGACTCCGTAGATCACCTTGGCGACCTCGCGGAGGTCTCGCGCGGTGCTCGTGCCGAGATCGTCGTACATCTGGTCGAACGACGGGCGCTCGTCCTCGTAGGCGTCGTGGAGAGCCGGATAGCTGTCGGCCGCGAGCAGCGTCGACTTGTCGGCGGCGCCGACCTGGGACTGGACCGACTGGCCGCTGGCCAACGATTCGTCGGCCAGAGCCATGAGCGCGTTGCGCCGGAAGACGGAATCCGAGCCGTTGCTGTTGTCGTACGGGAAGTTGAAGTTCCGCACGCGCGACACGGTCAGAACGCTCGTGGTCGTCTGGTCGAACTCCCCCGGGATCGAGCCGCGAACCGCCACGGCCGGAATGTCGGAAGGTCCGAAATGTGCTGCGAGGTGGCGACCGAGCCAGCCGGTGTTGATCCCGGCCCGGAGCGGGTCGGCGTGCTCCCAGATCGTCGTCGACGTGTCGTGGGAAAGGCTGGGGTTCGGATAGCCGCACCCCTGGATGATCGCGACCTTTCCCTGCGCATAGAGACTGGCCAGGCCGTACAGGCCCGGATGGAGCCCGAGCTGCGCCCCGGTATTCGGGTCGACGAGCGGCGGGCCGGATGGGACGAGCAGCTCGGTCGTCGATAGACGGATCCCGCCGCTCCCGGTCTTGCGTGCGAACTCGTAGTCGGACCGGAGGTTGCCCGATCCGTCGCCGACCGGAGTGACGGTGTTGAGTCCGTCGTTCCCACCGTCGAGGTAGACCGAGACGAGGTAGCGATCCCCCATCGTCATGGCGAGAGCCCGTTGCGTGAAGGGAGACCCGAAGAGGCCTGCGCCGAACATGCCGCCGGCGACCGCGCCGCTCCGGCCGAGGAACTGCCTTCGAGAGATGGCCATCGAATTTCCTCCTAGTGGAGCTGGTACGCCGGCGACTGCATGACGACGGCGAAGAGGCCGGCGAGCTTCCGCTCCACCACGTCCTCGTCTTGAAGGTCCAGGGTCGCGACGGCGCCTTCGTCCGTCAGATAGTCGATGAGGATGCTCCGCTCCGTCGGGGAGATCCGGTCGATGATGCCCAAGACGGCCGTCACCGCGTCGACGATCTCGCTCGGGTCCGTGAGATCCATGTTCATGACCTTGCCCGGTCGGAACGACGTCGCGCCCTTGCCCCTCGCCACGGTCAGGTCGCGGGCGAAGATGGCTCGAGAGAGGACGGTCCGGCTGGTGATCCAGGAGTTCTCCCAGTCCCATCCGAACACGCTCGGTGGGTCGAACAACTCCTGGCCCATGTCCTCGAGATGGTCGACGATGCGCCGTCTCGACCCGCCGTCCAGCCGTGCGTCCTGCCCCTTGGGCTTCATGCCGAGGAGGCGCATGGACGTGACCGCGTAGTCGATCGGCCACTTCACCGAGCGTGCGGTGGACGGACCCACCGGCGCGGGTGCGGACGTCTCGTAGAACGCGTCGCTCACCAGGATCGCGCGAACGAGTCCGCCGAGGTTCCAGTTCGCGTCGAATCCCGACTCCGCCACCACCGCGTCGACGGCGGCGACCGTCGTCGGGCTCGGCGTGGCGTAGTCTCCGTGGGCGAAATACTCGAGAAGGCGCCGTGCGATGCGTCGTGCGACGGTGTTTCGACCGTCCGAATCCGTGTGGTCGAAGATGATGTCGATGACTTCTTCGATCTCGGTCGCGCCTTCACCGAGGTTCGTGAAGGACCGACCGCCGGCGCCGAATCCGCCGGTCGTCTGGAAGATCACCTTCGGGCCGCGCTCCGGGTAGTTCGCCATGAAGT
>JAUIFY010000330.1 GCA_030430245.1 bacterium | reverse complement strand
GGTAGCCGGACGGGCGTCGCGATCGCGCCGATCGATCCCCAGCACGCGGGGGACACCTTCGACCAGCGCCGCGTCGGCCTCCACCACGTCTGCTTTCGAGCGCGGGAACGCGGGGACATCGACGAGATCCATCGCCTGGTCGACGGGCTCGGTGCGAAGATCGTCCATCCCCCTCAGGAGGACGATTGGGCGCCGGGCTACTACTCGGTGCTCTTCGAGGACCCCGACGGGATTCGCATCGAGGTCAACTTCGTGCCCGGCAAGGGCCACCTGAAGGAGGGCTGAGCGGCGAGGCCCTCGCGGAAGGCCCGCGGTCTTGCCGTCGTCGCTCCCGCCGTATTGGTGATCGTGTCCGGGGCGAGGCCCGCGTGGCCGCTCGTGAGCGTCACTCTCGTAGCCGCTTCAGGAACGCGGTCGCCGCGATGGCGGCGTTCGACGACGCCAGCCGGTAGTAGGCGAAGAACTGAGCGGGGAAGCCCGGCAGTCCGAGGGGATCACCTTCGCCGTCGGACACGGCGCGGAAGGCGATGAAGGGGAGCCCCCGGGCTTCCGCTTCGGCCGCGATGGCAGCGGTCTCCATGTCGACCGCGGCCGGCTCCTCGACCGGCCGCGGCTGCGCGATCGACTCGGTCCTGCCCGCGATGTCGCAGCCGAACACCTCGTCGCCGGGCCGGCAGGGCAGCGGCGAGTCCCCGAACGAGTCGTCGCTGAGGCCGTAGCCACCCACGACGATCCGGGGAGGGAAGGGAAGGCACACGCGCTCGCCGCTCGAGGGAAGGACCGTGCAGTCGTCGAGCGCCGGTGCCGCGCGGGACACCTCTCGCGCCAGCTCGACCCAGCGGGGCTCGGACTCGAAGCGGGCGCCGCTCGCGAGGTCCCAGTGGCGCGGCACGGTGACGTCGCCGATGCGACTCGGAGCGCCGGCAACGCCGGAGACGACGACCCCGGTGACGTCGAAGCGCGCGAGGACGTCGCGAGTCGAGCGCTCGGCGTTGAGGAGCCCGATCCCGGTCATTCCCATCACGACGCGGACGCCACCGAGGCGACCGACGCGGAGGGTGCGGTCGCCCAGCTCGACCCGTTCGTCCACCTGCGCTCGCTGGACGAGCGCCGAGAGCTCGGCGGGGAACGCGGCGAGGACCGCGACGAACGGCTCGGTCGCCCGCTGTCCATCGGAGCCGCACGAGATCGCGGCGCAAGCCAGGAGCAGCGCGCCGAGGCGCCCGCGAGCCCGTTGGGTCTCGATCGCGATCATGGCCGCGGGCACGATCGGCTGCCTGAGCGACCGAGGTCGAGACGGGCTCGGCGGCGGTCAGGGGCGATAGTACCACCCCTGGAGGATGAACATCTCGTTCTCGGTCGTCACGCCCGCGGTGATCGCGCACGCGTCGCAGAGGCCGTCGCCCGCGCCCGGCGACGTGTCGCACGCGGCGTGATCGGCCGCTCCCGCGCAGGCTTCGCCGATCCGCCCCTCGGCGCACGCGATGGGAGCGCAGCCCGTCCGTTCGGGCATTCGGGAGGCGCGTGTCACCGTGTCGGGATCGGGCGAGCCGTCGTCGGCCACGCCGTTGTTGTAGAGCGAGCAGTACGACAGCGTCCGCTCGGCGGGGTCGGCGGAGTCGAAGACGAGAGGCGGGTCGTACTTCTCGTACACCGGGTCGCTGTAGACGAAGCTCTCATAGATGCGGTCGCCGTTCGGCGCGTCCACCCAGAAGTGCTTGCCGCGTTTGTGGGTGTGCGACGTGAGCTCGATCAGGTGTGCGCCCACCGGGAACTGCTCTGCGGAGCACACGATCTCCTCGGTGAACGGCGGGATCCCGCTCATCTGGAAGACCCGCTCGGTGCGGACCGGAATGCGCTGTGCCGGATGCTCCTGCCTGGTCGCGAACATGAAGTTGATACGCGCGTTCATCGAGTGATCTTCCGGCGTGAGGTTGAACGCGTGCGAGTTCCAGTACCAGATCCCGCGGACGGGCAGCTCGTTGTAGACGCCGTCCGTGAAGGTCTCGAGCAGCTGCGTCGTCTGCCCGCCGCCGAGGCCCTGCGTGCCCATCGTAAGGAAGTGCGAGCCGGGGCCGTAGCCGGTGCACCCGACGGCCGGAACGGGCTCGGCGCCGCAGAGTCCGTCGGCGCCGCAAGCGTCGAGGTCGGTCGGCTCGCACTCGGCGCCGTCGAGCGCGCCGCCCTTGCAGGTCCACGCGCCGAACGACGGGTGATGGATGTCCTCGATCGGAACGCCCGACACGTCGAGCACCAGATGGTGGCTCTGCGGGTCCTGGCGCATCTCCTGGCTCACGTATCGAATCCGCTCGCCGTCCTCGCTCAGGAACTCGGGAGGCACCTGGTCGCCGAAGTCGTAGTACGTCGCGAAGCAGTTCTCGATCTCGCGACCCGCCCCGAGCACGTAGGGCGGCATCACGAACTGGACGCCCTCGTCCGGGGCGGGTGGCGCCAGGGGGTGAATCGTGATCGGGTCGGCCGGCGGCAGACACGCGTCGAGGAGGGCGGCGACGTCCTCCGAGCGGCCGGTGTCGGGGTGTCCCACGTTGCCCTCTTCGGGGGCGCCGGCCTTGATCCAGATGCGGACCGCTTCGAGTTGGTCGGGGCTGATCGGGGGAAGGCCGCTCGGCATGGGCGTGCCCGCGACCTCGAACGATCCCGGATCGGTCTTCGCGGCGAGCTTCTTGTAGAGGAACGAGCGGTTCGGGCTTCCCGGAAGGACTCGCGTCTCGGCGCTCGCCGCCGAGGGGGCCTCGAGCAGGTTCGCGTACGCCGCGCCGGCGCGGAGGTCGAGACCGCCCTGAGCGCTGCTCCCGTGGCAGGCCTGCTGCGTACAGCCGTTGCCGTCGAACACCACGGTCTGGATCGCTTCGAAGGTGCCGTCGAAGGAGGCGGCGCAGCCGTCGGGGTCTTCACCGGGGGTGGGCTCCGGCTCGGGGCGGGGCGTAGCGACGGGCTCGGCGAGGGGCGGCGTATCGGTTGCCGGAGACGCGCTCGTTCCATCGCTGCCGCATCCGGCGGCTCCGCCGACCAGTGCGACGGCGATCGCGATGGCGCAGAGCCACCGAACCATGATCGTCATCGACTGCCCCCCGTGCTTCGGATTCGCGCCCCGTGGTGTCACCAGGAGCGTTGTACGAGCGCGAGCGGACCTCGGTCAATCTCTCCCTCTTCGGGCAGCGAGGAAGCGCCCGTCGCGACGGCGGCGGATCGGAAGCGGCTGCACGGCTCTCCAGCCGACGGACCATGCCGGGTGGGGTGCTTGACCAGCCGCGACGCCTCGCGCGATGGTGCCCGGCGATGAGTCGTCGATCGCTTCGTCTTCGCGTGGCGGTGCCCTCCGCCGCGAGCCTCGCTGCTCTCGTCCTTGCCGCGTGCGGGGACGGCTCGACGCCGTCGGGGGCGTCCCCCGACGATGGAGGCAGGCCCCCCGTTCCGTCCGAGTGCGAGGTCTCTTACGACGGCACCTTCGACGCGATCCAGGACCTCGTGTTCGAGCGACACGGCTGCACGGCGGACGCGTGTCACGGTGGTGCGCGCTCCGGCGGGCTCGACCTCCGTCCGGGTGCGGCCTACGCGGGCCTCGTCGAAGCGCCCGCGGTCGGGCGGGACGTTCCCCGCGTGAACCCCGGCGACAACGATCGCAGCTACCTCTGGCTGAAGGTGGCGGCGAAGACGGCTCCGGGATCGGTCGAGATCGGCGGCTCCCCCATGCCCATCGGCGGGACGCGGCTCTCCGAGGACGAGCTCGAGCTGCTGCGCCTGTGGATCAAGAACGGTGCACCGGAGACGGGGACCGTGCAGGAGGCCGAGCACCTCGTCGACGCGTGCCTCCCCGAGGCGGAGCCGGTGACGATCCAGCCTCTTGCGCCACCCGCACCGGACGAGGGCGTTCAGCTCGTGATGCCGCCGTTTCCGCTGCCGGCGTCGTCCGAACGCGAGGTGTGTATCGCCCAATACTACGATCTGAGCGATCGGGTCCCGCCGGAGTTTCTGAGCGAGGCGGGAACCCATTTTCGGGCCGCGACGTCCGAGCTGCGGCAGGATCCGCAGTCGCACCATCTCGTTCTGGCGCACAACGCGGGCGCGCCCCCGTACACCGGGTTCGGTGAGTTCCGGTGCCGCGGGGGCGAACGCGACGGCGAGTCGTGCGCACCGCCCGATGCCGCGTCGTGTGGCACCGGCGTCTGTGCCGGCGATGCGTTCGACGCGACCGATCAGACCCTGATCGCGGACTCCGTTCAGTGCATCACGTTCGGTCCGCCGGGTACCTTCAATCTACCGGTGTTCATCGCTCAGCAGGCGCAAGAGCGGAAGGAGCTCCGCGGCGGCGTGTACACGGAGGTCCCCCTCCGCGGGCTTTGGATCTGGAACTCGCACGCGTTCAACCTGACGACCCGCGATCACACGATGAACGCACGCATCAACTACTGGTTTGCATCGGACGCGACGTACCCCGTTCGATCGTTGGCGTCGACCACGAAGCAGTACGCCCAGCAGATTCCGCCGTACGGGACCGAGACGCTCTGCGCCGACCATACGTTCCGGCCCGGCACCCGTCTGTTCAACCTCCTCTCTCACACCCACCAACGAGGGAAGCGCTTCTGGGTCGAGGCGCCGGACGGAACTCTGATCTACGAGAATTTCGTCTACAACGATCCCGTGAACCGTTACTACGATCCACCGCTCGCGTTCGATTCGGACGACCCCGCGGAGCGCACGATCCACTACTGCGCGTACTACGAGAACGGCGTGGCGTCGGACGGCTCACCCGATCCTTCGACCGTCAAGCGCCGGTCGAAGACGCCTCCGAACTCCCTGAACCTCTGCGAGCCCGTGGCGTGCACGGCCGGGCGGATCGGGGAGGCGTGTGGAGGGGTCGACGACCACGCCAGCTGCGACAGCGCGCCCGATGCGGGGGACGGAGAGTGCGACGCGTGCGTGGCGACGGGCGGGAACAGCACCGAGGACGAGATGTTCATCTTGCTCGGGGCCTACTACGTCGACGGTTAGGGGGCGGTTCGACCACCGCGTCCTGGGTGGAGGCGGGCGTCGTCGGCGTCGCTACGTCGCGTCGAGGCCCAGCAGCCGTATCGCGTTGCCTCGCGCGATCTTGTGGACGGATTCCGCGTCGAGGTGTCCGAAGATCGATTCGGCCGTCTCCTTCGAGTGCGGGAACGTCCCGTCCTGGTGGGGATAGTCGGTCTCGAAGAGCACATTGTCGACGCCCACTTTCTCCAGCATCTCGATGCCGACCGTGTCGCGGAAGAAGCAGCCGAAGCAGTTGCGGCGGTAGTAGAAGCTCGGCGGGTTCGGGAGCCGGTGCTCGTCCTGCGCCCACTGGTGCACCTTCCAGTTCTCGTCCGCGCGCTCCAGGAAGTAGGGGATCCACCCGATTTGCGACTCCGCGTACAAGAGCTTGAGGCTCGGAAACTGCTCGAGCTTGCCGCACAGGATCCACTCCATCATCGACGCGATGCTGTTGCAGGAGATCAAGCTCATGATCGTGAGCATCGACGATTCCGGACTCGGCTGGACGGTCTTCGTGCCGGAGCCGATGTGCATGCAGATCACCGTGTCGGTCTCCTGGCAGGCCTCGAGGAACGGGTCCCAGCCACCGCTCGGGATCGACGGATAGCCGAGCCAGGAGGGAAGCTCGGAGAAGGCGACGGCCCGTACGCCCCGGGCCGCATTGCGGCGGATCTCCGCCGCCGCCAGATCGACGTCCCAGAGCGGAACGATGCACAGCGGAATCAGCCTGCCGCCGCTGCCGCCGCACCACTCCTCGACCATGAAGTCGTTGTACGCTTCGACGCAGAGCTTCGAGAGCTCCATGTTCTTCCGCTCGGCGAAGAGCTGCCCACAGAAGCGCGGATAGTTCGGGAAGCAGAGCGACGCCTCGACGTGGTTGAGCTCCATGTCGGCGATGCGCGCCTGCGGCTCGTAGCAACCCGCCGGGATGTCCTCGAAGGTCACGCCGAGAGGCTTCACCTCTTCGGGCGGAACGCCGGGACAGCAGACGGTCTGCTTCAGCTGGAAGACGTGGTCCTCGTAGTACCACCAAGCGGCCATGTCCGGGCCGTCTCCCGGCTTCTCGACGTAGTTCGCCCCGTCGAGCGTGAAGTCGCCGCGCGGCGCGACGACGACCCGGGGTCCCTCGTCCCGGTACTTCGCCGGCAGCCGGGACTGCCAGAGGTGGGGAGGCTCGATCAGATGGTCATCCATGCTGATGATTCGGGGCATCTCGGGCATCGCGGTCTCCCTGGGCGGTGGGCGGGCTCCGTGGAAACGTAATTCTGCCATGGCGAGAATGCAATAATCACCAGGTCGTGCCGGTGCCCGGGACGCGACTCCGAAGGAGCTTCAGCTTCGGAACCGGCGGAAGAAGGTCCGCACGTCCTCGAGCAGAAGCGCGGGCTGCTCGAGCGCCGCGAAATGCCCGCCGCGGGGCATGTCCGTCCACTGCACGACGTTGAAGGCGGCCTCACACCAGCTCCGGGGCGCCGCGAGGATCTCCTTGGGGAAGCAGGCATGGCCGACGGGCGTCTCGAGCCGGGGCTGCGGACCGAGTGCGCCCGAGCGCATGGCTTCGTAATAGAAGCGGGCGGACGACGCGC